>NZ_QTQN01000002.1:0-445598 GCF_003853755.1 Burkholderia sp. Bp8984
GCCGCGATCTTCGCGAGCGAGCCGCCGAATTTGCCGACCGCGGTCCGCGCGGCCGATACGATCACTACGTCCGTCATTTCCGTTTCCTCCGGGCCCGCACGACACGGCGCATCGCTACCGGCCCTGTTAAAAAAACTGCGGTGCATCGGACAGCGTGCGCCGCTGTCCGGTTTTCGTCAATCGCGCTGCAATACGTAGCGACCCGGCGCCGGCTCGATCACCGGGAACTGCTCGCTCCCGGGCTTGGCGGGCGGCGCGACCTTGCGGCCGCCGTACTGGTCGAGCCACTCGACCCAGGTCGTCCACCAGCTGCCGGGCTGCTCGGTCGCACCGGCAAACCAGTCGTCCGCCGATGCGGGCAGGTCGCTGTCGTTGACCCAGTAGCTGCGCTTCTTCTTCGCCGGCGGATTGATCACGCCCGCGATGTGACCCGACGCGCCGAGCACGAACTTCAGCGGGCCCGTCAGGATCGACGTCGATGCGTAGGCCGTCTGCCACGGCACGATGTGATCCTCGCGCGACCCGTAGATGAAGGTCGGCACGTCGATGCGCGACAGGTCGACGGATTCGCCGCACACCGTCAGCGCACCGGGCACGCGGAGCTTGTTCTCGAGATAGGTATTGCGCAGGTACCACGCGTACATCGGCCCCGGCAGGCTCGTCGAGTCGCTGTTCCAGTACAGCAGGTCGAACGCGGCGGGCGTGCGGCCCTTCAGGTAGTTGTCGACGACGTAGTTCCACACGAGGTCGTTCGGCCGCAGGAACGAGAACGTGTTCGCGAACTCGACGCCGCGCATCAGCCCCGGCGCGGCGCCGTTCTTGCCGCCGATGGTCTGCTCGCGCATCTGTACGTGCGCCTCGTCGACGAACACGTCGAGGATGCCGGTGTCGGTGAAGTCGAGCATCGCGGTCAGCAGCGTCATCGACGCGGCCGGATGTTCGCCGCGCGCGGCGAGCACCGACAGCGCGGTCGCGAGCATCGTGCCGCCGACGCAGAAGCCGAGCGTGTTGATCTGCTCGCGGCCGCTGACCTGCTGCACGGCGTCGATCGCCGCGAGCAGCCCTTCGTTCATGTAGTCGTCCCACGTCTTGTGCGCGACCGACGCATCGGCGTTGCGCCACGACACGAGGAACACCTGATGGCCGCTCGACAGCGCATGCGCGACGAGCGAATTCTCGGGCTGCAGGTCGAGGATGTAGAACTTGTTGATGCACGGCGGCACGATCAGGAGCGGCCGTTCGAACACCTTGTCCGTCTTCGGCGCGTACTGGATCAGCTGGATCAGGTCGTTCTCGTAGACGACCGCGCCTTCGGTACACCCGAGGTTCTTGCCGACCACGAACTGCGATTCGTCGGTCTGCGAAATTTTGCCGCGCTGCAGGTCGCCGAGCAGGTTCATCATCCCCTGCCGCAGGCTTTCGCCCTGCGTCTCGAGGATCGATTTCTGTGCGTCGGGATTGAGCGCGAGGAAGTTGCTCGGCGCCGCGGCGGCCGTCCATTGCTGAACGGAGAAACGGATGCGTTCGCGCGTCTTCGGGTCGGTCTCGAGCGCGTCGGCCAGCTCCTGCAGGTAGCGCGCGTTGAGCAGGTACCACGCGGCCGCGAATGCATGCGCGGGCGACGCCTTCCAGGCATCCCCGCTGAAGCGGCGGTCCTTCAGTTCAGGCGACTCGAGCTTCGCGGCGGCGGCCTGCTGCATCAGCGTCATGCAGTCGCGCGCATAGTCGGCCTGCAACTTCTGGAGCCGTTCGGGCGGGATCGCGGCTACCGGCAGCTTCAGCCCCGCGAACGGCGAGGCCAGGCCGCCGAAGGCGCCCAGATCGGGCATCGACGGCATCTGGAACGGAACCGATGTCGGGAACTGGAATGCGGCGAATGGATTCGCGGTGGTCGACGCCGTTGCGGCGCGCGCCGGATCGGCGAAACCGCGCCACGCGTTCAGCCATGCCTCGAACATCTGCTGCATCGGCTGGGCAGCCTGGCCGAACCCGGCGTTGCCTGCGGAAGTGCCCGCCTGAGCGGACGTCGACGAATTTTTCGATGCTGTCATTACCTGCCTTACCGGTGATTCGTGAGCGTCAATCGTGAAATCCTGCTCGCGCGCGGCATGCCGGTTGCGAGCCGGGCCGTCATGCTCTGGAGAGGCGTCTCCAGATTCTGCCGCAGTGCGGTATTTTTATCATTATCGTTTTCCCCATGTGAAGCGCTGCATCAAACCGCTGAACATTTCTGCTCGAAGATAATCCGCGCGCAACAGGCGGGACAAGGCTTCCGGCGAAACATAAAACATTTTGATTGACTTGACTTCGCGATTATTCATTCGGTTGTCCATGCAACGCCGCATTGCCTCGCCAATATCGAGATAAGCCGATTTCGCAACGCAACAAACCGCGCGCGCAGACGCACGCGGTCAGCCCTCAGTCGGCTTTCAATCGGCCAGCCAGATCGCCGCCGCCATGCGGCCGGTCACGCGGTCGCGCCGGTACGAATAGAAGCGTGCGGGTTCGTTGACCGTGCACGCGCGCCGGCCGCTCACGTGCGCCACGCCTGCGCGCGCGAGGCGCAGGCGCGCGAGCGCATGGAGATCGGCGAGGTACTTGCCGGGCGCACCGTCGATCGCGACGAACGCTTGCCGCGTCTCATCATGCTCCGACTGCGGAGCGGTGTCGAGAAACGCCTCGCACACGTCGGCGCCGACTTCGAACGCCCGCGGGCCGATCGCGGGCCCGAGGTACGCATGCAGCGCATCCGTCGCGCCGCCGGCGAGCGCCGCGACGCGCGCCGCGGTCTGCTCGACGATGCCGGCCGCGAGCCCGCGCCAGCCTGCGTGCGCGGCGCCCACCGCCCGGCCCTGCGCATCGCACAGCAGCACCGGCAGGCAATCCGCGACCATCACGACGCAGACCGCCCCCGTGCGGTCGGTCACGCTCGCGTCGGCCTGCACGGGCGCCGAGCCAGCCGGCGCGGCCTCGATCACCTCGTCCGCACGCACGACCTGCGCGCCGTGAACCTGCTCGAGCCATGCCGCGCGCGCCTGCCCCGCCAGCGCGAGCAGGCGCGCGCGATTCGCCGCGACATGGGCCGGATCGTCACCGGTATGAAGGCCGAGATTCATCCCGCCCGGCAACGCGGCGCCGTCCTGCCAGCGCCCGTACGGGCCTTCGCTCACGCCGCCGTCGCGCGTCGTGATCAGCGCACGCACGCGCGGCGCCACCTGCCAGTCGGGCTGCACGCAGTCCTGCCACGTCAACGGCGCCAGATTCGTCATCGGCACTCACTCCTCCTCATCGTCGTAATCGTCGTCGTGATCCCGATAATCGCCGGCGAAATCGTCATCGTCGTAGACACCGTCTTCATCGTCGAATTCCTCGTCGCCCTGCCCGAAGCCCAGCGCCGCGACGAGCGCGTTCATGTCGTCCGGCAACGGACAGCGCCACTGCATCGTCTTGCCCGTGACCGGATGCACGAGGCCGAGCCGCCATGCGTGCAGCGCCTGCCGCGCGAACCCGTCCGGCAGCGGCGCGACCGAGCGCTTGCCGCGCGCGCGCCCGTACACCGGATCGCCGAGCAGCGGATGCCCGACATGCGAGCAGTGCACACGGATCTGATGCGTGCGGCCGGTTTCGAGGTCGCACTGGATCGCGGACACCGGCTGACGTTGCCACATGCATGTGTCAACCGTGCGGAAATGCGTGCGCGCGGGCTTGCCCGACGCGCCGGTGACGACGGCCATGCGCGTGCGCTCGCGCGGATCGCGGCCGATCGGCGCGTCGATCGTGCCGTCCTCGGGCATCGTGCCCCACACGAGCGCGAAATAGCGGCGCTTCACCGTACGCGCCTGCAGCTGGCGCACGAGGTCGGTCTGCGCGGCGAGTGTGCGCGCAACCACCATCAGGCCGGACGTCTCCTTGTCGAGCCGGTGCACGATGCCCGCGCGCGGCAGGCCGGCCGCCGCGTCGCCGTAGCGGTGCAGCAGGCCGTTGAGGATCGTGCCGCTCCAGTTGCCGGCGGCCGGGTGGACGACGAGGCCCGCCGGCTTGTTGATGACGACGAGCGCGTCGTCCTCGTAGATCACGTCGAGCGGCACCGGCTCCGGCGTGAACGCCAGCTGCTCCGGCAGCAGGTCGGGCACGAGCTCGATCCTGGCGCCGAGCGGCACCGGCTGGCGGATCTTCGCCGGCGCGCCGTCGACCAGCACGCGTTGCGCCTCGATCCAGCTCTGCAGGCGGCTGCGGGAGAATTCGGGGAACAGTTGGGCGAGCGCCTTGTCGAGGCGTTCACCCGCCAGCGACAGCGGCACTTCGACGACGCGCGGCGCCTCGTCGGCCGCCGCGGACGGCACCACAGGCGGCTGCATCGCGCCTGCAGCCAGATCGTCATCGGGGGAATCCCCCGAGGCAGCGTCGGCGGGCCGATCGCTTGGGCTATAATCTTCGCGATTTGACTTGCCCCGCGGGGCATTCTGCGAACTTGAACGGGTCATTTAGACTGGGTCACCGAGACTTGAAGCTAGGACATGCGAGCATGATGAATTCGACCAAACGTACGGCCAAAACCGTCGCCGCCCGAGCTGCGGTGGTAGCGGCCGCGGCCCTCATCGCCGGCTGCCACGGCTTGCCGCAGAAGCAGGACGAGACGGCTACCTGGTCGAACAACAAATTATACTCAGAGGCCCAGGACGCACTGTCCGGCGGCGACTGGGGCAAGTGCGCGAAATATTTCGAATCGCTGCAAGGCCGCGATCCGTTCGGCCATTTCGCGCAACAGGCGCAGATCAACGTCGCGTACTGCAACTGGAAGGACAACGAAGCGGCAGCCGCCGACCAGGCCGTCGACCGCTTCATCCAGCTGCACCCGGATCACCCGGATATCCCGTACGCGTACTACCTGAAGGGGATGATCCACTTCAACGACGATCTCGGCCTGTTCGGCCGCTTCTCCGGCCAGGACATGAGCGAGCGCGATCCGCAGGCACTGCGCGAATCGTACGACGCGTTCAAGGTCGTCGTCGACCGCTACCCGAAGAGCAAGTACGCGCCGGACGCCGCCGCCCGGATGCGCTACATCGTCAACGCGCTCGCGTCGCACGAAGTGCACGCGGCCGACTACTACTATCGGCGCGGCGCCTATGTCGCGGCGATCAACCGCGCGCAGCTCGCGATCAAGGACTACAAGGGCGCGCCAGCGATCGAGGACGCGCTGCACATCATGATCCTGTCGTACGGCAAGCTGAACCAGCCGGAGCTCGCGGAAGACACGAAGCGCGTGCTCGCGGGGACTTTCCCGGACAGCCCGTACATCACCGGCCACTCGCGCCCCGGCACGAAGAAGTCGTGGTGGCAGTTCTGAGCGACGCCCGTGCATCAATAAAAAACCCGGCCATCGAGCCGGGTTTTTTGTTGATGCCGCCCGTAGCAGGCGGCGGCGCGGTCATGCGCGCTTTTCCGCGCGATGCTCGTCGAAAAAGTCCTGCACGACCGCGATCTCGCGGGTGCGCTTGAACGGCGGCAGGCTCTGCCAGATCCGGCGGCCGTAAGGCTTGTCGACGAGCCGCGTGTCGCAGATCATCAGCACGCCGCGATCGGTCTCCGCGCGAATCAGGCGGCCCGCACCCTGCTTCAGCGTGATCACGGCCTGCGGCAGCTGGTGAACCGCGAACGGGCTCAAGCCCTTCTTGGTCAGCGCGTCGAGCCGCGCGGCCAGCACCGGATCGTCGGGCGGCGCGAACGGCAGCTTGTCGATCACGACGAGCGACAGCGCGTCGCCGCGCACGTCCACGCCTTCCCAGAAGCTCTGGCTGCCGACGAGGATCGCATTGCCGTACGAACGGAAGCGGTCGAGCAGCTCGGTGCGGCTGGCGTCGCCCTGCACCAGCAGCGGCATGTTCCAGCCGCGCGACTCGATCACGTCGCGCAGCTTCGACGCGATCCGGTCGACCGCACGCAGCGTCGTGCACAGCATGAAGACGCCACCGCCCGACGCCTCGATCGCCGGCAGCGCGGCGTCGAATACGGCGTCGGTAAACGCCGGCGACGACGGCTGCGGCAGGTTGCGCGGCACGTACAGCAGGCCCTGCGTCTGATAATCGAACGGGCTCGCGAGCGTCATCGAGCGCCGCGAGCTGAGCCCCATCTGGGCCGCGTAGTGCGTGAAGTCGCCGCGCACCGACAACGTCGCCGACGTAAAGACCCACGCGCGCGGCACGCCGGCGCGCTGCTTCGCGAAAATCGGCGCGACCGACAGCGGCGTTTCGTGCAGCTGGACGGTATGCGCGAACACCTCGACCCAGCGCACTTTCTCGTTCGGGTCGTCGGCGGCAGCCTTGTCGCCGGCTGCGGCGGCATCGGCCTTCGCGGCCGCTTCCGCCGCACCGGGCGCGACCCAACCCGCGAGCAGGTCCTGCAGCTCGCGGGCGCGCCGCAGGCACGCGCCGAGCGATTCCGCCCGCTCGGCCTGGCTCGCGAGCGCCGAGGCAAGCGCATCGAGCGCCACTTCGAGCGCATCGAGCGCGCCGAACATCGGATGATCGTCGCCCAGTTGCGCGAGCGACATGCGCACGATCTGGTCGTTCGCGAACGCGAGGCGCAGGTCGCGCGCCGCACGTTCGAGATCGCCGCCGAGCTTCACCCACTCGACCGCATCGCGCGCATGGCTCAGGCCCTCGGCGACCGTGTCGCGCGCGAGTTCGAGGATTTGCGTGGTCGACAGCGTCTCGCCGAAGAACAGCGTGGCCGTTTCCGGCAGCTGGTGCGCTTCGTCGAAGATCACCGTGTTCGCGTTCGGCAGCAGTTCGGCCATCCCGGTGTCGCGCAGCATGATGTCCGCGAAGAACAGGTGATGGTTGACGACGACGACGTCGGCCTGCTGCGCCTCGCGCCGCGCCTGCATCACGAAGCATTCCTTGTAATGCGGGCACTCCTGGCCGAGGCAGTTGTCGCGCGTCGACGTGACCATCGACCACACGGGCGCCGTCTCCGGCACGCTCGCGAGCTCGGCCTTGTCGCCGCTCTTCGTGATCTTCGCGAACCGGACGATTTCCTGCAGGTACGCGGTGTCCTGCCGCGACGGCAGGCGGCCGTTGTCGGCCGTGCGCTGCAGGTAGTAATGGCACAGATAGTTCGAGCGGCCCTTGAGCATCGCGACCGTCACCGGCACCGCGAGCGCGTTGCGCACCGTCGGGATGTCGCGCTGGAACAGCTGGTCCTGCAGGTGCTTCGTGCCGGTCGACACGATCACCTTGCCGCCCCACAGCATCGCGGGCACCAGGTATGCATAGGTCTTGCCGGTACCGGTGCCGGCCTCGACGATCAGCGTGTTGTCGCCGGCGTCGGTGTCGGCGGCTGCGCCGTCCGCGGCGGACTCGGCCGCCTGGTCGCCTTCGCCGAGGCGGCGCGCCGGCCGCTTGCGGGTCTCGAAGATTTCCGGCTCGGGCATCCGGCGCGCGGAGGCCTCCATCGCGGACGCGACCGCGCGCGCCATTTCGATCTGCGACTGGCGCGGGTGATAGCCGTCCAGCGCGCGCGCGAGCAGTCCGCCTTCACCGAAAATCGTGTCGAGTTCGTCGACGCGCTTGCGGCTCAGCTCGAAGGTGCCTTCGGGCGCACGAACGCGCCCGGCGGACGACGCGTCACGCCGGGCATCGGGGTTGGCTTCAAGCGGTGAATTCAAGGCAAGCGTTCCTGTGTCCAGCGCCCGGGCGGCGCCGGCGCTTGCCAGGCCGCGCTCAGGCGCGCTTATCCGGTTCCAGCTGCGATTGCAGCAAAATGATTTTGTCCTTGGCCGCCAGCTTTTCCTTCTTCAGCCGGTGCAGCGTGATGTCGTCGATGTCGGAGTGTCCTTCCTTCAGCTCGATCTCCCGAGCGAGCTGCTGGTGCTGCTCCTGCAATGCTGCCAAACGGTTGTGCAATTCCTGCTGCTGTTCCGTGGGACGGTTTTGCATATGCGCCTCCTCATCGAAGCAGCGCGCCGACTGGCGTGCCGGCACGCACGAGACTGACTCCGGATCAATCCAACACGTTACTGCCCCTGCTGTTGCTGCTGCTTGGCCTTGTCGGCCGCTTCCTGCTGACGCCGTTCGACATCGGCCTTGTGCTGGGCGGCTTCCTTCTGCTTCTGCTCGTAGCGCGCGGCGTTGTCCGCCCGCTCCTGCGCCTTCTGCGCGCCCTGCTGGCGCGCCTGGTCGAGCTTGTGCTGGAAATCCGCCTGCTTCTGGTCGTATGCCTGCTTGTTCGCGGCGCGCTGCGGCCCTTCCGCGCCACGCTGCGCCCGCTTCAGTGCATTCTGCTCCTGCTTGTCGCGGAACGCAGCCGCGTTCGCCGCATCGTTCGCCGCGCGCTGCGGCGCTTCCGCCGCATTCTGCGCCTGCTTCAACGCCTGCTGCTGGTCGCGCTGCTGCGCCCGCACCGCGCGCTGCTCGTCGTCGAGCGCGAGCTGTTCCTGACGGATGCTCGCCCGCTCCTCGCGCATCCGGTCGCGCGCCACGCCGAGACAGTGATTGACGAAGAACTTGCTGTAGCAATCGTGCTCCGCCACGGCATAACGATAATCGTTTTCCGCGGAACGTTGATTGAGCACTTTTTGACGGGCGTCGAAATCCTGCGTGGCGGAGGCTGCAACGGGCGCGGCGACAGCGGCGTCCGGCGCGGTTGCGCCCGATGCCTGTGCGTACGCGACGGTGGACCCGGCGGACAAAGCCGCGGCAAGCGCTGCGCCGAGCGCGACGAGAGAAATGCGGGAAGTTGGCAACGTCGTAGGAAAGCTGCGGGACATGTGTCAAATTCTATCACCCCCGGCTGGACGCTCCGCCATTTATGGCAAAATGCCCCGCTTCACTCACCCGCGGCATCTGGTCCGGCGGGCCCGTCTCGCAGCCCGCCGCGCGGTCTGCCGGCCCGCGCCGCGATTTCAGCAGGCAGATCATCCACGACATGACGGAAACCGTAGCACTCAAGATCGTACAGCGCATCGCCACCGAACTGTCCGTCCAGCCGCGCCAGGTCGCGGCGGCAGTGCAACTCCTCGACGAAGGCTCGACCGTTCCGTTCATTGCCCGGTACCGCAAGGAAGTGACCGGCAACCTGGACGACACGCAGCTGCGCCAGCTCGAGGAACGCCTCCTGTATCTGCGCGAGCTCGAGGATCGCCGCGCGGCGATCCTGTCGAGCATCGACGAACAGGGCAAGCTGACCGACGAACTGCGCGCCGCGATCGACGCGGCCGACAGCAAGCAGGTGCTCGAAGACCTTTATCTGCCGTACAAGCCGAAGCGCCGCACGCGCGCGCAGATCGCCCGCGAAGCCGGCCTCGAGCCGCTCGCTCAGGCACTGCTCGCGAATCCGCTGCTCGACCCGCAGACGGAAGCCGCCGCCTACGTCGATCCCGACAAGGGCGTCGCCGACGTGAAGGCCGCGCTCGACGGCGCGCGCGACATCCTGTCGGAACAATTCGGCGAAACGGCCGAACTGCTCGGCAAGCTGCGCGACTACCTGCACAGCCAAGGCGTCGTGTCGTCGGCGGTCGTCGAAGGCAAGGAAAACGAGGAAGGCGAGAAGTTCCGCGACTACTACGACTACGCGGAAACGATCCGGACCGTGCCGTCGCACCGCGCGCTCGCGCTGTTCCGCGGCCGCAACGCCGGCGTGCTGACCGTCAAGCTCGGCCTCGGCGAGGAACTCGACGCGCAGGTCCCGCATCCCGGCGAAGCGATGATCGCGCGCCATTTCGGGATCGCGAACCAGGGCCGCCCGGCCGACAAGTGGCTGTCCGACGTGTGCCGCTGGTGCTGGCGCGTGAAGGTGCAGCCGCACATCGAGAACGAACTGCTCACGCAACTGCGCGAAACGGCGGAAGCCGAAGCGATCCGCGTGTTCGCCCGCAACCTGAAGGACCTGCTGCTGGCCGCGCCGGCCGGCCCGAAGGCCGTGATCGGTCTCGACCCCGGCCTGCGCACTGGCGTGAAGGTCGCCGTGGTCGACCGCACCGGCAAGCTGCTCGCGACCGACACGATCTACCCGCACGAGCCGCGCCGCGACTGGGACGGCTCGCTCGCGAAGCTCGCGCGCATCGCCGCGCAGACGCAGGCCGAGCTGATCAGCATCGGCAACGGCACCGCATCGCGCGAAACCGACAAGCTCGCGAGCGAGCTGATCTCGAAGCACCCCGAACTGCGGCTGCAGAAGATCGTCGTGTCGGAGGCCGGCGCGTCGGTCTACTCGGCGTCCGAGCTGGCCGCGAAGGAATTCCCGGAACTCGACGTGTCGCTGCGCGGCGCCGTGTCGATCGCCCGCCGCCTGCAGGACCCGCTCGCCGAGCTCGTGAAGATCGAGCCGAAAGCGATCGGCGTCGGCCAGTACCAGCACGACGTGAACCAGCGCGAACTCGCCCGCTCGCTCGACGCGGTGGTCGAGGATTGCGTGAACGCGGTCGGCGTCGACGCGAACACCGCGTCGGTCGCGCTGCTCGCGCGCGTCTCGGGCCTGAACGCCACGCTCGCCCGCAACATCGTCGACTATCGCGACGCGAACGGGCCGTTCCCGTCGCGCGACCACCTGCGCAAGGTGCCGCGCCTCGGCGACAAGACCTTCGAACAGGCAGCCGGCTTCCTGCGCATCAACGGCGGCGAGAATCCGCTCGATCGCTCGTCGGTCCACCCGGAGGCCTACCCGGTCGTCGAACGCATCCTCGCGAAGATCAGCAAGCGGATCGACGACGTGCTCGGCAGCCGCGACGCGCTGGCCGGCCTGTCGCCGGCCGAATTTGTTGACGAACGTTTCGGCCTGCCGACCGTGCGCGACATCCTGTCCGAACTCGAAAAACCGGGTCGTGACCCGCGCCCCGAATTCAAGACGGCAACGTTCCGCGACGGCGTCGAGAAGGTCTCCGACCTGATGCCGGGCATGCTGCTCGAAGGGGTCGTGACGAACGTCGCGGCATTCGGCGCGTTCGTGGATGTCGGCGTGCATCAGGACGGCCTCGTCCATGTGTCCGCGATGTCAACGAAGTTCATCAAGGATCCGCACGAAGTCGTGAAGGCCGGCCAGGTCGTCAAGGTCAAGGTGCTCGACGTCGACGTGAAGCGTCAGCGCATTGCGCTGACGATGCGCCTCGACGACGAAGCGGCCGCGCCCGGCATGGCGCCGCGCGGCGGCCAGGATCGCAGCAGTGCCGGCCGCGGCGGCAGCGCCCGTCCGCAGCGTTCGCGCGAACCGGAACCGGCCGGCGCGATGGCCGCGGCGTTCGCGAAGCTGAAGCGCTGAGCACGCGAAGGCTGTTGACGTATAAAAAAACCCGCCGAAAGGCGGGTTTTTTTATTGCTTCAGCGAGCGCGCAGCCAGATCGGCATGGGCCGCATGCGCGGCCACTGCGCGCACCGGTCAGATCTCGATCTTGGTCCCGAGCTCGACGACGCGGTTCGCCGGGATCGAGAAGAAGTCGGTCGGCTTCGCCGCGTTCTGGTGCATCCACGCGAACACGCGTTCGCGCCAGATCGACATGCCGGGCAGATGCGTCGGCACGACCGTTTCGCGCGCGAGGAAGAACGACGTGTCCATCAGTTCGAACGTCATGTCGTGCGTGCGGCCGAACTCCTCGAGCACGGCCTTCACGTCCGGCGTCTCGTTGAAGCCGTACTGGGCCTTGACGATGTACAGGCCGCCACCCGCGTCGCGCGAACTCAGGCGCTTGTCGTCGCGCACGTACGGAATGTCGCGTGTGACGAACGTCAGGAAGATGGTCCGCTCGTGCAGCACCTTGTTGTGCTTCAGGTTGTGCAGCAGGCTGACGGGGACGAGCTTGTCGTTGCCGGTCAGGTAGATCGCGGTGCCCGACACGCGGTGCGGCGGATGCGCGAGCAGCCCCTGCAGGAACGGCTCGAGCGGGATACCGTCGGCGGCCGTGCGCTCCTTGACGATATGGCGGCCCTTGTACCAGGTCATCAGCAGGAAGAACAGCAGCGCGCCGATGCCGAGCGGCAGCCAGCCGCCCTGCGCGACCTTCAGCAGGTTCGCACCGAAAAAGCCCAGGTCGACCGCGAGGAACACGGCGATGATCGCGCCGACGAGCAGCCGGTTCCAGTTCCACACCTTCACCATCACGACGGCAGCGAGCACGGTCGTGATCACCATCGTCGCCGTCACCGCGATGCCGTACGCAGCGGCGAGGTTGTCGGAACTCTTGAAGCCGATCACGATGCAGAGGATCACGAACAGCAGCAGCCAGTTCACGACCGGCACGTAGATCTGGCCGATCGCCAGCTCGGACGTATGCAGCACCTTCATGCGCGGCACGTAGCCGAGCTGGATCGCCTGCGACGTCAGCGAATACGCGCCGGAAATCACGGCCTGCGAAGCGATCACGGTCGCGACCGTCGACAGCACGACGAGCGGCAGCAGCGCCCACTCCGGTGCCAGCAGGAAGAACGGGTTCTCGATCGCCTTCGGATTCTCGATCAGCAGCGCGCCCTGGCCGAAGTAGTTCAGCACGAGCGACGGCATCACGAGCCCGTACGCGGCGAGGCGGATCGGCTTCGCGCCGAAATGGCCCATGTCCGCGTAGAGCGCTTCCGCACCGGTCAGCACCAGCACGACCGAACCCAGCACGACGTAGGCCTGCAGCAGGTGGTCCGCCATGAACGACGCCGCGTAATACGGGTTGATCGCCGCGATGATGCCCGGCACGCGCACGATGTGATATACGCCGAGTGCCGCGATCACGACGAACCACAGCACCATGATCGGCCCGAACAGCTTGCCGACCAGCGCGGTGCCGTGACGCTGGATCCAGAACAGCGCGATCAGGATCACGATCGTGATCGGCAGGACCAGGTGGGACAGGTGCGGCGTCGCGATCTCGAGGCCTTCGACCGCCGACATCACGGAGATCGCCGGCGTGATCACGGCGTCGCCGTAGAACATGCAGGCGCCGAAGATCCCGAGCGCCATCAGCGCGCCCGCGACGCGGGTTTTCGAGTCGAGCGGCCGCAGCGACAGCGCCATCAGCGCGAGCACGCCACCCTCGCCGTTGTTGTCGGCCCGCATCACGAACAGCAGATACTTGATGCCGACCACCAGGATGATCGCCCAGAACAGCAGCGAGATCACACCGAGAATCGAGCCTTCCGTGAGCGGAATGCCGTGTGCGGGGCTGAACGCCTCCTTCAGCGAATACAGCGGGCTCGTGCCGATGTCGCCGAACACGACGCCGATGGCCGCTATCGCAAGCGCCCGCATCGAGTGTTGGTGCGTCGAATGCGCATGGGCTGCGTCGGTCGCCTGGATCGTGTCGTTCATATGAAGCGTAATAATCGGGTCCGGTCGGACAAAACGAGCGCTATTCTACTCGCGCCCCCCTGAAAAACCGTCCTGCCTTGTTGCCCTTAAACCACGTGATCCACGCTGCGCATGCAATCCTGCGCAAGCTGTGGCAGGGCTGCCATCATAGCCGGGGCCGCGCCGTCTGCCTACCACGCGCGCGGATCGCCGTGCCCGCCGGCACGGCGCGCCAATAAAAAACGGCGCCGCAAGCGGCGCCGCACAAGGCTTTCCTTCGATCGGCCGGCCGCTTACGCGCCCGAGCCGTCGCGCTGCGCGCGACCGCGCTTGATCCATGCCTCGAGGTTGTGCGGACGAACCGTGTCCCACTCTTCGAACGGCTGATGAATCCACGGATTCGTCGGCAGATACTGTGCGTGATAGTCCGGCTTGACCTTCGAGCAGCCCTTGTACCAGAGCACGGCCGAACGCACGGCCGTGACCGACGGATAGCGCTCCTTCAGGTGCTCCTGCACGCGCGCGAGCGTGACGCCCGAATCGACGAGATCGTCGACCAGCAGCACGTTGCCCGCGAGACTGCCGCGCGTCATCGTGATGTACTGCGCGATGTCGAGCTCGCCCTGCTCGGTGCCGGCCGCTTCGCGGTACGAACTCGTCGCGAGGATCGCGAGCGGGACGTCGTAGATGCGCGACAGCTGGTCGCCGACGCGCAGGCCGCCGCGCGCAAGGCACAGGATCTGGTCGAACTTCCAGCCCGATTCATGCACCTGCAGCGCGAGCAGCTCGATCAGACGATGGTATTCGTCCCAGCCTACCCACAGGTTCTTGTCGTCGTTGCGCGGATCGGTCATCAAGTCTGCCGCCGTCATCGTGATTTGCTGCGTCATGCTGAGAATTACACCTTGAACGGATGGCGAAGCAGGATCGTCTCGTCGCGATCCGGCCCCGTCGAAACCATGTCGACCGGCACGCCGGCCACTTCCTGGACACGGGTCAGGTAGGCCTGCGCATTCGCCGGCAGCGCGTCCCACGTCTTGATGCCGACGGTGCTTTCCTTCCAGCCGGCGAACGTTTCGTACACGGGCTCGCAACGCGCGACGTCGGCCGCACCGCGCGGCAGGATGTCCACGTCCTTGCCGTCGATCTTGTAGCCGACGCACAGCTTGACTTCATCGAGGCCGTCGAGCACGTCGAGCTTCGTCATGCACAGGCCCGACACGCCGTTGATCTGGATCGAGCGGCGCAGTGCCGCTGCGTCGAGCCAGCCGGTGCGGCGCGGACGGCCGGTGACCGAGCCGAATTCCTTGCCGACGTTCGCGAGCGTGACGCCGACCTGGTCCTGGCGCTGCGGGTTGTCCGCGTCGTACAGTTCGCTCGGGAACGGGCCCGAGCCGACGCGCGTGCAGTACGCCTTCGTGATGCCGAGGATGTAGTTCAGCTTCTGCGGACCGACGCCGGCGCCGGCCGATGCCGCACCCGCAACGCAGTTGCTCGACGTGACGAACGGATAGGTGCCGTGGTCGATGTCGAGCAGCGTGCCTTGCGCGCCTTCGAACAGCAGGTTCTGACCGGCGTTGTTCGCGTCGTACAGGCGGCGCGACACGTCGGCCACCATCGGCTTCAGGCGATCGGCATAGCCGAGCATCGTGTCGAGCGTGGCCTGGAAATCGACGGCCGCGCCACCCAGGTACTGGGTCAGCACGAAGTTGTGGAAATCGAGGTTTTCGCGCAGGCGGTCGGCGAAGGTCTTCGCGTCGAACAGGTCCTGCACGCGCAGCGCGCGGCGGCCGACCTTGTCCTCGTACGCCGGGCCGATGCCGCGGCCGGTCGTACCGATCTTGCCCGCGCCCTTGCGCGCTTCGCGCGCCTGGTCGATCGCGATGTGGTACGGCAGGATCAGCGTCGTGGCTTCAGAGATGAACAGGCGATCGCGCACGTTCACGCCGGCCTCTTCCAGCTCGCCGATTTCCTTGAACAGTGCCTCGGGGGACAGGACGACGCCGTTGCCGATGTAGCAGGCGACGCCTTCACGCATGATGCCCGACGGAATCAGGCGCAAGATGGTTTTCTTGCCGCCGATGATGAGGGTGTGGCCGGCGTTGTGACCGCCCTGGAAACGCACGACGCCCTGAGCGTGGTCCGTCAGCCAGTCGACGATCTTGCCCTTGCCTTCATCACCCCATTGCGTTCCCACGACGACGACATTGCGCCCGGGAGTCACGTTCACTGCGCTGGCAGACATGTTGATTCGTTAGCTGGTTAAAAACGTATTCTACCTATGTTCGCGGGCGATTCCGAATTTTTCCGTTTCGCTTCAACGATATGCACGCCGAACGACGGCCCGCGAACGCCTGTTTAACGGGGTTCGACCACCCACGCGCCGTCACGCTCGACGAGCGAACGGTCGCAGGCGAACTCGTCGAGCACGTGGTCGTGTCCCGGCAAGGCCTGGATCACGACCTCGCCCGCGTCGCGCAGCGCCGCCACCGCCGCGCTCAGCGCGTCGTCCTGCGCCCAAGGCGCCAAAATCGCCGTGCCGCGCGCCTCGACCGGCGAAATCCGCGCAAGCTCGCGCAGGTCGAGCGAGAAGCCCGTCGCCGGGCGGGCGCGGCCGTAGGCCTGGCCCACGTGGTCGTACCGGCCGCCGCGCGCGATCGCGTTCGGCACGCCGTCGATGTACGCCGTAAACATCGCGCCGCTGTGGTACGCGTAGCCGCGCAGGTCGGCGAGATCGATCGCCACCTCGACGCCCTTCGCCTGCGCCGCAAGCTGCGCAAGATCGTCGAGCGCACGCGTGATCTCGGGCAGCACCGGCAGACGCACACGCGCCTCGTCGAGCACGCTCGCGTCGCCGTACAGATGCGGCAGCGCACGCAGCGCCGCGCGCGTGTCGGCGCCGAGATCGTCGGTGAGTTCGTTCAGCAGCGGCACGTCCTTGCCCGACAGCGCGTCGTACAGCGCCTCGCCGCGCTCGGCAGCCTGCGCATCGCGCGCGAGCAACGCCGCGAGCACGCCCGCGTGGCACAGGTCCAGGCGGATCCGCGACAACCCCGCGAGGTGTAGCGCGTCGAGCATCAGCTGCTGGATCTCGAGATCGGCTTCCAGCCCGGCGTGCCCGTAGATTTCGGCGCCGATCTGGATCTGTTCGCGCGTCGCGTGCAGCCCGCGAGGACGCGTATGCATCACGTGGCCGGCATAGCAGAGGCGCGTCACGCCCTGGCGGTTCAGCAGGTGCGCGTCGATGCGCGCGACTTGCGGCGTGATGTCCGCGCGCAGGCCGAGCGTGCGGCCCGACAACTGGTCGACCAGCTTGAAGGTGCGCAGGCGCAGGTCGTTGCCGCCGCTCGTCAGCAGCGATTCGAGGTATTCGAGCAACGGCGGCATCACCATTTCGTAGCCGTACGAACGGAAGCGGTCGAGCAGCCTGCGGCGCAGCTCCTCGATCTTGCGCGCTTCCGACGGCAGCACGTCGGCGATATTCTCGGGAAGTAACCAGGTCGACATCGGTACGGTCCTACGACGGGAAACAGGGCGCGACATGCGCGCCGCGAAATGAATCGGAAATCGGCAATCGGGCGGAACGAACGGCGGGTGCGCCGTCCGGATCAGGTGGCGAGCAGCAGCAGGACGAGCCCGAGCGCCATCACGATGAGCCCGCCGATCCGGATATGATGCGGCGGCCGCTCCGCTATTCTACGAAACGTGTCGCGCCAGGCGACGGGAAACACGAAGGGGAACGCCCCCTCGATGATCAGCATCAGTGCTACCGCGAGCAACAACGAGCCAGCCAGGTCCATGCGAGCGACGGCGCCGCTCGACGCGGCGCCCCAAGGTCAGTGTTTGCGGGGAGCGGGTGCCGCCGGTGCGGCACCGCCCGTCGGGCTGCGCATGAAACGGAAAAACTCGCTGTCGGGGTCGACGACGATGATGTCGTTGCGCTTGAAGGTATTCCGGTAAGCCTGCAGGCTCGCGTAGAACTGGTAGAACTGCGGATCGCGGCCGAACGCATCGGCGGCGATCGACGCGGCCTTCGCGTCGCCCTCGCCCTTGATCGTCTGCGCGGACTTGTACGCATTCGCGAGCACCGCCTGCTGTTCGCGTTCCGCGTCGGCCTTGATCTGCTCGACATCGGCGGCGCCATCCGCGCGCACCTGTGCGGCCTGGTCGCGCAGCGCGGCAATCATCCGCTGATAGACGGCATCCGTCTGCGCAGCCGGCAAGTCGACACGCGTCAACTGCACGTCGACCACGTCGACGCCGAAGCCCGATGCCGTCGCCCGCACCGCGTCGCGCGCCGCATTGGCGATCTCGCGCTGCCCGCCGAGCGCGTCGTCGAGCGCGCGCTTGCCGAACGCGTCGCCGAGTGCGCTCTTCAGCGCGCCGGCCAGGCGGTCGGCGGCCGCCGCCGGGTCACCGCCCGTCGCCGCGAAATACTTCATCGGATCGCTGATCCGATACTTGACCGCATACGCGACGAGCAGGTCGTGCTTGTCTTCGGTCGCCAGTTGCAGCGGATCCGACGACTCGAGGGATTGCAGGCGCGTGTCGATCAGCGTCGCCGTCTGCAGCGGCGGCGGCAGCTTGAAATGGATGCCGGGGCCCGCGAGTTCGGGTTGCGCGCCGTCGCGGCCCGACAGCACGGCCGCATGGCGCGGATCGACGGTGAGGACGGTCGACGACGCCGCGAAAGCGGCGATCACGATTGCGACGACGAGCGCAATGATTCGGTTCATGTTCTGCGCTCCCCGTTACTTCGTATCGTCTTCACGCGAGCGGCTGCGGAACGCTTCGCGCGACCGCAGCACGTCGCTGCCCGGTGCGGGCGCCGCCGCGGCCGAAGCCGCGCTCGCGGGTGCGCTCGCCGCGGCGGCGGCCGGCGCCGACGTCGCGTCGGGCGCGGATGCGCCGGCGGGCGTCGCGGCATTCGTCGCATTCGCGGCGTTTTGTCGCCCCTGCTCGACGAGCTTGTCGAGCGGAAGGTACACGACGCTGTTGCCGCCCTTGTTGCCGACGAACACCTTCGTCGCGTTCGAATAGATTTCCTGCATCGTCTCGAGATACATCCGCTCGCGGATCACCGTGGGCGCCTTCGAATACTGTGCATAGACCTGCTTGAACCGGTCGGCGTCGCCTTCGGCCTGCGTGACCACGCGATCGGCATACGCCTTCGCTTCATCGGCAAGTTTCGCGGCGTCGCCCTGCGCCTTCGGCAGCAGATCGTTCGCGTAGGTCTGCGCGGCACGCTTCGCGGCTTCGCGATCATCGCGCGCCTTCGCGACTTCGGCGTACGCAGCCTGCGTCTGCTCGGGCGCCGCGACGCTCTGCATCGTGACGGCCGTCACCTCGAGCCCCGACTGATAGCGATCGAGATCGCGCTGGATCGCGGCGGACAGCTGCGCGCGCAGCGCGTCGCGGTCCTGGTTCAGCATGTCGGCCGCGCTACGCGTGCCGACGATCGCGCGCACCGCGGCCTGGGCGGCCTGCGACACGCTGCGCTCGGGATCGACGCTGCGGAACAGGTAATCGGTTGCCGAACGGATCCGGTACTGGACGACGAAACGCACGTCGACGATGTCGGCATCGCGCGTCAGCATCGCCGCTTCCTTCACGTTCGCGAGACGCACGACGTTGTTGCGGCCGATCTCGATCGAACGGACCTGCGACGTGTCGACGATCTCATGCGACGCGAACGGATACGGCGCGCGCCAGTGCACGCCCTGTCCGACCGTGCCGGACAGCTTGCCGAACTGCAGCACGACGCCCGTCTGGCCTTCCTGCACGACGAACAGCCCGCTGCCCGCGTAGACCGCGACCAGCACGCCGATCACGATGCCGACGCCGACACGCGCGGCCCGGCCGTTGTCGGGCCGGAAGCCGTTGCCGCCCTTGCCGCCGAACAGGCCGCTCAGACGCCGGTTGAAGTTGCGCCACATCTCGTCGAGATCGGGCGGACCGTCACCGTCGCCACCGGGCGGACGCTTCGATTCGTTCACACGCGGACGGGATCCGTCGTTGCCCTTGCCTTCGCCGCGTCCCCAGCGGGGATCGTTGATCGACAGCAAGGCGCGCATCCGCCGCCAGGTACTCCGCTCGTTGTATTCGTTCACCAGAGTTTGTTCACCAGATTAGACGCCGGCGAACCGGCCGGGACCGGTTAGCGCCCGTGTTCGGAAATCGTGTGGTCTTCGTGTGGTTCAGCGGGTGCGCCGTCGAGCGCGACGTTGGGTAACGTCGCGCCGGTAAGGTGTTCCGCGGAGGCGATCTCGGCGATGGCGGCACGCAACGCGTCAAGACCCTGACCGGTGCGTGCGCTCAAAAAGACGCGCGAAATATTACCATACTCGTCCCGCTCGACCGCGTCGCCGCGGGCCGCCAGCTCAGGCACCGCATCGATCTTGTTGAACACCAGCACCTGCCGGATCGTGTCCGCGCCGATCTCGTGCAGCACGCCGTTCACCTGCTCGATCTGTTCGAGCCGCACCGCGCTCGATGCGTCGACCACGTGCAGCAGCAGATCCGCATGAATCGTTTCCTCGAGGGTCGCGCGGAACGCTGCAACCAGCTGGTGAGGCAGTTCGCGAATGAATCCGACCGTATCGGACACGACGATCTGACCGGCCTCGTCGCCGAGGTACACGCGTCGCGACGTCGTATCGAGCGTGGCGAACAGCTGGTCGGCCGCATAAGCCTGCGCTTTCGTCAGCGCATTGAACAGCGTCGACTTGCCCGCGTTCGTATAGCCGACGAGCGACACCGACATCGTGCCGCTGCGTGCGCGCTGGCGACGCTGCGTGCTGTGCTGCCGGCGCAGCCGGTCGAGCCGCGACTTCAGCATCTTGATGCGCTCGCCGATCAGCCGGCGGTCGGTTTCGAGCTGGGTTTCGCCGGGGCCGCGCAGGCCGATACCGCCCTTTTGCCGCTCCAGGTGGGTCCACGCGCGAATCAGCCGGGTCGACAGGTATTGCAACTGCGCGAGCTCGACCTGCAGCTTGCCTTCGTGACTGCGGGCGCGCTGCGCGAAGATGTCGAGGATGAGGCTCGTGCGATCGACCACCCGCCTGTTAAGCGCCTGCTCCAGATTGCGTTGCTGGGCCGGTGCCAGTGCGTGGTTGAAGATGACGATTTCGACGTTGTGCGCGTCGCAGGCAAGCCGCAATTCTTCGGCTTTGCCGCTGCCGATGAACATCTTGGCATCGGGGCTGGCGCGACGACCTGTGAGGGTGACGGCGGGACGGGCCCCCGCACTGGAGGCGAGAAGACTGAGTTCTTCGAGACTGGCTTCGAAATCGGTCTTGCCGAAGTCGATGCCGACGAGCGCTGCGTTGATCAAATTATCGGGTGTCAAGATAAGGCGGCTGGCATCGGTCGCTCGCGGCGACCGGATGCCGGCCGCTGCGATGGGTTAGGACGAGGCTTCCGCGTCCGGGTGGAAATTCACCGGGCGCGCCGGCACGACCGTCGAGATGGCGTGCTTGTAGACCATCTGGGTCACCGTATTACGGAGCAACACGACGTACTGGTCGAACGATTCAATGTTCCCTTGCAGCTTGATGCCGTTGACGAGATAGATCGAAACGGGAACGTGCTCTTTGCGCAGTGCGTTCAAAAACGGGTCTTGTAACAATTGCCCTTTGTTGCTCATGGCGTACTCCATCTTTTTTTGCAGGTTGATCTGGATTGGCGACGAAGAAAAAGAGATCCGGCGCCAATCGCTACACTATAGCTGATTTTGCCTGCCCCGCCCGGGCGTAGGCCATGCGGCCTATCCCTTGCAGGACCTGCTTCAGCCCTTGTCCGCGTACGGGTTGTTCGACGAACGGAACTCTATGCGCAATGGAGTCCCGGTCAGTGAGAAAGTTTCGCGGAATCGGTTTTCGAGGTAACGCTTGTAGGTTTCCGTCACCGCGTCGAGCGCGTTGCCGTGGATGACGATCAGCGGCGGATTCTGGCCGCCCTGGTGCGCGTAGCGCAGCTTCGGACGCACCGGGCCGCGACGACGCGGCTGCTGGAACTCGACGGCCTCGATCAGCGCGCGCGTGAGCTTCGGCGTCGGCAGCTTCGCCATCGCCGCCGCGTACGCGTCGTCGACCGAACGCATCAGCGCGCCGATGCCGGTCTTCTTCGCGGCCGAAATGTAGTGCGACTTCGCGAAGTCGAGGAATTTCAGCTTGCGGGTCAAATCCGCTTTCGCGCGATCGCGCGCGTGGTCGTCGAGACCGTCCCACTTGTTGACGCCGATCACGAGCGCGCGGCCCTGCTCGACGACGAAGCCGGCGATGTGCGCGTCCTGGTCGGAAATGTCCTGCTGCGCATCCAGCAGAAGAATGACGACGTTCGCGTCGGAGATCGACTGCAGCGTCTTCACGACCGAGAACTTCTCGATCGCCTCGAACACCTTGCCGCGGCGTCGCAGGCCCGCGGTATCGATCAGCGTGTATTTCTTGCCGTTACGCTCGAAGTCGACGTAGATCGAATCGCGCGTCGTGCCCGGCATGTCGAACGCGATCACACGGTCCTCGCCGATCAGCGCGTTCACGAGCGTCGACTTGCCGACGTTCGGGCGGCCGACGATCGCGATCTTGATGCCGCGCGACGGGTCATCCTCGTCCGCTTCCTCGGGCTGGCCCGCGTACGCGACTTCCAGCGCCTCGTTGATCATGTCGGTCACGCCGTCGCCGTGCGCGGCCGAGATCGCGCGCGGATCGCCGAGGCCGAGCTCGTAGAAGTCGGTCGCGACCGCCGTGTACTTCATCCCCTCGGCCTTGTTGACGACCAGGAAGATCGGCCGGCCGGTCTTGCGCAGGTAGTCGGCGATCGACTTGTCCTGCGGCGCGAGCCCGTTACGACCGTCGACGATGAACACGACGACGTCGGCTTCCTCGACGGCCTGCCGCGTCTGGCGCGCCATCTCGTGCAGGATGCCGTCCTTCGCGACGGGCTCGAAGCCGCCGGTATCGACGACCAGGTACGGCCGTGCGCCGACGCGCCCTTCGCCGTAATGGCGATCGCGCGTCAGGCCCGGCAAGTCGGCGACCAGCGCATCGCGCGAGCGCGTGAGCCGGTTGAACAGCGTGGATTTCCCCACATTGGGGCGCCCAACGAGGGCAATGACCGGTTTCATCTGTGTTTTCTACGGTGATGCGCAGCAGCGGGAGGCCCGCTGCTGCGGGCGGCTGCGCTGAATGAAAATATCACGAATTCGCGCCGCGCCGGATGCGCGCGCCGGGCGCGCGGTGCGCGCCGTCGTCTTTCGTTGCGAACTGCCTTTCAAATACCGAGCGGCCGGGGACACCGGCCGCCTTCATGTCGCGCGACCGCAGCGCGGGGCAGGCCCGCCGCGCCGCGATTGCGCTTGTTGCGTGCGCGTCAGCGCGGACGGAATCCGTACAGGCCACCGTCCTTGGTCTGCACGACGAGCGTATTGCCCGCCAGGACCGGCGCCGCGGTAATCGCGCTGCCGTCCGTCTTCATCCGGGCGATGAAGCTGCCGTCCTCGCGCGACAGGAAGTGCACGAAGCCCTTGTAGTCGCCCATCACGACCGCATGGCCGAGCAGGTACGGCACGCCGACGTCGCGGCTCTTCAGCTTGTCGTTGCGCCAGAGCGGGTTGCCGCTCGCCGCGTCGTAGGCCGTGACGACCGACCAGTCGTCGCCGCCGGCGACGACCGAATCGTCCTGCGCGAGACCGCTGCGGCTCGAGAACGCCTTTTCCCACAGCGGACGGCCCGAGTTCGCGTCGAAGCAGCCGAGCTGGCCCTGGAACGTGACCGCGCACGCCTGGGCACCCACGAGCGTCGGCGGACCGCTGACGTCGTTGATGCGCTCGACTTCGGTCACGCCCTTCGGGAACGACACGGGCGTCTGCCAGAACGGCTCGCCCGTCTGCAGGTTGATCGCGACCAGACCGCCGCCGGGGAAGCCCGCCAGCACGGCCGCATCGCCCGCGAACGTCATGCCGGCCGACACGCGCAGGTTCAGCGGCACCGCGCGGTTGCGGTAGTTCCACTTCTGCTCGCCCGTCTGCCCGTTGAACGCGATCACCTGACCGTCGATCGTGCGCACGATCACGAGGCCGTTGCCGACCAGCGGCGGCGAGAAGATCTCGCCCTGCACGCTCGTCTTCCACAGCTGCTTGCCGTCCGGGCCGAGGACGAACACACCGCCCTTGAGCGCGCCGACGGCAGTCAGGTTGCCGTCGCTGCCGACCCCGGCCGACAGGTCCGAACCGACCTTCGAGCGCCACAGCGTCTGGCCCGTCTTCGCGTCGATCTTCTCGACCGAACCGTTCTCGCCCGCCGCGTAGACGGCGTCGCCCACGGCCACCGGCGAGAACAGGTAGCGCCCGCCCTTGCCGACGCTCGCCTTCCAGACCTGTTGCACGTCCAAGACGGGCTTGAACTCGGTGAGCGGCGTCGGCACGCGGCGCACGTCCTTCGACGACGAGCAGGCCGCCAATGCCAGGACAGCCGCCGCGCAGGCTACGGGCACAGCGTAACGTTTCAGCAAATTCATCGGTTAGCGAAGCAGAGTTAAGAGGTTGAGGGGGCCGCGATCAGCCGCCGAGCGCATCGAGCTTGAACTGCACGAGCTGGCGCGCGGACTGGTCGTCCTGCGACAGGCCGGCGAGCGCGAGCTTGTACGCGGCGCGCGCATCGTCGGTCTTGCCTTGCGCCGCGAGCAGATCGCCGCGGCGATCGGCCACGAGGCCCTTGAATGCATCCACCGGCGTGCCGGACAGCAGCGCGAGGCCCGCGTCGTACGCCTTCTCGTCGAGCAGCAGCGACGCGAGACGCAGCTTCGCGATCTGCTTGTACTCGTCATCCTTGGCGTGATCGGCGGCCCATTGCAGCTGCGCCTTCGCGCCGGCGGCATCGCCGGCCGCGTACAACGTCTTCGCCGCCGTGAGCGCGGTCATCTGCGCATACGGCGTGCTGCCGAACTTGTCTTCCATGTCGGCGGCCGCACGGGCCATCGTCGCCTTGTCGTTCGCGGCAGCGGCCTTCTGCACCTGCTCGTACAACCCGGAAGCCTCGGCGGCCTGACGGCGCTGCCAGTAATTCCAGCCGTTGAAACCGGCCGCGACGACCAGCGCCGCGAGCACGATCCACGTCGTGAGGTTACCCCAGCGGGCCCACCACGCCTTCAGACTTTCAATCGATTCTTGTTCGTCGTGATAACTCATCGGCGAGCGATTCCTTCCATTTCAGGCTTTTCTTGTCGAGCGAATGCCAGCGCGATCAGTCGTCGCCGTCTTCGGCGGATGCAACCATCGCATTGATTAGGAATTCGGTCAAGCTTTCGACCGGTACGGTCTGCTGAACGTTCTTTTCCCCGTCCTCGCCCGCGCCGCGCAGCGCTTTCACGCCCACCGTGCCGTTCGCGACCTCTTCTTCGCCGAAGATCACCGCGAACGCGGCACCGCTCGCATCGGCCCGCTTCATCTGCGACTTGAAGCTTGCCGGGCCGCCGTCGGCGCTGCAGTGGAAAATCACGTCGAGGCCCGTATCGCGCAGACGCTCGGCCGCGATGAACGCCTGTTCGCGCGCCGTCTCGCCCTGGTGCACCACGTACACGTCGACACCTTCCTGCTCGGGCGCGAGATCCTCTTCCTTCAGCAGTTCGAGAATGCGCTCGATGCCCATCGCCCAGCCGCACGCGGCGGTCGGCTTGCCGCCGAGCTGCTCGATCAGCGGATCGTAGCGGCCGCCGGCCGCGACCGTGCCCTGCGCGCCGAGCTTGTCGGTCACCCACTCGAACACGGTCAGGTTGTAGTAGTCGAGGCCGCGCACGAGACGCGGGTTGATCTTGAACGGGATGTTGTTCGCGAGCAGCAGGCGCTGCAGCCCTTCGAAGTGGGCTCGCGACTCGTCGCCGAGGAAGTCGATCAGCTTCGGCGCGTTCTGCGCGATTTCCTGCAGCGCCGGGTTCTTCGTGTCGAGCACGCGCAGCGGGTTCGTATACAGGCGACGCTTCGCGTCCTCATCCAGCACGTCGGCGAACCGCTCGAGATACTTGATCAGTTCGACGCGGTGCGCGGCACGCTCTTCGGCGAGGCCGAGCGAGTTGATCTCGAGCTTGATGCCGGTCAGGCCGAGGTCGTCCCACAGGCGCTGGCACATCATGATGATCTCGGCATCCGCATCCGGGCCCGCGAAGCCGAGCGCCTCGACGCCGACCTGGTGGAACTGGCGGTAGCGACCGCGCTGCGGACGCTCGTGACGGAACATCGGGCCGATGTACCACAGGCGCTTCGGGCCGTCGTACAGCATGTTGTGCTCGATCGACGCGCGCACGACCGCCGCGGTGTTCTCCGGGCGCATCGTCAGGTTCTCGCCGTTCAGCGCATCGGTGAAGCTGTACATCTCCTTCTCGACGATGTCCGTGACTTCGCCGATGCCGCGCGTGAAGAGCTGCGTGTGTTCGACGATCGGCGTGCGGATGTTCTGGTAGCCGTACGCGCGCAGCAGCGATTTCACGGTAGCTTCGAAGAACTCCCAGAGGCCGGCATCCTGCGGGAGGATGTCGTTCATGCCCTTGACGCCGGTGAGCTTCTCGATCTTGCGTTTCTGTTCAGTCATCGTTCGTGTGTGTGGACGAATTTAGTTCAGGGCCTCGGTACGGCCGTAATTGCGTGCGACGTAGTCGCTGACGATCTGCTGGAATTCCTCGGCGATCCGCTCGCCGCGCAGCGTCTTGACCTTCTCGCCGTCGATGAAGACGGGCGCGGCCGGGTTCTCGCCCGAACCCGGCAGGCTGATGCCGATGTTCGCGTGCTTCGATTCGCCCGGGCCGTTGACGATGCAGCCCATCACCGCGACGTTCATCTTCTCGACGCCCGGATACTCCTTGCGCCAGACCGGCATCTGCTCGCGCAGGTAGGTCTGGATCTGCATCGCGAGTTCCTGGAACAGCGTGCTCGTGGTGCGTCCGCAACCCGGGCACGCGATCACCATCGGCGCGAACGAGCGCAGGCCCATCGTCTGCAGGATTTCCTGGCCGACGATCACTTCGCCCGTGCGCGACGCACCCGGTTCCGGCGTCAGCGAAATGCGGATCGTGTCGCCGATCCCTTCCTGCAGCAGCACGCCGAGCGCGGCCGTCGACGCGACGATGCCCTTCGAGCCCATGCCGGCCTCGGTCAGCCCGAGATGCAGCGCGAAGCCGCAGCGGCGGCCGAGTTCGCGGTACACGGCGATCAGGTCCTGCACGCCGCTGACCTTGCACGACAGCACGATGCGATCGCGGCCGAGGCCCAGTTCGACCGCGCGCTCGGCCGAGCCGATCGCCGACTGGATCAGCGCTTCGTACATCACGCTCTGCGCATCCCACGGCTGCGAGCGCGCGCCGTTCTCGTCCATCATGCGCGCAAGCAGGTCCTGGTCGAGGCTGCCCCAGTTCACGCCGATCCGCACCGGCTTGTCGTACTTCGCCGCGGCTTCGATCATCTGCGCGAACTGCGTGTCGCGCTTCGCGCCCTGGCCGACGTTGCCCGGGTTGATCCGGTACTTCGACAGCGACTCCGCGCAGCCCGGGTAGTCGCGCAGCAGCAGGTGGCCGTTGTAGTGGAAATCGCCGACGAGCGGGACGGTCACGCCCATCCGGTCGAGCTGCTCGCGGATCGCCGGCACGGCGGCCGCGGCCTCCGGCGTATTGACCGTGATGCGCACCAGTTCGGAGCCCGCGTTCGCGAGTTCCTTGATCTGGATCGCCGTGCCGATCGCGTCGGCCGTGTCGGTATTCGTCATCGACTGCACGCGCACCGGCGCATCACCGCCGATCGTCACGAGCTGCCCGCCCCAACGAACATCCACCGCATGCGACACGCGACGCGGCTGATGCCCGCCGAACACCGGCTCGGTTGAACAAATCTGACTGCTGCGTGGGGATTGAGCTTCGGATTGCATCGATAGATCCATTTACGCGGAATGCGCCGCGAGGCGGCGCATGAATTGAAAAAGCGCCGTGCCCTCGCGGCCTGTCCAGGACAGGCCTGCGCCACGGCGCTTGACGTCAGGGCAGCGTGAACCGCGCCACGTTACCCCGCGCTGCCGAATATTTTGCCGGATCGACCGACTTTCCGTCGAACGCGACCGTATCAAGGCCTGCCTTGTTGCCGATCGTGACCTTGAACGGACCGTCGCCGGCGACCTGCTTCGTCTCGCCGGCCCGCACCAGCGCCGAGAACAGTTCCTTGCCGCTCTTGTCGCGCACGCTGAACCAGCAATCCTGCTTGACCTTCAGTTCGACCATCGACTGGCCTGCCGCGACCACGACGCTCGCGGGCTGGGCCGGCACGGCCGCGCTGCTCGCCGCGGCCGGCGCGACGACCGGCTGCGACGCGGGCACGGCGGCCGTGGGGGCCGAGGCCGGAGCCGGAGCCGGAGCAGCCGACGCAACGGCCTGCGGCGCCACGGCGGATGCCGCAACCTGCGCCGGGGCTTCGTTGACGGCTGCCGCCGACGCGCCGCCCGCGGCTGCCGCTTCGACGGAAGACGCCGCCGGCGCGCTGGCCGCCGACGCGTGTTCGGCACCGCCGCCCTTGAAGCGCGCGAGCCAGCTCGACGAATCGCCGCCAGTGTGCCACATGAGTACCGCGATCACCGCGACGACGACGATCGCCGTCCCCCACAGCCACGGATGATGGTGCGACGACCCGCCAAGCGGAATCGACACGCGGCCGCGCGGCAGATCCGTCCCCGACGACGCGGGCATCGACAGATCGACTTCCTGCACGCCACGCTCGCGGCGCAATGCATGGGCGAACGGCTCCGGATCGACGCCGAGCATCTTCGCGTAGCTGCGCACGACGCCGAGCGCGAACGTCACGCCGGGCAAATGGCTGATGTCGCCAGCCTCGAGCGCACGCAGCTTCTGCGGAGCGACCTTGAGCCGCGCCGACACGTCGTCGACCGTCCAGCCCTTCGCCTCCCGGAGCTGCGCCAGCCGGCTGCCGACGGCCGCCAGCGTTTCAAGCCCCGCCGGTGCCGGCTTCGCGGCATTCGTCTCTGCGCCGTTGGTCGGCTGCGGCTCACTCATCCTTGTCCTCGCGTCGATTCTTCTTCACTGGCGGGCGCCGCCGGCTCCCGCAACTGTCCACATCATGCGCGGCGCCGAGGCGCCGCGACCGATCGCTATTCGCGTGTTGTACCGCAAGAAGTCCAGGCATCCGCACCCATGCGGCCCCGACCAGGCGTCCCCGTCAGATCGCCCGAACTTCGATGATTTTTGCTGCTGCGCCCGTTCGCTCCGCCAGGCGCGTGCGGTCCTTCACGGCGCCGGCCAGCTGGCCGCACGCGGCGTCGATGTCGTCGCCGCGCGTCTTGCGCACGGTCGTGACGACACCCGCGTCGATGAGGACCTGTGCAAAGCGCTTGATCTGCTCCGGCTTCGAGCGGATGAGGCCCGATTCCGGAAACGGATTGAACGGGATCAGGTTGAACTTGCAGGGCACGTCACGCGTGACGGCCAGCAGTTCGCGCGCATGCGCTTCGGTGTCGTTGACGCCGTCGAGCATGCAGTATTCGAAAGTAATGAAGTCGCGCGGTGCGACTTTCAGATAGCGCTGGCACGCGGCCATCAGCTCGCGAAGCGGATGCTTCTTGTTGAGCGGCACCAGTTCGTCGCGCAGCGCATCGTTCGGCGCGTGCAGCGAAACGGCGAGCGCGACCGGCAATTCGGCGCCGAGGCGGTCCATCATCGGCACCACGCCGGACGTCGACAACGTGACGCGGCGGCGCGACAGGCCGTACGCGTTGTCGTCGAGCATCAGCCGCATCGCGGGCACGACCGCGCTGTAATTCAGCAGCGGCTCGCCCATGCCCATCATCACCACGTTGGTGACGACCCGTTCGGCCTTGCCGTTCGGACCGGGTGCGCGACCCAGCGACGCACGCAGCGCAAACTCGGCCATCCGGAGCTGACCGATGATTTCGGCTGTCGACAGGTTGCGGGAGAAGCCCTGCTTGCCCGTCGAGCAGAAGCGGCAGTTGACCGCACACCCGGCCTGCGACGACACGCACAGCGTGCCGCGCGTCTCTTCCGGGATGAAAACGGTTTCGACCGCATTGCCGTTTCCGACGTCGATCAGCCACTTGCGCGTGCCGTCGGTGGAAACGTGATCGCTGACGATATCGGGCATCACGATCGACGCGCGGCCCTTGAGCTTTTCTCTCAGGGACTTCGCGAGATCGGTCATGCCGTCGAAATCGCCGGCGTTGTACTGATGGATCCAGCGCTGCAACTGCTTGGCGCGGAACGGCTTCTCGCCGAGGCTGCCGCAGTACGCGACAAGACCCTCGGCATCGAAGTCGAGAAGATTGACGGAAGTTTCGCTCGTCATGATGTGCTGCCTTGCCGCGTGCGCTGAATCCTGCCTACTTGTTGCCAGCCAGGGCTTAGCGCGAGTAGACGTTCATTTCCGGGAAGAAGAACGCGATTTCGACCGCGGCCGTTTCGGCAGCGTCCGAGCCGTGCACGGCGTTCGCGTCGATGCTGTCGGCGAAGTCGGCGCGGATCGTGCCCTTTTCCGCCTTCTTCGGATCCGTCGCGCCCATCAGGTCGCGGTTCTTCAGGATCGCGCCTTCACCTTCCAGAACCTGGATCATCACCGGGCCCGAGATCATGAAATCGACGAGGTCCTTGAAGAACGGACGTGCTGCGTGAACTGCGTAGAACTTCTCTGCGTCCGCACGCGACAGGTGTGCCATGCGCGATGCGACGATCTTCAGGCCGGCGCCTTCGAAACGGCTGTAGATCTGGCCGATCACGTTCTTTGCCACCGCATCCGGCTTGATGATCGACAGGGTGCGCTCGATTGCCATAAAAACTCCAAGAAATTAAGAAGTTACAGGTTCAAATGAATCCGCTATTGTAGCACGATCCCGTGTATCATTGCGATTGAACCCTTACACGAGTGAAAGGTTCCAAATCCATATGTTTTTTGCGCCGCCCGGCATTGAAACCTCGCGGCACGGAACGTATCTTAGCCATAGCTGCTCCGGTTTGCTGCGCCGCACACCGCGCGCGCCGAACCGGCCCCGGACGCCCATGCGTTCAATGTTAGGAGAAACCATGAACGACTATCCGTACAATTTCGGCCGCGGCGGCTCCGTCAGCACCGCGGAGGTTCGCAATCGCGTGCTGCGGAACACGTACTGGCTGCTCGCGCTGTCGATGGTGCCGACGGTGCTGGGGGCATGGGTCGGCGTCGCGACGGGATTCTCGCTGTTCGCGGCCACGAGCCCGATGATGAGCCTGCTCGCGTTCTTCGCAATCGCGTTCGGCTTCATGTTCGCGATCGAGCGGACGAAAAACAGCGCGGCCGGCGTGTTCGTGCTGCTCGGCTTCACGTTCTTCATGGGCCTGATGCTGTCGCGCCTGCTGAGCTTCATCCTCGGCTTCTCGAACGGCCCGTCGCTGATCATGCTCGCGTTCGGCGGCACCGGCATCATCTTCGCCGCGATGGCGACGATCGCCACGGTCAGCAAGCGCGACTTCTCCGGGCTCGGCAAATGGCTGTTCATGGGCGTGATCGTGATCCTGCTGGCGTCGGTCGCGAACATCTTCCTGCAACTGCCGGCGCTGATGCTCACCGTGTCGGTGCTCGCGATCGCGATCTTCTCGGCCTACATGCTGTTCGACGTCCAGCGTGTCGTGAACGGCGGCGAGACGAACTACATCTCGGCCACGCTCGCGATCTACCTCGACCTGTACAACGTGTTCACGAACCTGCTCGCGCTGCTCGGCATCTTCGGCGGCAACCGCAACTGACGATCGCCGTACCCGATGAAAAAACCGGCCCTCGGGCCGGTTTTTTTACGTCCGCCGCCGCTCAGTCGCGCTCGAACAGCGCGATTGATTCGACGTGCGACGTATTCGGGAACATGTTCACGACGCCGGCGCCCTTCAGCCGGTAGGCGGCCTCGTGCACGAGCAGGCCTGCGTCGCGCGCGAGCGTCGACGGGTTGCACGACACGTAGACGATGCGCTTCGGCAGCGGGCCTTCGCCGCTCTGCGCGATTTCGGCCAGCGCCTTCGACACCGCGAGCGCGCCTTCGCGCGGCGGGTCGATCAGGAACTTGTCGAAGGCGCCGAGCGCACGCAGGTCGTCGCCCGTCACCTCGAACAGGTTCCGGCACGCGAACGTCGTATGGCCGTCGACGCCGTTCTCGCGCGCATTCGCGAGCGCGCGAGTCGTCAACGTCTCGCTGCCTTCGATGCCCATCACCTCGCGCGACAGCCGCGCGAGCGGCAGCGTGAAGTTGCCGATCCCGCAGAACAGGTCGAGCACGCGATCGTCGCGCGACGGCGCGAGCAGGCGCAGCGCGCGACCCACCAGCACGCGGTTGATCTGATGGTTGACCTGCGTGAAGTCGGTCGGCTTGAACGGCATGCGGATGCCGAACTCCGGCAGCGTATAGTCGAGCGGCACGTCGAGCGGATAGAACGGCGTCACCGTGTCCGGGCCCTTCGGCTGCAGCCAGAACTGCACCTTGTGCTCGTCGGCGAACGCGCGCAGCAGCGCTTCGTCGTCCGCATTGATCGGCTCCAGCACGCGCAGCACCAGTGCCGTGACTTGCGAACCGACCGCGAGCTCGATCTGCGGCATCCGGTCACGGATCGACAGCCCCTCGACCAGCCGGCGCAGCGGCACGAGCATCGCCGACACGTGCGGCGGCAGCACTTCGCAGCTCGTCATGTCGGCGACATAGCTGCTCTTCTTTTCATGGAACCCGACCAGCACGCCGCCCTTCTTCGCGACGTTGCGCACGGTCAGGCGCGCACGGTACCGGTAGCCCCACGACGGGCCGTGGATCGGCGCGAACATCGTCTCGGCGCGCAGCTTCGACAGGTGCCACAGGTTGTCCTCGAGCACGCGCTGCTTGATCGCGACCTGCGCGCGCATGTCGAGGTGCTGCATCGAGCAGCCGCCGCAGGTGCCGAAGAATTTGCATTTCGGCTCCGTGCGCAGCACGCTCGGGCGCAGAATGTCGACAACGGTCGCCTGCTCGTAGCTCGGCTTGCGACGGTAGCTCGAATAGGTCACGCGCTCGCCGGGCAGCGCACCCTCGACGAAGATGACCTTGCCCGGCGTGCCGTCCTCGGTCGCCGTGCGGCCGACACCGCGCGCTTCCATGTCGAGCGATTCGATCTCGAGAACCGGGGCAGGCCCGGGCGCGACGGGCGCATTTTTCGATTTGCGCGCAGAAGTGGGGACGGCTTCGGACACCAGCTTTTCCTGACAAAACGTTGAAGAAGGCGAGATTGTAGACGACGAAAGCCCGCGTCGCCCGCTTTCGTGGCGCAAGCGTCAATACTGACGCCTCTGCCGCGCCGCGTCATGCGGGAACGACCTGCAGGCAGCCCGCCGCCGGCCCGCATGCGCGGCCTCTCGCGAGCTCAGCCGGCGGCACACGTTCTGCTCACAACAGACTCAGGAGACTCGGGAGAATCGACCATGCGACTGATCGACTGGAACATCCAATGGGGTCGGGACGCGGACGGCGTCGTCGACCTGCCGCGCACGATCGCCGCCGCTCGCCGGCTCGGCGACTTCGACGTGCTGTGCCTGCAGGAAGTCACGCGCGGTTTCGGCGCACTGCCCGGCCAGCCCGGCCCCGACCAGTTCGCCGAACTGGCGGCGTTGCTGCCCGGTTATACGATCGTCGAAGCGGTCGGCGCCGACCTGCCGCCGCTCGAACCCGGCGCACCGCGCCGCCAGTTCGGCAATGCGGTCGCGACCCGGCTGCCGATCGCGCGCGTGCTGCGCCAATTGCTGCCGTGGCCGGCAGACGCCGACGCGCCTTCCATGCCGCGCGTCGCGCTCGACGTCGAACTGGTGTTACCGTCGGGTCGGCTGCGGGTCGTCACGACGCATCTGGAATTCTATTCGGCGCGCCAGCGACTCGCGCAGGTCGACGCATTGCGCGCCCGGCACCGCGAAGCGTGTGCGCATGCCGACCAGCCTGCGCCGGCCGAAAATGCCACGGGGCCGTTCAGCGAGACCGGCCAACCGCGTGATGCCATCCTCTGCGGCGACTTCAACAGCGCGTTCGGCAGCGACGCGTACCGGCGCATGCTCGAGCCGATCGCCGACGCACCGTCGTTCGTCGATGCGTGGATCGCCCGGCACCCGGGCCGCACGCCGCCGCCGACCGCCGGCGTCTACGACACTGCGCAATGGTCCGACGGGCCGCTCGCATGCGACTTCGTGTTCGTGACCGATACGCTGCTGCCGCACGTCACGCGCTGCGAAATCGACGGCGACGCGCGCGAATCGGATCACCAGCCGGTCGTGCTCGAACTCGATCGAAATTGATCGCGGCCGCCATGCGGGCCGCCCGCGTCACGCGTCGAAACCGGCCAGGTATTCGGCCCAGTGCGACGCGGGCTCCTGCGCGAGCGAATTCTTCACGAGCAGGATCTCGTCCGCATATTCGCTCGGCGTCAGGCCGCCGCGCATCAGCTGGAACCGGCAATACAGCAGGTAGGTATTGACGACGTCGGTTTCGCAATAGTGGCGGATTTCCTCGATCCGGCCATCCTGGAACGCCGGCCACACCTGGCTACCGTCCATTCCGAGCTTGCCCGGGAAGCCGCACAGCTTCGCGAGCGCGTCGAGCGGCGCATTCGCGCGCGCCTGATACATCGCGAGCACGTCCATCAGGTCGGTGTGCCGCGAGTGATAACGCGAGATGTAGTTGTTCCACTTGAACTCGCGGTCGTCCTCGCCCAGATCCCAGTAGCGCGTCGCGGGGATCCCGTGTACGAGCGCTCGGTAATGGAGCACCGGCAGATCGAAGCCGCCGCCGTTCCACGACACGAGCTGCGGCGTGTATTTCTCGATCACGCGATAGAACGACTGGACCAGCGTCGCCTCATTGTCCTGCGGCGTGCCCAGCGACCGAACGCGGAAACCGTTGTTGTCGCGGAACACGCAGGAGATCGCCGCGATACGCTGCAGGTGATGCGGCAGGAAATCGCTGCCGGTCTTCTCGCGGCGCGCGGCGAACGCATGTTCGGCCACCGCGGCATCGTCCAGCGTCGCGGGCAGGTCTTCAAGACGGCGAATGCCGTCGACATCGGGAATGGTCTCGATGTCAAAAACGAGAATCGGTGTCATCAGTTACAGAACGGCGTCCTTGCGCACGCCATTGGAGGCAAAGAACCGCTTGAGGCGCACCAGCGCTTCCTGCTGGATCTGCCGCACGCGCTCGCGCGTGAGCCCCATCTCGTCGGCCAGCTCCTCGAGCGTGGCCGGTTCGATGTGGTTCAGGCCGAAGCGGCGCTCGATCACGTGCCGATGCTTGTCGGACAGCCGCGACAGCCATGCGCGCGTGAGCGTCTCGAGTTCGCGGTGCTGCACCTCCGCGTCGGGCGACTGGCTCTGGTCGTCGGGCAGCAGATCGAGCAGGCTGCTCGCGGGATCGAGATCGAGCGGCGCGTCGAGCGACGCGGTGTGCTCGTTGAGCGCGAGGATGTCGGTGACTTCCTCGGCGGTCTTGCCGGTGAGATAGGCGATGTCGTCGATGCTGGCTTCACGGCGCTCGGCCGCCTCGCCCGTCGACATCGAATTCTTTTCGAGGTGGCGCTTCGCGCGCAGCACCTGGTTCAGTTCGCGGATCACGTGCACGGGCAGACGCACGGTGCGAGCCTGGTTCATGATCGCCCGTTCGATGCTCTGCCGGATCCACCACGTCGCGTAGGTCGAGAACCGAAAGCCACGCGTCGGATCGAATTTCTCGATCGCGTGCATCAAGCCGAGGTTGCCCTCCTCGATCAGGTCGAGCAGCGGCACGCCGCGGTTCAGGTAACCCTTCGCGATACTGACGACGAGACGCAGGTTGCGCTCGATCATCACCTGCCGCGCCTCGAATTCGCCGGCCTTCGCAAGACGCGAATAGCGCTGCTCCTCCTCGACGGTCAGGAGCGGCTTCACGCTGATACGGTTCAGGTAATGCTGGATCGTGTCGGCCGTGAGTTCGGCCTGCAGCAATGCGCGGAAATCGTCGACGTCGGGCGCGGCTTCCGCCCGGCCTTCGTGCTCGTCGTCGCCGTCCGCTTCGGCGTCGCGTGCCTCGAGATCACGTTCGTTTTCCGCGACGTCGTCTTCGTCGTCCGTCGAAGCGCCAGCTCGCTCCACCGATGCTTGCGTGGCACGACTGATCTTCTCAGATTCGGCTTGCGGCTCGTGGCGCTTCGATTTCGGCATGGTCGTCTCGGTTATTGAGGCGGCAAATACTTCAGCGGATCGACAGGTTTACCCTGCCGGCGAACCTCGAAATGCAGCATCACGCGGTCGGCATCGCTATTACCCATCTCGGCGATCTTCTGCCCCTTCGTTACCGCGTCCCCCTCTTTTACCATCAAAGCGCGATTGTGTGCATACGCCGTGAGGTAAGTTGCATCGTGTTTGATGATAATGAGGTTGCCATAGCCACGCAGGCCGTTGCCCGAGTAGACGACGCGGCCGTCGGCCGCCGCCTTCACGGCCTCGCCGGACGTGCCGCCGATATTGACGCCCTTGTTCTTCGCGTCGTCGAAACCGTTCAGCACCGGACCGCGCACGGGCCATGCGAACGTCACGGGGCCGCTCGGCGCGGCTGCCGTGTCGCTCGATGCGGCGGCAGCCGGCGGCGTGCTCGCGGACGACGAGCCCGCGGCCGGCGTCGCGGGACCGCTGCTGAGCGGCGCGGTCGCGACGGCGGCGCCGGTGATCGGTGCGGCAGCCGGCGAGCCGGCAAGCGCGGCACCGCCCGGCGGCGCGACACGCAGCAGCTGGTCGACTTCGATCTGATTCGGGTTCGCCAGGTTGTTCCAGGTGGCGATGTCGCGATAGTTCTGCCCGTTCTCGAGCGCGATCCGGTACAGCGTATCGCCCGGTTTCACACGGTAGAAGCCGGGCGGCGGCGGGCCGAGCGGCACTGCCGGCTGCGCGGCGGCGGTCGTGCCGAGCGATCCGGAGCGGTCGACGACGGGCGCGTTGTCGAGCCGCGTCGCACAGGCGGCCAGCAGCGTGGAGAACGCAGCCACACAGATCGCGCGCTGGGCGAACGTGAGCGGTTCCCTGATTCGGTTGTTTTGCATCGCGCGCAACATACTCATCGGTTTCAAATCACTCCGGATTTTAAAGGGACAAAGAAAACGCGATCAAGCCGGGACTCCCGCCATTGCGCGTGCGCGACGCGCTCGACGAGCGTGAGCACCTGGGGCTGCCCGCTCTGCGCGCCGACCGGCGCGACGAGCCGCCCGCCGATCGCGAGCTGCTCGAGCAGCGCCTGCGGCACGTCGAGCCCCGCCGCCGCGATCACGATCGCGTCGAACGGGCCCGCGGACGGCAGGCCGACACGCCCGTCGCCGTAATGCAGACGGATGTTCGGCACGCGCAGCGGCCGCAGGTTCAGCTTCGCGCGCTCGTAGAGCGGCTTGATGCGTTCAATCGAATACACGTCGCGTGCCACGTGACTCAGCACCGCGGCCTGGTAGCCGCAACCGGTGCCGATCTCGAGGACGCGCTCGAGCGTGCGGCCGGCCATCGCGAGCTCGATCATGCGCGCGACGACCGACGGCTTTGAAATCGTTTGCTGGTGGCCGATCGGCAACGCGGCATCCTCGTACGCCTGCGTCGCGAGCCCGGGATCCACGAACAGGTGGCGCGGCACCGCGGCCATCGCATCCAGCACGCGCGCGTCGGTCACGCCGTTCGCGCGCAGGCGTTCGACCATGCGCTCGCGCACACGTTCCGACGTCAGCGCGAATGCACCGGCCGGCGCGACGCTCGGCGCCGCCGGCTTCGGCATCGCGGGCTTCAGCGCGGTCGGCTTCGGTGCGCTCGCCGGCTTCGCGGCGGCCGCACCGGGCACCGTGCGGGCGACGCCCGCCTTCACCGCCACCGGCTTCAGCACGGCAGCGGGCTTGTCGACGGCCTTCGGCACCGCGCTCGCCGCATGGCGTTCACCGGCCCGGCCCTCCGATTTGCGTGGCGCTCGCTTGAGATCTTCGAGCGCGAGCGGGAACCGCTTCGCGCGCTCGCCGCTCATGAAGCCCGCCCTCCTGCGCGCGCCCATTCGCGCGTTGCAGGCAGCATTTGCGTATGCGTGAGATCGAGCTGCAGCGGCGTGATCGAGACGAAACCGTTTGCGACGGCGTGGAAATCGGTGCCTTCGCTCGCGTCGAGCGCCGCACCCGCGGCGCCGATCCAGTAGACCGGCTCGCCGCGCGGGTCGGTCTGGCGAATCACCGGCTGGGACGGGTGACGCTTGCCGAGGCGCGTGACCTGCCAGCCTTTCAGTTCGTCGTACGGCAAATTCGGAATATTGACGTTCAGCAGCGGCTGACCGGGCAGCGGATGCGCGAGAAAGTGCTCGACGATTTCCGCGGCGACGCGCGCCGCATCCGCCAGATGCGCCCAGCCCTTGTCGGCCAGCGAAAACGCGATGGCCGGCACGCCGAACATGATGCCTTCGGTGGCGGCCGCAACTGTCCCTGAATAGAGCGTGTCTTCGCCCATGTTCTGGCCGTTGTTGATCCCGGACACGACGAGGTCGGGCCGCGCGTCGGCCATCCCGGTCAGCGCGACGTGCACCGAATCGGTCGGTGTGCCGTTCACGTAGAAGAAACCCGTATTCGTCGCGCGCTGCACCGACAGCGGCCGCGACAGCGTCAGGGAATTCGACGCGCCGCTGCAATTCTGCTCGGGCGCGATCACCGTGAGGTCGGCAAGCGGCTGCAGCGCGTCGCTGAGCGCGGCGAGACCGGGGGCGAGATAGCCGTCGTCGTTGCTGAGTAGGATTCGCATCCGGCGATTGTAACCGAGGAAAGATGGCGCGAGAGCGACAGTCCGGCGGGTGCGGACAGGCCCGCACGCACGACGCGCGCGCGGTGCGCCGTCGCATCGCGCGGCGGCGTTTGCAGGTTCGGGAAAACGCGGTGCCGCCCGGGTTTTCCCCTCGAAGGGCCGCCGTGACGAGATGCCCGTTCGGCAAACCTGACGCGCAGCGTCGAGTGCGCGGCGCTCAGATCGCGCCGGCCTCGCGCAGCGCGGCGATCGCCTGCGCGTCGTAGCCGAGACTGTGCAGCACCTCGTCCGTATGCTCGCCGAGTTCCGGCCCGAGCCAGCGTGTTTCGCCCGGCGTGCCGGATAGCTTCGGCGTGATGTTCGGCAGCGGAATGTCGGTGCCGTCGGCCAGCTTGAAACGCTGGATCATCTGCCGCGCGATGAACTGCGGATCGGTGAACATGTCGGCGGCGCTGTAGATGCGCCCGGCCGGCACGTCGGCCGCGTTGAGCACCGCCAGCGCGTCGTCGATCGTGCGCGGCGCGAGCCAAGCGGCGATCGCGTCGTCGATCTCCTGCGTGCGCGGCACGCGGCCGTCGTTGCGAGCGAGCGCGGGATCGTCGGCGAGGTCGTCGCGTTCGATCGCCTTCATCAGCCGCTTGAAGATCGGGTCGCTGTTGCCGCCGATCACGATGCTGCCGTCGCGGCACGCGTAGGTGTTCGACGGCACGATGCCCGGCAGCGACGCGCCGGTGCGCTCGCGCACCATCCCGTACACGCCGTACTCGGGCACCACGCTTTCCATCATGTTGAACACCGCTTCGTACAGCGCAACGTCGACCACCTGCCCCGCACCGCCGTTCACGTTGCGGTGGTGGAGCGCCATCATCGCACCGATCACGCCGTGCAGCGCGGCGATCGAGTCGCCGATCGAGATGCCGATGCGCGGCGGCGGCAAATCGGGATAGCCGGTGATGTGGCGCAAGCCGCCCATCGATTCGGCGATCGCGCCGAAGCCGGGCCGGTCGCGGTACGGGCCGGTCTGCCCGTAACCGGACAGGCGCACCATCACGAGCCCGGGGTTGTCAGCCGACAGCACGTCGTAGCCGAGCCCGAGCTTCTCGAGCAGGCCCGGGCGGAAGTTTTCGATCACGATGTCGGCCTCGCGCGCGAGTTGCCGCGCGATCGTCTTGCCGGCATCGGATTTCAGGTTGAGGGTGACCGATTTCTTGTTGCGTGCCTGGACCGACCACCACAGCGACGTGCCGCCCTGCTCCGGATGCAGCTTGCGCCACTTGCGCAGCGGGTCGCCGCCGTTCGGATCCTCGATCTTGATCACTTCCGCGCCGAATTCGGCAAAGAGGCGCGACGCGAACGGCCCCGCGATCAGCGTCCCGAATTCGAGCACTTTGACGCCCGCGAGCGGGCCCTGGCTGGTGCTCATGTGTCTCCCTGGCATGAGGAACGGCGCCGCCGGCCGGCGGCGCCCGGCTTACATCGTGCGGCGGTCGAGCATCGCGCGGGCGATGGTGCCCGCGTCGACGTATTCGAGTTCGCCACCCACCGGCACGCCGCGCGCGAGGCGCGTGACCGCGAGCCCGCGTGCCTTCAGCGTCTGGCCGAGGTAGTGCGCGGTGGCTTCGCCCTCGTTCGTGAAGTTGGTCGCGAGCACGACCTCCTTGACGACACCGTCGGACGCACGCCGCACGAGGCGGTCGAAATGGATTTCCTTCGGGCCGATCCCGTCGAGCGGGCTCAGCCGCCCCATCAGCACGAAATACAGCCCGCGGTACGTCATCGTCTGCTCGAGCATGATCTGGTCGGCCGGCGTCTCGACGACGCACAGCAGCGTCGGATCACGCTCCTCGTCGCTGCACACCTCGCAGATCTGCGCCTCCGTGAAGGTATTGCACTTCTCGCAGTGCTGCAGGTGCTCGGTCGCGAACAGCAACGACCGGCCGAGCCGTTCCGCGCCCTCCCGATCGTGCTGCATCAGGTGGTACGCCATGCGTTGCGCGGATTTCGGCCCGACGCCGGGCAATACGCGCAACGCTTCGACGAGCGCGGACAGGGCGGACGGCTGTTTCATACGGCGGCTGAAAGCTGAACGGAGGCTGCGCTCAGAACGGCAGCTTGAAACCCGGGGGCAGCGGCAGGCCCGACGTCATGCCGCTCATCTTTTCCTGCGACGTCGCTTCGGCCTTGCGCACCGCATCGTTGAACGCGGCCGCGACCAGATCCTCGAGCATGTCCTTGTCGTCCGCGAGCAGGCTCGGGTCGATCGCCACGCGACGCACTTCGTTGCGGCAGGTCATCGTCACCTTGACGAGGCCGGCACCCGACTGCCCTTCGACTTCGATCTGCGCAAGCTGCTCCTGCATCTTCTTCATGTTTTCCTGCATTTGCTGCGCTTGCTTCATCAGTCCGGCGAGGTTGCCTTTCAACATGGGAATACTCCTTCTTGATCGTGTGAAAACCGGCACGCGGCGCGTGCCGGTCAATGTGTGCGGGCGTGATTGTGCCTGTCGCAGGGCGATTCGTTCAATGCAGCGTCGGCGGCGTGCCGTCCGGCGCCGGATCGGCGAGCGGCCGCACCGAGCCTTCGACGATACGCGCGCCGAAGTCACGCACGAGCTGCTGGACGAACGGATCGCCATGGATGTCCTGCTCTGCCTCGCGCTGGCGTGCCGCACGTGCAGCCGCATCGAGTGCCGCCGCGGTGCGCCGCGCGGGCCCGACCTCGACCGCGACCTCGACGGCCTTGCCGAGCGCATCGGCCAGGGCCGCCTTCAGTTTCGCGACCTGGGCGGCATCCGCATACTGCGGCACCGGCACGGACAGTTTCAACGTCGTCGCGTCGACGGCCGTCAGCTCGCTGTTGAATGCAAGCTGATACGCGACGCCCTTCAGCGGCAACCGCGCGGCCAGCGCCGGCCATTCGCCGTCGAAGCCGACCGGGTCGAGCGCGATCGCGGGCGGCAGCGGGCGCGTGTCGACCGGCGCGGACGGACGGGCCTCCACTGCCTTCGGCGCAATGCGCACGTCGTCGGGGCCGCTGTCGAACACCGGCACGAAGCCGTCGTCCGCCGCACCGCCGAACATCTCGTCGGCGCTGAGCGGCACATATTCGTCCGGCGGAATGTCTTCCCACGGCGGCGGGGCCTGGCGCGTGTCGGCAACCTGCGGCGCGCGGGCCGCCGCGCGCGGCGTCGGTACCTGCACGGCAGGACGCGATGCCGCCGGCTTTTCGACGGCCGGCTGGGCCGCCGCCGGCTTGGGCGCGGCGCCCGCACGCGCGCGGTCGGACGACACGCGCATGCCGGCGTTGCGCAGCACGTCGAGTGCGGCAGCTGCACCGCCGCGGGCAGACGGGCGCGCGGCGGGTTCGGCCGGCGCAGCACGCGGCGCCGGTTCGGCAGGCAGCGCAGGTTCGTCGTTGCGCTTGGCGGCGGCAACCGGCGGTTCAGGTTCGTTGCGGACAGCCGGCGGTGCATCGCTCGGCGGTACCGCCTGAGGTGCCGGGATCGCTTGCGGCTGCGGTGCGGCCGGCGCTGCGGCCGCAGCCGATGTTGCCGCGGATGCAGATTCAGATGCCGGCGTCGAAACAGCCTTCACTGCCGGCGCAATCGCCGCATCGTCGGACTGGACCGCTGCCGGACGCGCAGCGGGCGCAGCCGCTTGCGGACGTGCGGCCGCCACGGCTGCCGGCTGCGGCGCCGACGACTTGGGTGCCGCAGCCGACGCAACGGCAGCGGCCGCACGCGGCGCGGATGCTGGTGCAGGCACGGCACGCGGCACGGCAGGCTGACCTCCCGGCGCACTGCCGGCGCCGACGGCCGGCTCGAACGCGAGCATCCGCAGCAACGTCATGGTGAAGCCGGCGTATTCGTCCGGCGCAAGGCCGAGCTCCACGCGCCCGACCGTCGCGATCTGGTAGAACAGCTGAACCTGCTCGGGGCTCAGCGTCTCCGCGAAGCGGCGCAGATCGGCCGCTTCCGGCCATTCGTCGAGCACCGACCCCGGCGCGAACTGCGCCCAGGCGATCCGGTGCAGCAGGCTGGCGAGATCCTGCAGCGCGGTGGAAAAGGACAGGCTGCGCAGCGACATCTCGTCGGCGATCGCGAGGATCTCGGGGCCGGCGCCGGCCGCGAGCGCATCGAGCAGGCGCACCATGTAAGTCTGGTCGAGCGCGCCGAGCATGCCCGACACCGCCGATTCGGTCACTTCGTTCGCCGAGTACGCGATCGCCTGGTCGGTCAGCGACAGCGCATCGCGCATGCTGCCCTGCGCGGCGCGCGCGAGCAGACGCAGCGCCTGCTGCTCGAACGAGATCTGCTCTTCGCCGAGGATCCGTTCGAGGTGCGACACGATGTGCCCGGCCGGCATCTGCTTCAGGTTGAACTGCAGGCAGCGCGACAGCACGGTGACGGGAATCTTTTGCGGATCGGTGGTCGCGAGGATGAACTTGACGTGCGGCGGCGGCTCCTCGAGCGTCTTCAGCATCGCGTTGAACGCGTGGTTCGTCAGCATGTGCACTTCGTCGATCATGTAGACCTTGAAGCGCGCATCGACGGGCGCGTACACCGCGCGCTCGAGCAGCGCGGCCATTTCGTCGACGCCGCGGTTGCTCGCGGCATCCATTTCGACGTAGTCGACGAAGCGGCCTTCGTCGATCTCGCGGCACGCGCGGCACACGCCGCACGGCTGCGACGTGACGCCGGTTTCACAGTTGAGCGCCTTCGCGAAGATCCGCGACAGCGTCGTCTTGCCGACGCCGCGGGTTCCGGTAAACAGATAGGCGTGATGGAGACGCCCGCCGTCGAGCGCGTGCGTGAGCGCCCTGACGACGTGCTCCTGGCCGACGAGCGAAGCGAAATCCTTCGGACGCCACTTGCGTGCGAGAACTTGATAGGTCATCGGGAAATTGTATCAGTAACGCTGCGTCGCGCCGACACGCGAAACGGTGCGGAAAACGGGCAAGACGCAGGTAAAGCGGAGAATGACGCAGAAATAAAAAACGCCCGGCGAACGGGGCGAGAGGAAAGGTGACGAGCCCGACCCTCGGCACTGGCAGAAAACGATTGTGGCTGCTTCGTTCCCGACCTGACCAGGTTCACCGCCCCACCATGCGAGGAGGCCCGTCACGGCATATTCTATCACCGCTTCCGGCCAAATGCGACCGTTTGTTCGCAACAATGCGCACGATCGAGCGAACCGGCGCGCGTACGGGCTTGTCGATCCGGCGCGAACAGGTGGACAGAATCCGCGATGGAGACCGTGACTCTTGTATTTTGCGAGGCGGCCTCCACGTTCGGATCACAACGGTCGAACGGCGCGTCGTACCCCTACTCGCGTAGCGGCTACTATCGCCGCCCGCAGCAGATAGCAATTTAGGCTAATATGACGCCCGAACGACCCGCGAGCCGCGCCAAGCAGCGCTTACGCCCCTCCTTCCGGGGAGCGGAGTGACCTGCCGCAGCGGCCGGCAGCCGACAGGCCGCCGGAGCGCCGCAACGCGCCAAGCAGGCAGTCCCCGAACCGTAAGAGGTATTGACCCAATGAGCGAACAGATCAAACACATCAGCGACGCATCGTTCGAACAGGACGTCGTCAAATCCGACAAGCCCGTGCTCGTCGACTTCTGGGCCGAATGGTGCGGCCCGTGCAAGATGATCGCCCCGATCCTCGACGAAGTCGCGAAGGACTACGGCGACAAGCTGCAGATCGCGAAGATCAACGTCGACGACAACCAGGCAACGCCTGCGAAGTTCGGCGTGCGCGGCATCCCGACGCTGATCCTGTTCAAGAACGGCGCGGCGGCCGCACAGAAGGTCGGTGCGCTGTCGAAGTCGCAACTCACCGCATTCCTGGACAGCCACCTGTAATACCGGCCGTTCCGCGGACGTGTTGTCAACCGACAACACGTCCCCCGTCAAGCCGCCGATCGGCCGCTCAGGCGCGAATCGGCGTATGCTAGAATCAAAAAACGTCTACAAGACGCATTAAGTCTCAGAGCGCCTCCGCTCGCCCCTCCTCCCTTATTTCTTTTCGTCGCTTCTCCTCCCTGGCGGGTTCTCCGTATGCATTTATCCGAGCTCAAGTCTCTGCACGTGTCCGAACTGATCGAAATGGCCAATGGCCTGGAGATCGAAAACGCGAACCGCCTGCGCAAGCAGGAGCTGATGTTCGCCATTCTCAAAAAGCGCGCCAAGACGGGAGAGACGATCTTCGGCGACGGTACGCTCGAAGTGCTGCCGGACGGCTTCGGCTTCCTGCGCTCGCCGGAAATGTCGTACCTCGCGAGCACCGACGACATCTACATCAGCCCGTCGCAGATCCGCCGCTTCAACCTGCACACCGGCGACACCATCGAAGGTGAAGTCCGCACGCCGAAGGATGGCGAGCGCTACTTCGCGCTGGTGAAGGTCGACAAAGTCAACGGGCAGCCGCCCGAGGCCTCGAAACACAAGATCATGTTCGAGAACCTCACGCCGCTGCACCCGAACAAGCCGCTGTCGCTCGAACGCGAAATGCGCGGCGAAGAAAACGTCACGGGCCGCATCATCGACATGATCGCGCCGATCGGCAAGGGCCAGCGCGGCCTGCTCGTCGCGTCGCCGAAGTCGGGCAAGACCGTGATGCTCCAGCACATCGCACACGCGATCAAGCAGAACCATCCGGACGTCATCCTGTTCGTGCTGCTGATCGACGAGCGCCCCGAAGAAGTGACCGAAATGCAGCGCTCGGTCGCCGGCGAAGTGATCGCATCGACCTTCGACGAACCGGCCACGCGTCACGTGCAGGTCGCCGAAATGGTGATCGAGAAGGCCAAGCGCCTCGTCGAAATGAAGCACGACGTCGTGATCCTGCTCGACTCGATCACGCGTCTCGCCCGCGCCTACAACACCGTGATCCCGGCGTCGGGCAAGGTGCTGACGGGCGGTGTCGACGCGAACGCGCTGCAGCGCCCGAAGCGCTTCTTCGGTGCCGCGCGCAACATCGAGGAAGGCGGCTCGCTGACGATCATCGGCACCGCGCTGATCGAGACCGGCAGCCGCATGGACGACGTGATCTACGAAGAGTTCAAGGGCACCGGCAACATGGAAGTGCACCTCGAGCGCCGTCTCGCGGAAAAGCGCGTCTATCCGTCGATCAACCTGAACAAGTCGGGCACGCGCCGCGAAGAAATGCTGATAAAGCCCGAGATCCTGCAAAAGATCTGGGTGCTGCGCAAGTTCATCCACGACATGGACGAAGTCGAGGCGATGGAGTTCCTGCTCGACAAGATCCGCCAGACGAAGAGCAATTCCGAGTTCTTCGACCTGATGCGCCGCGGCGGCTGATCGCCCTCGCCCCGCACCGAACGGCCGCCCGCGCGTTTCGCCCGGCGGCCGTTTTTTCGCGTCAACCTGTACGTGAACGTACAGGTTGATCTATAATCGCGCCATCGTCCCGACCGAAGCCCCTGCCATCCCGATGCCGAACGACGCCTCCCCCTCGTTGCTGACCGTGAGCGACGCCGCGTCGCGGCTCGGCGTCACGCCGCGCACGCTGAAGTACTACGAAGAGCGCGGACTCGTCACGCCGTCGCGCAGCGGCGGCCGCTATCGCCTGTACGACGAAGCCGATCTCGAACGCTTCGCCCGCATCCTGCGGCTGCGCGCGCTCGGCTTTTCGCTGCACGGCATCACCGAGATGCTCAAGCGCCCGCTGGAAGAAACGGGCGATGGTCGGCGCCGCTATTCGGACGCATCGTTGCGCGAGATCCGCTCGGGGCTCGCCGAACAGATCGACACGCTCGACCAGCGGATCGCGGCCGTCCAGCGCGAGTTGAAGGAAGCGGTCGCGCTGCGCAAGGAACTGCAGCACGACATCGACTACGTCGAACGGCGTCTCGCCGGCGAAAACCCCGACGCGCTGATCGCGCAACGGCAGGCCGAGGCCGGCGCGCGGCGTACGCGCAAGGACCGGGAATGAACGTCGCGCCGGGTCGCTCGCCGCTATGGAGCCGCGCGAACCTGCGCGCGGACCTGTTCCCGTGGGCGCTCGCGCTCGTCACCGGCATCGACTATTTCGACAACGCGGCCTTCTCGTTCTTCGCGAGCTACATCGCGGGCGGCGTCAACGCATCGCCCGACGAACTCGTGTGGTCGTCGAGCGCGTATGCGGTCACGGCCGTGCTCGGCATCCTTCAGCAGCAATGGTGGGTCGACCGGCTCGGGCATCGCCGCTACGTCGCCGGCTGCATGCTGATGTTCTCGTTCGGCGCGATCGCGGCCGCGCTCGCCGACACGTCGCTCGAACTCGCGTTCGCGCGCGGCTTCCAGGGCTATTTCATCGGCCCGATGATGGGTGCCTGCCGGATCCTGATCCAGGTCAGCTTCAAGCCGCAGGAGCGGCCGCCCGCCACGCGCGCGTTCCTGATCATGATCCTGCTCGGCAGCGCGCTCGCGCCGATCGCCGGCGGGCTGCTCGTCGCGCATTCGACGTGGCGCGCGCTGTTCGCCTGCACCGCGCCCGCGGGCATCGCGTTCGCGATCCTCGCGCTGCTCACGCTCCCCGATTCCGGCAGGACGCCCGACGACGAACGCGGCTCCGGGCATTTCTGGCCATACGTCGTGTTCGCGCTCGCGCAAGGCGCGCTGCAGATCGTGCTGCAGCAGGTGCACTACCAGCTCTACAGCGGCTCGCCGATGCTGATCCTGCTGACGATCGCCGGCCTCGGCGCGCTCGCGTGGTTCGCCCATCACCAGTGGAACCATCCGACGCCGCTCGTGCGGCTGCACGCGTTTCGCGAGCGCACGTTCCAGGTCGGGCTGCTGCTGTACATGTTCTATTACTACGAGTCGACGGGCTTCAGCTACCTGACGTCCCGCCTGCTCGAAGGCGGGCTCGGCTATCCGGTCGAGAACGCCGGGCGCCTGGTCGGCACGATGTCGCTGATCTCGGCCACCGCGCTGTTCGCCTACCTGCGCCATGCGAAGCGCGTCACGCACAAGAAGTGGTTCGTCGTGCCGGGGTTCGCGATCGCGGTCACGGCCGCGCTGTGGATGACGCGGATGACGCCCCAGGTCGGCGAGGCCGCGCTGATCGTCCCGCTGCTGCTGCGCGGGCTGTTGCTGCTGTTCATCGTGCTGCCCGTCGCGAACCTGACGTTCCGCATCTTCGCGATCGACGAATACACGCACGGCTATCGGCTGAAGAACATCGTGCGGCAATTGACGATCTCGTTCGCGACGTCGTCGGTGATCATCGTCGAGCAACACCGGCTGGCCCTGCACCAGACGCGGCTCGTCGAGCGCGCGAACGTGTTCGATCCGCTGTTCCAGCAGACCGTCGACGCCCTCACGCGCGGTTATGCGGCCGCCGGCCATGCGCTGAACGAGGCGCACGCCCTCGCGATCGCATCGATCGCGCGGATGGTCGCGCAACAGGCGTCGTTCCTCGCGTCGCTCGACGGTTTCTATTTCCTCGCGGGTGTCGCGCTGGTCGGCGGCCTGTTCGCGGCATGGCAAAAAGAGATCGATTGAGTTAAAAGACAGGCTTTGGATTTCCCCGCGCTGCTTCCATGCTCTCGAAACTGACCCGCTGGTTCGACGACCGCCGCCGCGACCGCGCGCTGCGCAGCCACCCGATTCCCGATGCACTGTGGCAGGACACCGTCGCACGCCTGCCGTTCCTCGATGCGCTGACGCCCGGCGACCTGGGCCGCCTGCGCGAGCTGACGAGCCTGTTCATCGCGAAGAAATCGTTTTCGACCGCGCACGGGCTCGAGCTGACCGACGAGATGATCGTCGCGATCGCCGCGCAGGCGTGCCTGCCCGTGCTGAATCTCGATCTGTCGTTGTACGACGGCTGGGTCGGCGTCGTCGTGTATCCGGGCGAATTCGTGATCCGCAAGACCGTGCAGGACGAGGACGGAGTCGTCCATGAAGTCGAACAGGACGCGAGCGGCGAAGCGTGGGAAGGCGGGCCGGTGATCCTGTCGTGGGAAGACGCGCAGATGACGGACGGCCGCGACGCGTACAACGTCGTGATCCACGAGTTCGCGCACAAGATCGACATGGTCAACGGCGAGGCCGACGGCTATCCGCCCCTCTTTCGCCGCTGGCACGCGCCGCACCTCGACGCGCAGGCGTGGGCCGACGTGTTCGAGCACGCGTACGACCAGTTCTGCGCGCGCGTCGATGCGGTGCCGGATCGCGCGTGGGCGCGCTTCGAGCGCGACTCGCTGATCGATCCCTATGCGGCCGATCACCCGTCGGAGTTCTTCGCGGTGTGCAGCGAGGCGCTGTTCGTGCGACCGCGCGCGTTCGAGTCCGAATTTCCGGAGCTCTACCGGCTGCTCGCCCGCTATTACCGGCAGGATCCGGCCCACACGGGCGCCCTCGACGCGTGATGAAAATTATTCGTCAACCGTCTGATTTTCTGGCATAATCGCCGTTTTTCGACCTTAGGCAAGTGGCTCGCGCCGGGCTTGACGTCGGCTGAAATCGCGCAAATGTGTGCGGTCCGGCACGGCAAGCGGCGGGTTGGCTACCGCTCTCACCAAGGAACATCATGAAACCTGGCATTCACCCGGACTACCGCGAAGTCGTCTTCCAAGACATGTCGAACGGCTTCAAGTTCATCACGCGCTCGACGATCCAGACGCGTGAAACCATCGAACACGAAGGCAAGACCTACCCGCTCGCCAAGATCGAAGTGTCGTCGGAATCGCACTCGTTCTACACGGGTCAACAAAAGATCATGGACACGGCAGGCCGTGTCGAGAAGTTCAAGAACAAGTTCGGCGTTCGCGCCAACGGCAAGGCGAAGTAAGCTTCGCACCGTTCCGGTGGTTGCAATGCACCGGTACCGCACGAAAGGGCAGCCCAGGCTGCCCTTTTTTGTCGCCGCTCGCCGGGAAACGCCGCACGGCGGCCGGGGCCGGGCAATCGTCTGACGCGCAACGGCCGGCGCGTCTACAATGCCGGATGCTCGAATCCGCACCGTCGGCGCATGACCGCACCGGCCGCCCGCCCATAACAAATCGCTCATCTGCATGAAGCCTGTCGTTCGCCTCACCGCCTCCGCCACGCGCGCGCTGCCGCGCTGGCTGCTGCTCACGCTCTGCCTCGTCTACGCGGCGTTCGGCCTGTTCGGCCGCGACCCGTGGAAGAACGAGGACGCGGCGGGCTTCGGCGTGATGTGGACGATGGCCACCGGCGGCTGGCACGACTGGCTGCTGCCGAATCTCGTCGGCAAGTTCATCACGACCGACGGGCCGCTCGCCTACTGGCTCGGCGCGCTGTCGATCCGCGCGCTGGCGCCGTGGGTCGACGCGAGCAACGCGTCGCGCGTCGACACGGGCGTGCTGTTCTGCGTCGCGTGCGCGTTCGTCTGGTACGCGGCCTATCTGCTCGGCCGGCGTGCGGAGGTCCAGCCGTTCAAGTACGCATTCGGCGGCGAGCCGGAGCCGCGCGACTACGGCCGCACGCTCGCCGACGGCGCGCTGCTGGTCCTCGTCGCATGCTTCGGGCTCGCGGAGCGCGGCCACGAAACGACGCCGCAACTCGCGCAGTTCGCGTGGATCGCGATGTTCGTGTACGGCATCGTGCGCGGCATCGACAAGCCGCTGCAAGGTGCGCTGTGGTGGGGCGCCGCGATCGGCCTGGTCGCACTGTCCGGCAACCCGGTGCTGGTCGTCGCGCTGCTCGCCGGCACGGCCGCGCTGTGGCTCGTCACGCCGGAGATGCGCAACCTGCGCCTGCCGCTGATCGGCCTGCCGCTCGCGGCCGCGATCTTCGCGCTGTGGCCGCTCGCCGCCTTCCAGGCAGCGCCGGACGACGCCGCGTGGTTCTTCAACCAGTGGATCCACGGCAGCCTAATGCGCTTCTCGGGCCCGCCGACCGCGGTGCTCGCCTATGCGGCGAAGAACCTGCCGCTGTTCACGTGGCCCGCGTGGCCGCTCGCGATCTGGGCCTGGTGGAGCTGGGCCGGCATGCGCCGCCGCGCGCACATCGCGATTCCACTGTCGGTCGTGGTGCCGCTCGTCGCGCTCGTGATCCTGCAGAGCCAGCAGTCGAACCGCATGTACATGCTGTTGCTGCCGCCGCTCGCGGTGCTCGCCACCTTCGCGCTGCCGACCCTCAAGCGCGGCGCGATCAACGCGTTCGACTGGTTCGCGGTGCTGAGCTTCACGATCCTCGGCACCTTCGTGTGGCTCGTGTGGCTCGCGTCGCTCACCGGCTTCCCGCATCCGCTCGCGCGCAACCTCGCGCGCCTCGTGCCGGGCTACGTACCGCACTTCAAGATCCTGTCGTTCGTCTGCGCGGTGATCGTCACCGTGTGCTGGTGCCTGCTCGCGCGCTGGCGCGTCTCGCGCCAGCCGAAGGTGCTGTGGCGCAGCGTCGTGCTGTCGGGTGCGGGCACCACGCTGATGTGGGTGCTGCTGATGACGCTGTGGCTGCCGATCGTCAACTACGGCCGGACCTACAGCGACGTCGCGCAACAGATCGCGTCGCACCTGCCGAAAGACTATGAGTGCATCTCGCCCGTGCGGCTCGGCGATGCGCAGATCGCGACCTTCGCGTATTTCGGCGACATGCACTTCGAATTCTCGGGCGACTGCGACGTGATCCTGCGCCAGGACCGCGCCGACTTCGGCGAGCCGAGCGCGATGTCGCAATACGTGTGGCGTCTCGTATGGGAAGGCCGCCGCGTGGCCGACCGCGACGAGCGCTTCCGCCTGTACGAGCGCATCGAGCGGCCGGCGGCGCCCGTCAAGCGCCGTGGCCCACGCCACCGGGCGGTCGATTGACGATGTTCGCCGACATCCGCCGGATCGTCGGCCTCGCGTGGCCGGTGCTCGTCGGCCAGCTCGCGATCATCGCGTTCGGCGTGATCGACACGGCGATGGTCGGCCGCTACTCTGCCATCGACCTCGCCGCGCTCGGGCTCGGTTCGTCGATCTACGTGTCGGTCTACATCGGGTTGACGGGCATCCTGTCCGCGCTGCAGCCGATCACCGGGCAGCTGTACGGCGCGCGGCGTTACGCCGAGATCGGCGAGGAAGTCCGCCAGGCGCTGTGGCTCGCGCTGATGCTCGCGGTGCCCGGCTTCCTGCTGCTGCATTTTCCCGAACCGCTGCTGCACATCGCCCACGCGCCGCCCGCGTTGCACGACCGCACGGTCGATTACCTGCGAATCCTGTCGTACGGCCTGCCGGCGAGCCTCGTGTTCCGGATCTACAACGCGCTGACCAACGCGGCCGGCAAGCCGCGCCTCGCGATGATCCTGCAGGTCGGCGCGCTGCTGCTCAAGTTTCCGCTCAACGTGTGGTTCATCTTCGGCGGGCTCGGCGTGCCGGCCCTCGGCGGCCCCGGTTGCGGGCTCGCCAGTACGCTGATCAACTGGGCGCTCGCGCTGATCGGCTTCACGCTGCTCGCGAAGCTCGACGTGTTCTCGCCGCTTTCGATCTTCTCGCGCTTTTGCTGGCCCGTCTGGGCGCGCCAGAAGGCGATCCTGAAGCTCGGCGTGCCGATGGGCCTGTCGTACCTGATCGAGGTCACGTCGTACACGTGCATGGCGCTCTTCATCGCGCAGTTCGGTACGACGACGCTCGCCGGCCACCAGATCGCCGGCAACATCGGCGCGGTGCTGTACATGACGCCACTGTCGATCGGGGTCGCGGCGTCGACGCTGGTGGCCCGCGCGCTCGGTGCCGGCCGCCCGGACGAGGCGCGGCTGCTCGGCCGGCACAGCGTGATGCTCGCGTGCGGGATCGCGGCCGCGTACGGCGTGCTCGTGTTCACGCTGCGTCCGCTGATCGTCAGCGGCTACACGCCGAATCCGGCCGTGGCCGCCGCCGCGCTGCCGCTGGTCGCGATCGTCACCTGCTACCACTTCTTCGACGCGCTGCAGATCACGTCCGCCTTCGTGCTGCGCGCGTACAAGGTCGCGATCGTCCCGACCGTGATCTATGCGGTCGCGCTGTGGGGCGTCGGACTCGGCGGCGGCTACGTGCTCGGCTTCGACGTCGGCGGCCTCGCCCCCGCCTGGCTGACCGGCGCGCGCGGCTTCTGGTTCGCGAACACGATCAGCCTGATGCTGGCGGGCGCGGGCCTCGCGCTCTACCTGCGCCACGTCAGCCGCGCGCAACCGGCCGTCGGCGCATACGGCGCATGACGCACGGCGTGCGGCCTACGCGTCCTCCAGCACGTCGGCCGCGTGGTACGAGGACCGCACGAGCGGTCCGGCAACGACTTCCCTGAAACCGAGCGCCAGCCCCTCGTCGCGCCACGCGGCGAACGCCTCGGGGCTCACGTAGCGTCGCACCGGCAGATGGTGCGCGGACGGCGCGAGATACTGGCCGAGCGTCAGCACGTCGACCTCGTGCGCGCGCAGGTCGCGCAGCGTGTCCCGCACCTCGTCGTCGCACTCGCCGAGCCCGAGCATCAAGCCCGATTTCGTCACGAGCGTCGGCCGCGCGGCCTTCGCGTGCGCGAGCAGTTCGAGCGAGCCGCGATAGTCGGCGCCCGGCCGCGCCGCCCGATACAGCGACGGCACCGTCTCGATGTTGTGATTGAACACGTCCGGCCACGCCGACGACAACGCATCGAGCGCACGCGCGACGCGGCCGCGGAAATCGGGCGTCAGCACCTCGACGCCGATGCCCGGCACGCTCGCGCGCACCGCCGCGATGCAGGCGGCGAAATGCGCGGCGCCGCCGTCGCGCAGGTCGTCGCGATCGACCGACGTGATCACGACGTAGCGCAGCCCGAGCGCCGCGACCGCGGCCGCGAGCCGCGCGGGCTCGTCGGCATCGAGCGGCTCGGGACGGCCGTGCGCGACGTCACAGAACGGGCAGCGCCGCGTGCACAGCCCGCCCATGATCATGAAGGTCGCGGTGCGCTGCGCGAAGCATTCGCCGATGTTCGGGCACATCGCCTCCTCGCAGACGGAATGCAGCCGATGCTCGCGCAGCACGGCCGCCATGTCGGCGACCGCCCCGCTCATCATCGGCCGCGCCCGCAGCCACGGCGGCTTCGGCAGCGCCGCGCCGCCCGCGGGCTCGACGCGCACCGGAATGCGCGCGAGCTTGTCGCGCCTGCGCGCGCCCGGCTGGCCGAGCGCGGTGAGGCTGGGTCGTTCGAGCGCGGCGGTCATCGTCAGTCTCCGAGGAACGCGACGATCAGGCGGTTCACGTCGGCAGCCGCCTCCATCTGCACCATGTGGCCGCTGCCGGCGATCACCTCGGCACGCACGCCGTCCGGCAAGCCCTGCGCGTGCTGCGCCGGAATGACCTGGTCGCGCTCGCCCCAGATCACGAGCGTGCGCGGCGCGAGCGACCCGACGCGGTCGCGGAACACGCGCCGCTGGGCCGCACCGTCGAACGCGGCGCTCGCGATCTTCTCCAGCGCGGCCTGCACGCCTTCGAGCCGCTTGTACTTGACGAGATCCTCGACCAGTTGCCGCGTGACGAGCGCGTGGTCCGCGAACAGCGCGCCGAGGTGCGGCTTCAGCGTGTTGCGGCTGTTGCCGGCGACGAAGCCGTCGATGTAATCGCGGTTGATGTCGGCGCCGAGCCCAGCACTCGCGATCAGCGTCAGCGATGCGACGCGCTCCGGCGCGCTGTCGGCCAACGTCATCGCCACCGCGCCGCCCATCGAATGGCCGATCAGGTGCGCGCGCTCGATGTGCTGCGCATCGAGCAGCGCGAGCACCGCATCGGCCAGTTCGTCGAGGCTGCCGGTGTCGACTGCCTTGCCCGACTCGCCATGCCCCGGCAGATCGAGCGCCCAGACGGGCCGGTGCGCGGCGAGCTCCGCGTGGTTGAACAGCCAGTTGTTGAGGTCGCCGCCGAAGCCGTGGATCAGCACGGCGGGCGTGCCCGAGCCGTCGCCGAGCTTCAGGAACCGGACCGTGCGTCCGCCGATCTGCGCCTTCTCGGGCTGCGGGCCGGCCGCATCGTCGGCGGCCGCGGCCGGCACGAAATCGCGCTGGAATTCGGCGATCGCCGCGTCGATGTCGGCATCGCTCGCCTCGGCCGCGGCCACCACGCCGAGCAGCGCGCCGACGGGCAGCGTCTCGCCCTCCTGCGCGACCTGCCGGCGCAGCGTGCCGTCGAACGCGCACTCGACGCCCGACGAGATCTTGTCGGTCTCGACGTCGAGCACTTCGTCGCCCTTCGTCACGCGCTCGCCGATCGCCTTCAGCCAGCCGTTGACCTGCCCCTGCTCCATCGACAGCCCCCACTTGGGCATCGTGATCATGTGAATCGACATCGTGTCAGCTCCTGGTCTTGAGTACCGCCTGCGCGATCGCGTCGGCGGACGGGATGTAAAGGTCTTCCAGCACGCCGGCGAACGGCGCGGGCGTATGCGGCGCGGTGACGAGCTCGATCGGCGCCTTGAGCGTCCGGAACGCGCGCTGTGCGACGAGCGCGGCGATGTCGGTCGCGATCGAGCAGCGCGGGTTCGCTTCATCGACCACCACCACGCGCCCGGTGCGCGCCGCGCTTTCGAGGATCGTTTCCTCGTCGAGCGGCGACGTCGTACGCAGGTCGATCACGTCGACGTGAATGCCGTCCTTCGCGAGCTTCGCGGCCGCGTCGGTCGCGAGATGCACCATCCGGCCGTACGTGACGATCGTCGCGTCGTCGCCTTCGCGCACGACGTTCGCCTCGCCGAACGGAATCGCATAGGACTCCTCAGGTACATCGCCTTCGCGCGTGTAGAGAAGCTTGTGTTCGAGGAAGATCACGGGATCGTTGTCGCGGATCGACTGGATCAGCAGCCCCTTCGCGTCGTAAGGCGTCGACGGGCACACGACCTTCAGCCCCGGAATGTGCGTAAACAGCGACGTGAGCATCTGCGAATGCTGCGCGGCCGCGCGCAGGCCCGCGCCGTACATCGCGCGGATCACGACCGGCGTCACGGCCTTGCCGCCGAACATGTAGCGGAATTTCGCGGCCTGGTTGAAGATCTGGTCGAAGCACACGCCCATGAAATCGATGAACATCAGCTCCGCGACGGGCCGCATCCCGCATGCGGCCGCGCCGACCGCCGCGCCGATGTAGCCGCCTTCCGACAGCGGCGTATCGAGCACGCGGCCCGGAAACTTGTGAAACAGCCCCTTCGTCACGCCGAGCACGCCGCCCCATGCGTCGTCCTCGCCCGGCGCGCCCGCGCCGCCCGCATTGTCCTCGCCCATCACGATCACGCTGTCGTCGCGCGCCATTTCCTGCGCGAGCGCCTCGTTGATCGCCTGCGAATAAGTGATCTTCCTTGCCATGTCTGTCTCCTGGGATATTCGGTTCGCCGTGCCGGCCGCGCCGGCCGCCGGCAGCTGTGTCAGATCGCGCTCACGGGTACGACACGTACACGTCGGTCAGCAGGTCGGCCGCGTCGGGCAGCGGCGCGGCCTTCGCCTGCGCGACCGCATCGTCGATCAGCGCCTTCACCTGCGCATCGACCGCGCGCAGATCGTCGGTCGTCAGCACCTCGGCACGCACGACGCGCGCTTCGAAATGCTTCAGGCAGTCCTTCTCGTCGCGCAGCTTCTGCACTTCGCCCGGCGCGCGGTAGGTCTGCGCATCGCCTTCGAAATGGCCGAAGTAGCGCGTGAACTTCACCTCGACGAGCGTCGGGCCGCCGCCGTTGCGCGCGCGCGCGACGGCCTCGCCGAGCGCCTCGTGCACCGCGAAGAAGTCGAAGCCGTCGACGATCACGCCCGGCATCCCGAAGCCGTTCGCGCGGTCGGCGATGTTGTCCGTCGCGACCGACCAGCTCGACGACGTCGCTTCCGCATAGCCGTTGTTCTCGGCCACGAAGATCGCCGGCAGGCGCCACACCGACGCGAGGTTCATCGATTCGAAGATCACGCCCTGGTTCGACGCGCCGTCGCCGAAGAAGCACACGCCGACGCCGCCGGTCTTCTTGTGCTTGGCCGCGAGCGCCGCGCCGCACACGAGCGGGCCGCCCGCGCCGACGATCCCGTTCGCGCCGAGCATCCCCATCGCCAGGTCGGCGATGTGCATCGAGCCGCCCTTGCCGTGGCAGACGCCCGTTTTCTTGCCGTAGATCTCGGCCATCATCCCGTGCACGTCGACGCCTTTCGCGATGCAGTGGCCGTGCCCGCGGTGCGTGGTGGCGACGTAGTCCGCAAGTCCGAGATGCAGCATCGTGCCGACCGCGGAAGCCTCCTCGCCCGCGTACAGGTGAACGAAGCCGGGGATTTCGCCGGTCGCGAACTCGACGTGCAGGCGCTCCTCGAATTCGCGGATCGTGCGCATCAGCCGGTAGGCGTCCAGCAGCGTGTCCCTGCTGAGCTGTGTCGAAACGGTCATGTGTGTCTCCTGGATAGGTCTGACTGCGAATGCCGCCGCGGCAATGCTGCGGCGACGGATTGCATGGCGGCCCTGCGGCCGTCAGTGAAACGTGACGCGCCCGTCGACGCGCGCGGCCCGCATGCGCGCGATGGCGACCGGTTCGTCGAAACGGGCTGTCATGGCGAAGTCTCCTTGTAGAAGGTTCGGAATCCGATCGAGATGCCGTCGCGAAGCCGCGATCAGAAGCGCCACGCGCCGGCATCGCGCAACAGCTGCCGCGACGACGCGTAACGCAGCGTGCGGCCGACATCGACCGTCAACGGCCCGCGCCAGTCGAGCGCGATCTCGTAGCGCTCGCCGCGCGCGACCTCGATCTCGCGCTCGCCGTCGAACGCGAGCGTGCCGTGCTCGAACGGGATCGTCTGCCACGCATTCGGCTCGAGCCGCTCGCAGCTGCGCATCACGACACGATCGACGCGGCCGGGCGCGATCGGCGCGACGAGCGGCGTGCCGGCGGTCTTGCCGTCGGCGGCGAAGCGCATCGCGAGCCCGTGCGGTGCGCTGCGCTCGAGCGGGGCCCACGCGCCGCCGAGCGCCGACAGGCCGATGCCGTCCGGCTCCGCAAACGTCAGGTAGAGCGTGTCGATGTCGTCGGGCCCCGAGATCGCGCGCGCACCGATGAAGCGCTGGCGGGCCGCGCATACGTCGACGAGCGCGATCTCCTCGCGCCCCGCGTTCGCGCCCGCCGCGCAGCGCACGACGAGCCGCTTGTTGCGCATGAACGCGACCTCCGCCGGCACGGCGCCGGTCGCGGCAAGTCCTGCCGCGACGCCCGCGACGGTCGCTTCGCGATGTTCGGGAAACGCATTGTTGGTGCCGGTGGACAGCGCGACGAGCGGCGTCGCGCCGCAATGCGCGGCGACCGCGCGATGCGTGCCGTCGCCGCCGAGCACGACGATCAACGCGACTTCCATCCGTCGCATGTAGGCGGCACCGGCCTGCGTGTCGGCGACGGTGTCCGAGATCGGCAGGTCGACGAATTCGACGTCGGGCCAGCGCTCGTGCGGCGCGACCGCGCGATGCGTATCGAGCGCACGCATCAGCAGCGTCGCGATGCCCGTCTTGTCGCGCAAGGTCAGCACGCGCTCGACGCCCATCGCACCGAGGCCGGCGAGCAGGCGCACGACCATGTTGGCCTTTTCCGCCGTCGGGAATACGGATGCATGCGTCGTCAGGCGGCGAATGTCGCGCCCCGATGCGGGGTTCGCGATCACGCCGACGGTCACGGGCGTCGTCACGGGCTTGTCTCCATCCAGTGGGCCGGCGCTCGCGCGCCGGCCTTGCATGTGTCGTCCGCCGTCATCGAGGGCAGCGGATCGTCGTCGCCGACGCGATTGCGCCGGCTTGCCCGTGACATCTGCAAGCGGCGTGCCACCGTGTGTGCAATGACCGCGAAACCCGCGTGTGGACTGGCTCGGCCGGTACGCCAGGCATCGGCATCTGCTGCCGCGAGCGCCCGACGCCCTGCGAAACCGCCCGTGTGTCTCACGCGGTCGATCTCCTGGCGCGCCGGTTTCGGCGCCTTCATCCGGACCGCAATTTCGCCGGCAAGCCACGCGGCTCGCGGCGCGGCGCGCACCGCCGTGCGCCGGCCCACCGTTGCGCGCGGCCTGCCCGCGCGTCTCAGCCGCGCGAGACCGGCTGAGATACCGCTGAGACGACCGTCTCACGCCGCGCGCGTGCTGCGATGCAATGTGATCCGCGCAAGCGGATGTGCTACAAGAACATCGAATTCCCCGCCGTACGGAACCGGAGCCGATCATGCCCTACGCAGTCCCCCAGGCCCAGCACGCCGACCGTGTGCTCGGCGCGCTCGCCGGGCGCCTGCCCGCGCCGGCCGATTCCGCGCGTCTCGTGTCGTCGTGGCAGCGCTCGCTCGAGCGCTACGCGCTCGACCCGGCGTCGTCGATCGGCCCGCGCGTGCTGACCGCGGCCGAGCTGCGCGAGGTGCGCGACAAGGAGGAGGCCTTCCTGCGCGCATCGGGCCAGTGCCTGACACGCCTGCACGACATGATTCGCGTCGCCGACTACTGCGTGATGCTGACCGACGCGCACGGCGTGACGATCGATTACCGGATCGACCGCGAACGCCGCAACGACTTCCGTCATGCGGGGCTGCACATCGGCTCGTGCTGGTCGGAAAGCGAGGAAGGCACCTGCGGCGTCGCGAGCGTGCTGACCGATCTCGCGCCGATCACCGTGCACAAGACCGACCACTTCCGCGCGGCGTTCACCACGCTCACCTGCAGCGCGGCCCCGATCTTCGCGCCGGGCGGCGAACTGATCGGCGTGCTCGATGCGTCGGCCGTCCAGTCGCCGGACGGCCGCGACAGCCAGCGTCTCGTGTACCAGCTCGTGCGGCAGAGCGCGGCGCTGATCGAGGATGGCTACTTCGTGCACAGCACCGCGCAGCACTGGATATTGTTCGGGCATCCGAATCGTCACTACGTCGAGGCGCAACCCGAATGGCTGATCGCGTTCGACGAATGCGGCAATATCGTCGCCGCGAACCGGACGGCGCGCGACGCGCTGCCGGCGCTGCGCGAACCGCGCCATATCGACGAGATCTTCGATGCGACCGAGATGCCGCTGCGCGACGCCGCGCGGCTCGATGCGATCGTCGCGCTGCGGCTGCGCGCGACCGGCGCCCCGCTCTACGCACGGCTGCGCGCGCCGCTACGGCGCGCCGGCCGCGAAACCGGCACGGCACGGGCCGCCCCGGCATCGCGCCGCCCCGGCACCGCGCAGCGCCACGTCGGCGCGCTGACGCCGTTCCTGCACAGCAGCGACGCGCGGGTCGCGCAGCAGGCCGAACTCGCGCTGCGTGTCGTGAGCAAGCGGCTGCCGATTCTCGTGCTTGGCGAAACCGGCGCGGGCAAGGAAGTGTTCGCCCGCGCGATCCACGACGCCGGTGCGCGACGCACACGGCCGTTCGTCGCGGTCAACTGCGGCGCGCTGCCCGAGGCGCTGATCGAAAGCGAGCTGTTCGGCTATGCGGCCGGTGCGTTCACCGGTGCGCGCAAGCACGGCGCGCGCGGCAAGATCGCGCTCGCCGACGGCGGCACGCTGTTCCTCGACGAAATCGGCGACATGCCGCTCACGCTGCAGACGCGCCTGCTGCGCGTGCTCGCCGACGGCGAGGTCGTCCCGCTCGGCAGCGATACGCCGGTGCGCGTCGATCTCGACGTGATCTGCGCGACGCACCGCGATCTCGCGCGGATGGTGGCCGACGGCACGTTCCGCGAGGATCTGTATTACCGGCTGAGCGGCGCGACGTTCGAACTGCCGCCGCTGCGCGAGCGCGCGGACGTGCGCGACGTGATCGCCGCGGTGTTCGCCGAGGAAGCGCAGGCGACCGGCCATGTGCTCACGCTCGACGCGACGCTCGCCGAGCAGCTCGCCGCGTATCCGTGGCCCGGCAACGTGCGGCAGCTGCGCAACGTGCTGCGCTATGCGTGCGCGGTGTGCGACGCCGCACGCGTGACGCGGCGCGACCTGCCCGCCGATCTCGCCGCGCAGCTCGGTGCGGGCCCGGCCGGCGCGCTGCCGGACGACGAACGCGGCCGCATCGTCGCGGCGCTCACCGCGCATCGCTGGCGGCCGGACGCTGCCGCGCAGGCGCTCGGCATCTCGCGCGCGACGTTGTACCGGCGGATCGCGAAACACCGGATCGTCGCGCCGCACCGCCTCTGAAGCATTGGGCTCGCGCGATGCGTCGGCACGCGTCGCATCACGCGGCGTGCGCGACCGCTTCGGTCGTGCCGGCGTCCCGACCGGCCGCTTCATCGCGCCGCGTGAACACCTCGTGCGCGGCGAACAACGCGTTGAGGGCGGCCGGAAAACCCGCGTAGACGGCCATCTGCATGAACACCTCGACGATCTCGTCGCGCGTGCAGCCGACGTTCAGCGCCGCCTCGACATGCACCTTCAGTTGCGGCTGCGCGTTGCCGAGCGCGGCCAGCGCGGCGATCGTCGCGATCTCGCGCGCTTTCAGGTCGAGCTGCGGCCGGCTGTAGATGTCGCCGAAACCGAATTCGACGATCAGCCGCCCGAAGTCCGGCGCGATCGGCGCAAGCGACGCGATCACGCGTTCGCCTACTTCGCCGTCGATTTCCTTCAGCTTGTTCCAGCCGCGCGCATAGCGATCTTCAACGAGTCGTTCCATGGTGTCCGTCCTGTTCCGAGAATGAGTGAGTAGGGTTCGCCCGTCGTTCCGTCTCGCGTTCCTGCGTCTCGTAGTACGTGATCTTGTCGCCGATCGCGTCGAGGCTCGCCTGCAGCTCCGCGATATGTGCGCGCACCGCGTCGCGATGCGCGACCAGCAAGTCCCGCCGCGCACCGAACGTCGACTCGCCTTGCGCACGCAGCGCCGCGAACTGCTGCATCTGCGCGATCGGCATGCCGGTCGCCTTCAGGCGCATCACGAAGCCCAGCCAGTCAAGATCGGCCGGCGCGTAGAGCCGGTGCCCGGCCGCCGTGCGCGAAATCGCGCGCAGCAGGCCGGCCTGCTCGTAATACCGCAGCGTATGCGTCGACACGCCGGTCAGTTCGGCGACTTGCCCGATCGTGAGCGGACCGGCGGTGGAGGATCTGGATACGGTTTTCGACATGGCAGGAACAAGGTTAGGAGTTAGAGTTCACTCTAAGTCAAGCGTTGTCGCACGGCCAAGTACAACAATTTGGAATCACCGCCGCGGACACCGTAAAGAATGGTCAAAACGGCCACCCGACGCGGCTTTCCGTCTTTACAGCGACGCAAGCCTTCAGCAAGATTCGGTCAGCCTGTCTCAAAAAGGGCACGCATTTGTCCTATGCTTAACGGCGACGCCCGGCCAGGCCTCGCCCCGCCGTCCGTTGCAACAGCCATTCATCCGTCAGAACCAGGGAGCCTTTGCCATGCTGAAAAAGCTGCTGATGCTGTTCGTCGCGCTATCGCTGTCGCTTGCCGCCGGCCTCGCCGCGGCCGTCGAAGTCAACACGGCCGACCAGGCCGCGCTCGAATCGGTGAAGGGCCTCGGCCCCGTGAAGTCGAAGGCGATCATCGACGAACGCACCAAGAACGGCCCGTTCAAGGACGCGGACGATCTCGCGAACCGCGTGAAGGGTCTCGGCACGAAGTCGGTCGGGCATCTGGAGGAAAACGGCCTGACGATCGGCGGCTCGTCGACGCCGCCGAAGGGCGTGAAGCTGTCGAAGCCGGCCGCGACGACCTCGTCGACCACGTCGGCCACGACGTCGGCAGGCACCGCTCCGACGTCGACGACCGCGACGGCCGGCACGACGGCTGCGGCACCTGCACCGGCCGCGAGCGCTCCGGAAGCGGCGACCAAGCCGGCCAAGGGCAAGCGCGCCTCGAAGAAGGAGAAGGCGGCCGCAGCCGCGGCGGCCTCCGCCGACGCGGGCGCGAGCGCGCCGGCCGCAGCGTCGTCCACGAAGGCGACGAAGGGTTCGAAGAAGAAGAGCAAGAAGGACAAGGCAGCCTCCGCCGCCGCGGCGTCGGGCGCCTGATGTGCGCCGCGTGCGCGATGGCGTGCGCGCGGCATTCGATCAACGGGCGCCGTCGTCACGGCGCCCTTTTCAGTAAAGGTGAAGAACCATGGGTCTCCTCGATATCGTTGGCGGTCTGCTCGGCGGCCAGGCCGGCGGCAACTCGCAAAGCGCGCTGATCGCGACCGCGCTCGAATTCATCAACAACCAGCCGGGCGGGCTGAACGGCCTGATCGAGAAGTTCCAGAAAGGCGGCGCCGGCGACGTGATCGGCTCGTGGGTCGGCACCGGCGAAAACCAGCCGATCTCGCCCGACACGCTGCAGAACGTGCTCGGCTCGGACGTCGTCGGTTCGCTCGCCAGCAAGATCGGCATCGATCCGGGCCAGGCCTCGTCGATCCTCGCGCAGGTGCTGCCGCACGTCGTCAACAGCGCGACGCCGAACGGCGAAGTGCCGGCCGGCGGCCAGATCGACACGTCGAACGTGCTGGGCACGCTCACGCAGCTCGCCGGCATGTTCGGCGGCAACAAGCAGGCCTGAGCCGCGCCGGCTGACGGCCTCGGCGGCGGTTTCGGCCGCCCCATATGCAAACACCCCGCCTGAGCGGGGTGTTTGTTTTTGCGTGCCCGGCGCGAACCGGACACGCGGCCGATTGCCGGCGATCAGTGCACGACGCGGTCGAACACGAACTGGCCGTCGTTGACGTCGACCGGGATCACGTCCTTCGGACCGAAGCGGCCCGCGAGGATCAGCTTCGCGACCGGGTTCTCGATCTCCTGCTGGATCGCGCGCTTCAGCGGCCGCGCGCCGAACACCGGATCGTAGCCGACCTTCGCGATCTGCTCGAGCGCCGCCGGCGACACGTCGAGCGCCATGTCGAGCTTCGCGAGCCGGTCGTGCAGGCGCGCGAGCTGGATCTTCGCGATCGACTCGATGTTGCTGCGATCGAGCGCGTGGAACACGACGACGTCGTCGATCCGGTTCAGGAACTCCGGACGGAAGTGCTGCTTCACTTCGAGCCACACGGCGTCCTTGATCTCTTCCTGCGGCGAACCCGTCATCGCCTGGATCACCTGCGAGCCGAGGTTCGACGTCATCACGATCACCGTGTTCTTGAAGTCGACCGTACGCCCCTGCCCGTCGGTCATGCGGCCGTCGTCGAGCACCTGCAGCAGCACGTTGAACACGTCCGGATGCGCCTTCTCGATCTCGTCGAGCAGGATCACGCTGTACGGCTTGCGGCGCACGGCTTCCGTCAGGTAGCCGCCTTCCTCGTAGCCGACGTAGCCCGGCGGCGCGCCGATCAGCCGCGCGACGCTGTGCTTCTCCATGAACTCGCTCATGTCGATGCGGATCAGGTGCTCTTCGGAATCGAACAGGAACGACGCCAGCGCCTTGCACAGCTCGGTCTTGCCGACCCCCGTCGGGCCGAGAAACAGGAACGAGCCGTACGGACGGTTCGGATCGGCGAGACCCGCGCGCGAACGACGGATCGCATCCGCGACCGCGCTGATCGCCTCGTCCTGGCCGACCACGCGCTCGTGCAGCTTCTCCTCGATGTGCAGCAGCTTCTCGCGTTCGCCCTGCATCATCCGCGACACCGGAATCCCGGTTGCGCGCGACACGACTTCCGCGATTTCTTCGGCGCCGACCTGCGTGCGGAGCAGCCGCGGACGCGTCGGGTTGTGCTGCTCCTGCTCTTCGGCCTGCGTGACCTGCTTCAGTTGCGACTCGAGTTGCGGCAGCTTGCCGTACTGCAGTTCGGCGACCTTCTCCAGCTTGCCTTCCCGCTGCAGACGCGCGATGTCGGCGCGCACCTTCTCGATCTCTTCCTTGAGCTGCGCGCTGCCCTGCACCGCGGCCTTCTCGGCGGTCCAGATCTCTTCCAGGTCAGCATATTCGCGGCCGAGCCGCTCGATCTCTTCCTCGATCAGCTGCAGGCGCTTCTGCGACGCTTCGTCCTGCTCCTTCTTCACGGCCTCGCGCTCGATCTTCAGCTGGATCAGCCGGCGATCGAGCTTGTCCATCTCTTCGGGCTTCGAATCGATTTCCATCTTGATCTTCGACGCAGCCTCGTCGATCAGGTCGATTGCCTTGTCCGGCAGGAAACGATCGGTGATGTAGCGATGCGACAGCTCGGCCGCGGCGACGATCGCCGGGTCGGTGATGTCGACGCCGTGGTGCAGTTCGTACTTCTCCTGCAGCCCGCGCAGGATCGCGATCGTCGCCTCGACGCTCGGCTCGTCGACGAGCACCTTCTGGAAGCGGCGCTCGAGCGCGGCATCCTTCTCGATGTACTTGCGGTATTCGTCGAGCGTGGTCGCGCCGATGCAGTGCAGCTCGCCGCGCGACAGCGCCGGCTTCAGCATGTTGCCCGCGTCCATCGCGCCTTCGGCCTTGCCGGCACCGACCATCGTGTGAATCTCGTCGATGAACACGATCGTCTGGCCTTCGTCCTTCGCGATGTCGTTGAGCACGGCCTTCAGGCGCTCCTCGAACTCGCCGCGGTACTTCGCGCCGGCGAGCAGCGCGGCCATGTCGAGCGACAGCACGCGCTTGCCCTTCAGCGTCTCCGGCACTTCGCCGTTGACGATCCGCTGCGCGAGCCCTTCGACGATCGCGGTCTTGCCGACGCCCGGCTCGCCGATCAGCACCGGGTTGTTCTTGGTGCGGCGCTGCAGGATCTGGATCGAACGGCGGATTTCGTCGTCGCGGCCGATCACCGGATCGAGCTTGCCCGCGCGGGCGCGCTCGGTCAGGTCGACCGTGTATTTCTTCAGCGCCTCGCGCTGGCTTTCCGCGTCCTGGCTGTGCACCTGCGAGCCGCCGCGCACCGCGGCGATCGCGGCTTCGAGCGCCTTGCGCGTGAGGCCGTGCTGGCGGGCCAGCTTGCCGGCTTCGCCCTTGTCGTCGGACACGGCGAGCAGGAACATCTCGCTCGCGATGAACGTGTCGTTGAGCTTCTGCGCTTCCTTGTCGGCCTGGTTCAGCAGCCCGGCCAGCTCCCGGCCGATCTGGATGTCGCCGCCCGTGCCCGTCACTTGCGGCAGGCGCGAAATGGCTTCGTTCAGCGCGCCTTGCAGCGCCTGCACGTGAACGCCCGCGCGCGACATCAGCGAGCGGGCGGAGCCGTCCTGCTGCGCGACCAGCGCCGCCAGCACGTGAACGGGTTCGATGTATTGATTGTCGCGGCCTGCCGCGAGGCTTTGCGCGTCAGAGAGTGCTTCCTGGAACTTGGTGGTGAGCTTGTCGATTCTCATTTGGTGAGACCTCCAATTTTCGATTAACACCAAGATGAGGATGGTTATACGGGTTTCAAGCGGAATTCGGGTTGATTCAACGCAAAAATCGCCGGGCGGCGACCCGCCGGCCTGTGGGCGGCCCGCAGCGCGGACGGCGGGGATGGCGCCGGCGTGTCAGTCGCCCCTCGACGACGATTCGGCGGCCGCCGGCGCGTCATCCCCGGACGGTTCGGCGCGCACCCGCGCGATCGGACGAATGCCCAGCAGCGCGGCGAGCGGCGACGCGGGCACGCTCAGCTCGCCGAGCGTGTGGCGGTCGAGCTCGGCGAAGAATGCGTCGCGCGCGGCCGCCAGCACACCTTTCAGGCGGCACTGCGGCTCGATCACGCAGCCGCGCGCCTCGTCGCCGTCGGCCACGAAGCAGCCGACCAGCGCGAAATCGTTTTCGGTCGCGCGCACCACCTGGCCGACCGTCAGCTTCAGCGATTCGGGGAACAGCCGCAGCCCGCCGTTGCGGCCGCGCACGGTGTCGACCCAGCCGAGCTCGCCGAGCTGCTGCACGACTTTCATCAGATGGTTCTTCGAGATGCCGTAGGCGTCCGAGATCTGCTGGATCGTCGCGAGCCCCTCGCCGCGCACGGCGAGATACAACATGACGCGCAGCGAGTAGTCGGTGTAGTCGGTGAGTCTCATGAGCAGATACGGAAAATCGTCGATCGTGCCCCGCTCGGGCGAAGCGGGTCGATCGGAACGCGCGCGGGGGCGGCTGTCGAGGCCACCCACGACGCCGGGTTGCCGGGACGGCCTGCGCGCAATAAGATGCATGAAATTTGCGCATTTTTCAGGCAGGGGTGGACGCTATTTTGCGTCAAAATCCCGTCGGCGTCCTGCGCGTTGCCCGCGCCATCGTTCCGCCGACACGTCACCGATACCCTGAATTTCCCGGCCCTTTTTTGCCATGACCGCCCTGCCCGCCACGCCCGATACCGCTCCGGCCCGCCTGCGCGACGCCGAACCGACCGAAGACAACATCCGCGACCTCGTGTACGCGTTCTACGACCGCGTGCGCGCCGATCCGCTGCTGGGCCCCGTGTTCGACGCGACGCTGGACGGCCGCTGGGACGACCATCTGCCGAAGATGGTGAGCTTCTGGTCGAGCCTCGTGCTCGGCACCAAGAGCTATCGCGGCAACGTGCAGCAGGCGCACCAGCCGCTCGACGGGATCGAGCCCGCGCATTTCAGCCGCTGGCTGTCGCTGTTCCTGAAGACCGTCGAGGGGCGCTACACGCCGCCCGCGGCCATCCGCTTCATGGAGCCCGCGCTGCGGATCGCGCAGAGCCTGCAGTTGAGCCGCTTCGGCTGGGATTACCCGATTCCGCCCGAGCAGCAGGCGCTGCTCGACGCGATCGCGCCGCGCCGCCGCGACACGGGCGACGATCCGCATGCGCTGCCGTCACGCGCCCGCGGCGAGCCGTTTCCGACGAGGATCATCGGACGCGGCACGGATCCGGACGCCTGACACGACGATTCGCTGCGCTCGAACCCTCGAGCGCCTGCGGCACATCGCCGCACGACGCGCTCAACGCGGCGTGTTGCCCGATTCGACGCCCCAGCGCGCGAGCGCCGCATCGTCGGTACTGCGGGCATCGACCCAGCGCTCGCCGTCCGGCGTCGTTTCCTTCTTCCAGAACGGTGCCTCGGTCTTCAGGTAGTCCATCACGAATTCGCACGACGCGAACGCGTCGCCGCGATGCGACGCGACCGTCGCGACCATCACGATCTGGTCGAGCGGCAGCAGCCGGCCGACGCGGTGCACGATCGCGACGTCGATCCCGGGCCAGCGCCGGCCGGCCTCGGCGGCGATCTTCTCGAGCGCCTTCTCGGTCATCCCCGGATAGTGCTCGAGTTCCATCGCGGCGACCGAATCGCCTTCGTTCAGGTCGCGCACGGTGCCGACGAAGCATGCGACCGCGCCGATCTTCGGGTTGCGCGCGCGCAGTGCCGCGACTTCGGTGTTCAGGTCGAAGTCGTCGGTCTGGATTCGTATCGTTGCCATCATCTGCCTCTGTCGACCAGAGTTGGCGCTTTAGCGCTTACTCGGGTCCCATGCTTCGCGGTCGACCAGAGTTAGCGCTTTAGCGCCTACTCTGCTCCCATCCAAAGCTCAACCGCCCGTCACCGGCGGAAAGAACGCGACCTCGCAACCGTCGGTGAGCCGCGTATCGGGATCGGTCATCTCGTGATTGCATGCCATGCGCAACGCGCGCCCTTCGGCGAGCGTTTCGGCCCACGCGCCGCCGCGCAGGCGCAGCCACGCGCGCACGTCGCCGACGGTCGTCACGCCGTCCGGCACGTCGGCCTGCTCGTCGGACACGCCCAGCGCCTCGCGCACGCTTGCAAAGAATTTCAGCTGAATCTTCATAAGTCGGGAAGCCGTCGTATTACGACAGCAATTCGGAAAACGGAATGAAACGCACGGTCTCGCCCGCGCTGATCGCGTGCTGCGGCGGATTGTCGATCAGTCCGTCGCCCCAGACCGTCGACGTCAGCACCGCCGAGCTCTGGTTCGGGAACAGGTCGAGGCCGCCGGCCGCGTTGACGCGCGCGCGCAGGAATTCGTTGCGCCGGTCGCCCTTGCCTTGCGAGAAGTCCGCGCGCAGCGACAGCGCGCGCGGCGCGACGTCGCGCACGCCGGACAGGCGCAGCAGGAACGGCCGCACGAACAGCAGAAACGTGACGAAGCTCGACACGGGGTTGCCCGGCAGCCCGATGAAATGGGCGTCGGGACGCGCGTCGCCGCGGCGCACCGCGCCGAACGCGAGCGGCTTGCCCGGCTTCATCGCGATCTGCCACAGCGCGAGCCGCCCTTCGGCCTCGACGGCCGGCTTCACGTGATCCTCGTCGCCGACCGATACGCCGCCGCTCGTCAGGATCACGTCGTGATCGCGCGCGGCTTCGCGCAGCGTGTCGCGGGTCGCCGCGAGCGAGTCGGGCACGATCCCGTAATCGGTCACGTGGCAACCGAGCCGCTCGAGCAGCCCGCGCAGCGTGAAGCGGTTCGAGTTGTAGATCGCGCCGGGCTTCAGCGGCTCGCCCGGCATCGTCAGTTCGTCGCCGGTGAAGAACACCGCGACGCGAATCCGCCGCGCGACCGACAGCTGCGCGCAGCCGACCGACGCGGCCAGCCCGAGCGCCTGCGGCGTGAGCCGCGTGCCGGACGGCAGGATCACCGAACCCTGGCGGATGTCCGCGCCCTGCGCGGTGATCCATTCACCGGCCTTCGGCGTGTGCAGGATCTCGACCGCATCGCCGTCGGCCGACGTCTGTTCCTGCATCACGACGGCGTCGGCGCCGGGCGGCACCGTCGCGCCGGTGAAGATCCGCGCGGCCGTGCCCGCCGCGAGCGGCGCAGCCGGATGGCCGGCAGGAATCCGCTGCGACACCGGCAGGCGCCGCTCGCCGTGCAGCAGGTCGGCGACGCGCACCGCGTAGCCGTCCATCGCGCTCGTATGCATCGGCGGCACGTCGAGCGGCGAACTCACGTCGGCCGCCAGCACGCGGCCGAGCGCGTCGAGCGTGGCGACGGTTTCGGCGCCGGGCAACGGCTTCGCGGCTTCGAGCAGCGCGGCGAGCGCCTCGGCGGTCGACAGCATCGGCGCGCGCGGCGCCGCGGGATTCGGATTCGACATCGATGGAATCGGGGAAACGTTGGAGTCAATACGTCATTGTAGCGACGCCGTCGCGCCCACGCGCGATATGCCGGACATGCGGCAACTGTGATCGGCGCGAACACGCGGCACTGGCACTCGTTGCGATTTGCTTGTTTCGATTCGCGCGCCGGCGGACGGCGCGCCCGTGCGCGGCCGCCGCCCAACCCAAACAAAACGGCCGGAACCCCGATCCGTGCGACGAATCGGCATTCCGGCCGTGCTGCGCCGCCGGGCTTGCGACCCCGCGGCACGGTGCTACCCCGGTGCTACGTCATGCGCCCGTATGCGCGACGATGAAGTCCTTCACCTGCTGCGCGTCGGCCTTCACGACCTCGAAACGCTGCGGCAGCGCCTCGAGCCCGTCGAATGCAGCCGGCCGCTCGGCCTCGCGATCGAGCGCTTCGCGGATCGTCTCGCCGAACTTGATCGGCTGGGCCGTCTCGAGCACGACCATCGGCACGCCCGCGTCGAGATGCTCGCGCGCGACCTTCACGCCGTCGGCCGTGTGCGTATCGATCATCGTGTCGTAGCGCGAGAACACGTCGCGGATCGTCGCGATACGGTCCGTGTGGCTGCTGCGGCCCGACACGAAGCCGAACTCGGCGACGCGCGCGAAATCGCCGCTCGCCGCGAGATCGAAACCACCCTTCTCCTCGACGTCGCGGAACAGCTGCATCACGCGGGCCGGATCGCGGCCGAGCAGGTCGAACACGAAGCGCTCGAAGTTCGATGCCTTCGAGATGTCCATGCTCGGGCTGCTCGTGTGATAGGTGTTTTCCGCGCTGCGCACGCGGTATGCGCCGGTGCGGAAGAACTCGTCGAGCACGTCGTTCTCGTTGGTCGCGACCACGAGCTTCGCGATGGGCAGGCCCATCATCCGCGCGATGTGACCCGCGCAGACGTTGCCGAAGTTACCCGACGGCACCGTAAACGACACGCGCTCGTCGTTCGACGTCGTCGCCGCGAAATAGCCCTTGAAGTAGTACACGACCTGCGCGACGACGCGCGCCCAGTTGATCGAGTTGACCGTGCCGATCTTCTGCTGCGCCTTGAACGCGTGATCGTTCGAGACAGCCTTCACGATGTCCTGGCAGTCGTCGAACACGCCTTCGACCGCGAGGTTGAAGATGTTCGGATCCTGCAGGCTGAACATCTGGGCGGTCTGGAACGCGCTCATCTTCTTGTGCGGCGACAGCATGAACACGCGCACGCCTGCCTTGCCGCGCATCGCGTACTCGGCCGCGCTGCCGGTGTCGCCCGACGTCGCGCCGAGGATGTTCAGCGCTTCGCCGTGCTTCGCGAGCGTGTACTCGAACAGGTTGCCGAGCAGCTGCATCGCCATGTCCTTGAACGCGAGCGTCGGGCCGTTCGACAGTTCGAGCAGCGACAGCGCCGCGCCGTTCTCGGTGCCGAGCGTCTTCAGCGGCGTGATGTCGGACGCATTCTCGCCGTGGCGCGTGTTGCTGTATACGGCGGCCGTATAGGTGCGGCGCGTGATCGCGCGCAGGTCGTCGGCCGGCACGTCGTCGCAGAACTTCGACAGGATCTCGAACGCGAGATCCGCGTACGGCAGCGTGCGCCAGCGCGCGAGTTCGTCGGCCGACACCTGCGGGTATTCGGCCGGCAGGTACAGCCCGCCGTCCTTCGCAAGGCCGCCGAGCAGGATGTCGGAGAACGTGTGGCGCTCGCCGATGCCGGCGCCGCGCGTGGAGATGTAGTTCATGTCGTTCCTGGTCCTCAGTTCAGCGCTTCCATGCGCAGCTTCGTCACCTTCGAGACCACCGTCGCGAGGCTCTCGATCTGCGCGATCGCCGCGTTCACGTGCTTCTCGAGCGTCTCGTGCGTGATCAGGATGATGTCGGTTTCGCCGTTCGCGTCGTCGACCTGCTCCGATTCCTTCTGCAGCAGCGCGTCGATCGAGATGCCCGTGGCGGCGAGGATGCGCGTGATGTCCGCGAGCACGCCGGTCTGGTCGGCCACGCGCAGGCGCAGGTAGTAGCCGCTCGTCACTTCCTCGATCGGCAGGATCGGCGTGTTCGACAGGCTGTCCGGCTGGAACGCGAGATGCGGCACGCGATGCTCTGGGTCGGCCGTGTGCAGGCGCGTGACGTCGACGAGATCCGCGACGACCGCCGACGCGGTCGGTTCCGCGCCCGCGCCCTTGCCGTAGTACAGCGTCGTGCCGACCGCGTCGCCGTGCACGACGACCGCGTTCATCGCGCCCTCGACGTTCGCGAGCAGGCGCTTCTCCGGAATCAGCGTCGGGTGCACGCGCAGCTCGATGCCGTTTTCGGCGCGGCGCGCGATGCCGAGCAGCTTGATCCGGTAGCCGAGCTCTTCCGCGTAGCGGATGTCGGTCGCGTCGAGCTTGCTGATGCCTTCGACGTAGGCACGGTCGAACTGGACCGGCACGCCGAACGCGATCGCGCTCATGATGGTCGCCTTGTGCGCGGCGTCGACGCCTTCGATGTCGAAGGTCGGATCGGCTTCCGCATAGCCGAGCTCCTGCGCGGCCTTCAGCGCGGTCGCGAAGTCGAGGCCGCGGTCGCGCATTTCCGACAGGATGTAGTTCGTCGTGCCGTTGATGATGCCGGCGATGTACTGGATGCGGTTCGCGGTCAGGCCTTCGCGCAGCGCCTTGATGATCGGGATGCCGCCGGCGACGGCCGCCTCGAACGCGACCATCACGCCCTTCTCGCGCGCGGCCTCGAAGATCTCGGTGCCGTGTACCGCGAGCAGCGCCTTGTTCGCCGTCACGACGTGCTTGCCGTTCGCGATCGCGCGCAGCACGAGCTCGCGTGCGATGCCCGTGCCGCCGATCATCTCGGCGATGATCGAGATCGACGGATCGTCGACGACCGCGTTGAAATCGTCGGTGATCTGCGCGGCGCCGGCGTTACCGCCGAGCGCGGCCTGCGCCTTGGCCGGATTGCGCACGGCAATGCGCGCGATCTCGATGCCGCGCCCCGCGCGTCGCTTGATTTCTTCCTGGTTGCGGTGCAGCACCGTGAAGGTGCCGCTGCCGACGGTGCCGAAGCCCAACAGGCCAACTTTGATCGGTTCCATGCTGCGTGTGATCGATGAGTAAGAATTGAATGAATGCCGGGGGACGCTGTCCGCTCAGACCGAATGACGCTTGCGGTAGCCGTCGAGGAAGCGCGCGATCCGGTTGATCGAATCGGTCAGGTCGTCGAGGTTCGGCAGGAAGACCACGCGGAAGTGATCCGGCGCCGCCCAGTTGAAGCCCGTCCCCTGCACGAGCAGCACGCGTTCCTCGAGCAACAGGTCGAGGATGAACTGCTGGTCGTTCTGGATCGGATAAAGCTTCGGATCGAGGCGCGGGAACATGTACAGCGCGGCCTGCGGCTTCACGCAGGTCACGCCGGGAATCGACGTGAGCATGTCGTACGCGAGCTCGCGCTGCTTGAAGAGGCGCCCGCTCGGCACGATCAGCTCGTTGATGCTCTGGTAGCCGCCGAGCGCGGTCTGGATCGCGAACTGCCCGGGCACGTTCGCGCACAGGCGCATCGACGACAGGATCCCGAGGCCTTCCAGGTAATCCTTCGCGCGCCGGCGGTTGTCGCCGCCGAGGCCCGACACGGCCATCCAGCCCGCGCGGTAGCCGCACGAGCGATAGCTTTTCGACAGGCTGTTGAACGTGACGGTGATCACGTCTTCCGACAGCGAGCCCAGCGCCGTGTGCTCGAGCCCGTCGTAGACGATCTTGTCGTAGACCTCGTCGGCGAACACGATCAGCCCGTGCTGACGTGCGATCTCGAGCAATTCGAGCAGCAATTCGTCGGAATAAAGCGCGCCGGTCGGGTTGTTCGGGTTGATCACGACGATCGCCTTGGTGTTCGGCGTGATCTTGCGGCGGATGTCGTCGAGGTCGGGCATCCACGCGTTCTGCTCGTCGCACACGTAGTGCACGGGCGTGCCGCCCGACAGGCTCACGGCGGCCGTCCACAGCGGGTAGTCGGGCGCCGGCAGCAGCACTTCGTCGCCGTCGTTCAGCAGCGCCTGGGTCGCCATCACGATCAGCTCGGACGCGCCGTTGCCGATGTAGATGTCGTCGAGGCCGACACCGACGACGCCCTTTTGCTGCGTGTAGTGCATCACGGCCTTGCGGGCCGAGAACACGCCCTTCGAATCCGAATAGCCGGACGACGCCGGCAGGTTGCGGATCATGTCCTGGATGATTTCGTCCGGCGCGTCGAAACCGAACGGCGCGAGGTTGCCGATGTTCAGCTTGATGATCCGGTGGCCTTCTTCCTCGAGGCGCTTCGCGTGCTCGAGCACGGGGCCACGGATGTCGTAGCAGACGTTGAGCAGCTTGTTCGACTTCTGAATCGGTTTCACGACGACACGGTTCCTGGGTTGGCCTTGCGGCCGGGGACGGGATCAAAACTGGAGAGCGGCTGGTCTATGCGCGCTGTCTAGACTGGGGAAAATGCGGGCAGTCGGACGCGGCTTGTGGCGACGCACGATGCAAGTGGCGCCCGGGGGCGACCAAAAAGTTATAATTTAGCGGATTTTGGCCAACTTTCGCAATGCACCATGGCCGCTCCGGGCCCGCGCCGTCAGGCGTCCCGCGTGCGCCGGTCGCGAAACGGCCGCCCGGGCCCGTGCGGCCCTTGCCAGACCTTCCCTCCACGGAACCGCGGAATACCGATTTGAAACTGCACCAGGACACGAGCGGCGCGCTCAACACCGTCACCGGCTACGGCCCCGATTATGTCGACGTCAACCTCCAACGCCACGAAGGGAGCGTCATCGTGCTGCCCGGCGCGCCGGTGCGGGACTGGCCCGTGTCGTCGTTCGACGCGCTTGCGCCCGAGCATTTCGCGATGCTGCTCGACCCGGCCCCCGAACTCGTGATCTTCGGCAGCGGCGCGCGGCTGCGCTTCCCGCACCCGCGCCTCGTGGCCGCGCTGACGGCCAAGCGGATCGGCGTCGAGACGATGGATTTCCAGGCCGCCTGCCGGACCTACAACATCCTGATGGCCGAGGGCCGCAAAGTGGCCGCCGCGCTCTTAATTGAACGTTAATCCCCGATGCGGTAAAACTCGGGCCGGCACACCGGGTCGATCCCCGGATCATCACGCGGATCGGCAACCGGCAAGCCGGCCGCCGCCGGCGCGACCCGCCGGCGGCGCTTACAACAACCAACAGGCTGAAAATTCATGAACGATACGCCGTCGAGGCTACCGCTCAATCGCATCACGCTCGTCCTCCTGCTCGTCGCGCTCGCGATCGTCTGGTTCGCGCCGCTCGGGCTGCGCCACCTGATCCCGAGCGACGAAGGCCGCTACGCGGAAATGGCGCGGGAAATGTTCGTCACCGGCGACTGGATCACGCCGCGCTACAACGGCTACAAGTATTTCGAGAAGCCGCCGCTGCAGACCTGGCTGAACGCGCTGACGTTCGCCTGGTTCGGCATCGGCGAATGGCAGGCGCGCCTGTACACGGGCCTCGCCAGCTTCGCCGGCGTGCTGCTGGTCGGCTTCACGGGCGCGCGCCTGTTCAACCCGTTGTCCGGCTTGCTCGCGGCCGTCGTGCTCGCGTGCTCGCCGTACTGGAACCTGATGGGCCACTTCAACGCCCTCGACATGGGGCTCGCGTTCTGGATGGCGCTGTCGCTCTGCTCGCTGCTGCTCGCGCAGCGGCCCGGGCTGCCGGCGGGCGCGGTGCGCGGCTGGATGTGGGCGTGCTGGGCCGCGATGGCGTTCGCCGTGCTGTCCAAGGGCCTCGTCGGCCTGATCCTGCCCGGCGCCGTGCTCGTGCTCTACACGCTGATCGCCCGGGACTGGGCACTGTGGAAGCGGCTGTATCTGGTGAGCGGCCTCGTGATCTTCTTCGCGATCGTCACGCCGTGGTTCGTGCTCGTCCAGCAGCGCAACCCCGAGTTCTTCAACTTCTTCTTCATTGTCCAGCAGTTCCGCCGTTACCTGACCCCGGAACAGAACCGCCCGGGCCCGTTCTACTATTTCGTGCCGGTGCTGCTGGTCGGCTTCCTGCCGTGGCTGTCGGTCGCGTGGCAGAGCATCCGCCATGCGCTGCGGATGCCGCGCCAGCCGAACGGCTTCTCGCCGATGCTCGTGCTGCTGATCTGGAGCGCGTTCATCTTCCTGTTCTTCAGCACGTCGCACTCGAAGCTGATCTCGTACGTGCTGCCGGTCGCGCCGGCGCTCGCGCTGATCATCGGCGCGTACCTGCCGCTGATGAGCGCCGACCGGTTCCGCCGCCACCTGCTCGGCTACCTCGTGTTCTTCGTCGTCGCGGCGTTCGGGATCATCTTCCTCGCGTATCAGGGCGACGCCCGCACGCCGAACGCGCTGTATCGTGCGTTCCAGGTGTGGCTGTACGCGGGCCTCGCGGTCGCGGGCGCGCTGACGCTCGCGGCCGCCTGGCTGAACCGCCGCGTGGGCGTCGCGGCCGCGATCACCGCGTTCGGCGCCGCGTGGCTCGCGTTCGGCACGATCGGCGGCACCGGTCACGACGAATTCGGCCGCTACAGCTCGGGCGCGCTGCTCGCGCCCGCCGTGCGCGCCGAACTGGCGAAGCTGCCGCCCGACACGCCGTTCTACTCGATCGAGATGCTCGATCACACGTTCCCGTTCTATATGGGCCACACGACGATCATGGTCCAGCGCCAGGACGAGCTCGCATTCGGGATCTCGGTCGAGCCGGACAAGTGGATCCCGACCGTCGACCAATGGATCGAACGCTGGAAGCAGGACACCCATGCGCTCGCGATCATGCCGCCCGGCCAGTACGACACGCTGGTCAGGCAAGGCGTGCCGATGCGCGTGATCGCGCGCGACAACCGCCGCGTGATCGTCGAGAAACCGCAATCGTAAGGACGCCCGCCGCATGAATCCCGTTTCGTTCGTCTGCATCATCACCGGCGTGATGCTCAACGCCTGTGCGCAACTTCTGCTGAAAGCCGGCGTCAACGCCGTTGGACACTTCGAATTCAGCCGTGCGAACATCCTGCCGGTCGGCCTGAAGATCGCGACCCAGCTGCCGATCATCGGCGGCCTCGGCTGCTACGTGCTGAGCGTCGTCGTCTGGATTGTCGGGCTGTCGCGGGTCGACGTGTCGATCGCCTACCCGATGCTGTCGCTCGGCTACGTGGTCAACGCGTTCGCCGCCTGGTACCTGTTCGGCGAGGTGCTGTCGGTCCAGCGGCTGGTCGGCATCGGCATCATCCTGATCGGCGTGCTCGTGCTCGCGCGCAGTTGAGCGCGCCCCGCCGGCCCGGCGGGCATTAAGCGTCCGCCTACAAAAAATCACGGTACGAATCCGGCAACCGGTGTTTAATGCCGGTTTCGGGCCGGACCGCCCGACCCCTTTATTACACGCCATTACAGGCAAAGTGTTCATGAGCCAGACTACCGCTCCGTTCCTGCCGTTCACCCGCCCCGAGATCGACGAGGAAACCATCCAGGGCGTCGTCGACGTGCTGCGCTCGGGCTGGATCACCACCGGCCCGCAGAGCCAGAAGTTCGAAGCCGCGCTGTCCGAGTACTGCGGCGGCCGTCCGGTCCGCGCGTTCAATTCGGGCACCTGCACGCTCGAGATCGGCCTGCGCATCGCGGGCGTCGGCCCCGGCGACGAGGTGATCACGACGCCGGCGTCGTGGGTGTCGACCAGCAACGTGATCCTCGAGACGGGCGCGACGCCCGTGTTCGCCGACATCGACCCCGTCACGCGCAACATCGACCTCGACAAGCTCGAGCAGGCGATCACGCCGCGCACGAAGGCGCTCATCCCGGTCTACCTGGCCGGCCTGCCGGTCGACATGGACCGCCTGTACGCGATTGCGCGCGCACACAACCTGCGCGTGATCGAGGACGCCGCGCAGGCGCTCGGCTCGACGTGGCAAGGCAAGCGCATCGGCGCGATCGGCGACATCGTGTCGTTCAGCTTCCACGCGAACAAGAACCTGACGACGATCGAAGGCGGCGCGCTCGTGCTGAACAACGAGGACGAGGCGACGCTCGCGCAGAAGTACCGGCTGCAGGGCATCACGCGCACCGGCTTCGACGGGATGGACTGCGACGTGCTCGGCGGCAAGTACAACCTGACCGACGTCGCCGCGCGCGTCGGCCTCGGCCAGCTGCCGCACCTCGAGCGCTTCACCGCGCAGCGCCGCGCACTCGCGCGCGCGTATTTCGCCGCGCTCGACGGCGGTGCGGCCGTGCAGCTCGGGCTCGGCCTGCCCGTCGCCGATTTCGAGAACAGCAACTGGCACATGTTCCAGGTCACGCTGCCGCTCGACCGGCTGTCGATCTCGCGCGCCGATTTCATGGCGCAGATGAAGGAGCGCGGCATCGGCACGGGCGTCCACTATCCGGCCATCCATCTTTTCACGCTGTATCGTGCGCGCGGCTTCAAGGAGGGCATGTTCCCCCACGCCGAACGATACGGCGCATCGACCGTCACGCTGCCGCTCTTCACGCAGATGACGGAAGACGACGTGCGTCGCGTGGCCGACGCCATCAACCAGATTTGCGAACAATACGGAAAATAAGCGTACATGAATCACCTTGAAGCACGCGCCGGGCATCCGGGCGCCGCGAACCCGGAGGTATCGGTCATCATCCCCGTGTACAACGAGGAAGACGGCCTGGCCGCGCTGTTCGCGCGGCTCTACCCGGCACTCGACGCACTCGGCACGTCGTACGAAGTGATCCTGATCAACGACGGCAGCCGCGACCGCTCGGCCGCGATGCTGGCGGACCAGTTCCACGTGCGCCCCGACACGACGCGTGTCGTGCTGCTCAACGGCAACTACGGCCAGCACATGGCGATCCTCGCCGGCTTCGCGCAGTCGCGCGGCGAGATCGTCATCACGCTCGACGCCGACCTGCAGAACCCGCCCGAGGAAATCGGCAAGCTGATCGCGAAGATGCGCGAAGGCTACGACTACGTCGGCTCGATCCGCAAGCAGCGTCAGGACAGCCTGTGGCGCCGCAAGGCGTCGCAGATGATGAACCGGCTGCGCGAGCGCATCACCCGGATCAAGATGACCGACCAGGGCTGCATGCTGCGTGCGTACAGCCGCCGCATCATCGACACGATCAACGTGTGCGGCGAAGTCAACACGTTCATCCCCGCGCTGGCCTACACGTTCGCGCAGAAACCGACCGAAATCGAGGTCGCGCACGAGGAACGCTTCGCGGGCGAGTCGAAGTACTCGCTGTACAGCCTGATCCGGCTGAACTTCGACCTCGTGACGGGCTTCTCGGTCGTGCCGCTGCAGTGGCTGTCGTTCATCGGCGTGATCCTGTCGCTCGGCTCCGCCGCGCTGTTCGTGCTGCTGCTCGTGCGCCGCTTCATCGTCGGCGCGGAAGTGCAAGGCGTGTTCACGCTGTTCGCGATCACGTTCTTCCTGCTCGGCGTGATCATCTTCGCGCTCGGCCTGCTCGGCGAATACGTCGGCCGCATCTACCAGCAGGTGCGTGCACGGCCGCGCTACCTGATCCAGGCCGTGCTCGAACAGCACGACGGCATGCCGGCAGTGCCGGCCCCCGCGAGCCGCACGGGGACGTCGCAATGAAGCCGCGCGCCGTCGTCTTCGCGTATCACAACGTCGGCGTGCGCTGCCTGCAGGTGCTGCTGGCACGCGGCGTCGACGTCGCGCTCGTCGTCACGCACGAGGACAACCCGAACGAGAACATCTGGTTCGGCAGCGTCGCATCGGTGGCCGCCGAGCACGGGATCCCGGTCGTCACGCCGGCCGACCCCGCCGATCCGGCACTGCGCCGCGCGGTATCCGACGCGCGGCCCGAGTTCATCTTCTCGTTCTACTACCGCCACATGCTGCCGGTGGACCTGCTCGCGATCGCTCCGCGCGGCGCGTACAACATGCACGGTTCGCTGCTGCCGAAATACCGGGGTCGGGTACCGACCAACTGGGCCGTGCTGAACGGCGAAACGGAAACCGGCGCGACGCTGCACGAGATGGCCGCGAAGCCCGATGCGGGCGCGATCATCGGCCAGACCGCCGTGCCGATCCTGCCGGACGACACGGCCGCGCAGGTGTTCGACAAGGTGACGGTCGCCGCCGAGCAGACGCTCTGGCGCGTGCTGCCCGCGCTGCTCGCGGGCGAGGCGCCGCACCTGCCGAACGATCTCGCGAACGGCAGCTACTACGGCGGGCGCAAGCCGGAGGACGGCCGCGTCGACTGGTCGAAGCCGGCCGCGCAGGTCTACAACCTGGTACGCGCGGTCGCGCCCCCGTATCCGGGCGCGTTCACCGACGTCGCCGGCACGCGTTTCGTGATCGCCCGCGCGCGCCTCGCGGCGCCCGGCAGCGCCGCCGCCGCGGCCGCAGCGGATTTGCCGCCCGGCCTGCACGTAAGCGATAATGCGCTATTCGGCGTCTGCGGCGACAGCCGCGCCCTATCCATTCTCGAGCTGTGGCAGCAGCGCGACGGCAGCGAAACCGTCGTGACGCCCGCGGAATTCGCGCAGTTCATTCATTCTTCCCGTCATTCATGAAAGCAAAAAAAGTCCTGATCCTGGGTGTGAACGGCTTCATCGGCCATCACCTGTCGAAGCGCATTCTTGAAACCACCGATTGGGAAGTGTTCGGCATGGACATGCAGACCGATCGGCTGGGCGACCTCGTCAACCACGAGCGGATGCACTTCTTCGAAGGCGACATCACGATCAACAAGGAGTGGGTCGAGTATCACGTGAAGAAGTGCGACGTGATCCTGCCGCTCGTCGCGATCGCGACGCCCGCGACCTACGTCCAGCAGCCGCTGCGCGTGTTCGAGCTCGACTTCGAGGCGAACCTGCCGATCGTGCGTTCGGCCGTCAAGTACGGCAAGCACCTCGTGTTCCCGTCGACCTCCGAGGTCTACGGCATGTGCTCGGACGAGCAGTTCGACCCGGATGCATCGGCGCTCACGTACGGCCCGATCAACAAGCCGCGCTGGATCTACGCCTGCTCGAAGCAGCTGATGGACCGCGTGATCTGGGGCTACGGGATGGAAGGCCTGAACTTCACGCTGTTCCGTCCGTTCAACTGGATCGGCCCGGGCCTCGACTCGATCTACACGCCGAAGGAAGGCAGCTCGCGCGTCGTCACGCAGTTCCTCGGCCACATCGTGCGCGGCGAGAACATCAGCCTCGTCGACGGCGGCTCGCAGAAGCGCGCGTTCACCGACATCGACGACGGCATCAGCGCGCTGATGAAGATCATCGACAACAAGAACGGCGTCGCATCGGGCAAGATCTACAACATCGGGAATCCGAAGAATAATTTCTCGGTTCGCGAACTCGCGCACAAGATGCTCGAACTGGCCGCCGAATACCCGGAATACGCCGGCTCCGCGAAGCAGGTGCAACTCGTCGAAACGACGTCGGGCGCCTACTACGGCAATGGCTACCAGGACGTGCAGAACCGCGTGCCGAAGATCGACAACACGATGCAGGAGCTCGCCTGGGCGCCGCAATCGACGTTCGACGACGCGCTGCGCAAGATCTTCGAAGCGTATCGCGGCCATGTCGCCGATGCGCGCGCGCTGGTCGAGCAGCAGAACTGACGGGACGCTCGCTTGGCTCGTATCGTCCTCAAGATCGACGTCGACACGCTGCGCGGCACGCGCGAAGGCGTGCCGAACCTCGCGCGCATCTTCGACCGCTTCAGCGCGCGCGCGACCTTCCTCTTCAGCCTCGGGCCCGATCACACGGGCTGGGCGCTGCGGCGCGTGTTCCGCCCTGGCTTCCTGAAGAAGGTGTCGCGCACGTCGGTGGTCGAGCACTACGGCGTGAAGCAGCTGATGTACGGGGTGCTGCTGCCGGGCCCCGACATCGGCCGCCGCGCGATCGCCGACATGCGCGCGATCCACGAGGCCGGCTTCGAATGCGGGATCCATACGTGGGATCACGTGTACTGGCAGGACAACGTGCGCGTGCGCGATCGCGACTGGACCGCGCGTGAAATGCAGAAGAGCCATGCGCGCTTCGTCGACGTCTTCGGCGCGCCGCCCGCAACGCACGGCGCGGCCGGCTGGCAGATGAACGACGCGGCGTTCGAGCAGATCGACGCGTGGGGGATGCGCTACGCATCCGACGGCCGCGGCCATTCGCCGTATCTGCCCGTGGTCGGCGGCCGCACGCTGTCGCACGTGCAGATGCCGACCACGCTGCCGACCCTCGACGAAGTGCTCGGCATCGACGGCATCGACACGCACAACGTCGCCGCGCACATCCTGAAGTTCACGGAAACCAATCCGCACGACCAGGTGTTCACGCTGCATGCGGAACTGGAAGGCCAGAAGCTCGCGCCGGTATTCGAGCAGCTGCTCGCCGGCTGGCGCGCACAGGGCCATACGTTTGCGACGATGGGCGACTACCACGCGACGCTGGACCGCGACTCGCTGCCATCGTACCCTGTCACGTGGGGCGAGATTCCCGGCCGCTCCGGCGAGCTGATCGTCCAGCCCGACTGAGTTCGCGCGCACCCGCGCCGCCTGCCCTGCCCTTGCGGCGTGCCGCCGCGACGCCCCGCCGAACCGCGCCGCCCGAGCGGCGCCTTTCCATAACAACAGGAGAAACTCGTGTCCGTCGAAGTTGACCGTCAAGTTCCCGATTTCACCGCACCGGCGACGGGCGGCGACATTTCGCTGTCCGACCTCAAGGGCAAGAAGCTCGTCCTGTATTTCTATCCGAAGGACAACACGCCGGGCTGCACCACCGAAGGCCTGCAGTTCCGCGATCTCTATCCGAAGTTCAAGAAGGCCGGCGCCGAAGTGATCGGCGTGTCGCGCGACAGCCTGCGCTCGCATGACAATTTCAAGGCGAAGCTCGAACTGCCGTTCCCGCTGATTTCCGATGCCGACGAGGCGCTGTGCGCGCTGTTCGATGTCATCAAGATGAAGAAAATGTATGGCAAGGAAGTGCGCGGAATCGAGCGTTCAACGTTCCTGATCGACGCCGACGGCGTACTTCGCCAGGCATGGCGCGGCATCAAGGTGCCCGGTCACGTGGACGACGTGCTAAGTGCTGTACAAGCGCTTTGAGCCGCGTTATATTGGGCCGCAATGAATGCCAGTTCGCCCCATATTTCTCGTAGCTGCGCCGGTGCCCGTTGCGATGCTTTCCGGCACCTGACGCGCATCACGACGGTATCAGCCGAGCCGCATGTCCCGGTCCCCGGGGCAGCGGCTTTTTTTATGGACTGCGCGCCGGCTCTCGGTCCGGCCCCTCACCCCGTCAAGGAGCTGATCGACACTTAGGCGAACCGGCTAGACGAATTTCCTGTGCGCCACCGCGCGCAAACTGCATGCACCTTCCACGTCACGCAGGATGCGATCAGCGGCGCACGCCATGCGACACGATTCCTCCCGAGGGACACCATGCCTTTGCCTACTGCCCCCAGCAAGCTCGGCAGCCTGCTGCCGCCCGATGAATACAAGGCGAAAGCGCGGCCCGCGAAAGCCGCGAAGAAATCCGCCGAAGGGGACGCCTCCACAGCCGGAGAATATGGCCCGGCCAGCGTGGCCCAACCGATGACCGAAGCCGCGAACACGGCCGCGCCGCTGCGCGCCGTCGCGGCGTCGACGCAAGAAGCCGCGGGCACGCCCGCCCGCGGTCGCAAAACCAGACAGACGGCCGCGCTGCTGCAGCCGATGCCGGCGCCGGTCGAACCGGCGGCCCCCGCCGCCCCCGCCGCGCCGGTCGTCGCACGCAACGACAAGCCCGCGGCCGGCAAGCCGACCACCGCGAGCGCACGCGATGCCGGTGCCGCGACGAAGTCGCGCAGCCGCAAGGCGGCCGAGGCCGAATTGCAGAAGCTGTTCGTGCTCGACACGAACGTGCTGATGCACGACCCGAGCAGCCTCTTCCGCTTCGAGGAACACGACGTCTATCTGCCGATGATGACGCTCGAGGAACTCGACAACCACAAGAAGGGGATGTCCGAAGTCGCGCGCAACGCGCGCCAGGTGAGCCGCACGCTCGACGCGCTGGTCGCCGACGGCGGCCCGATCTCCGACGGCATTCCGCTGTCGCGTCTCGGCAGCCGCGAGGCGCTCGGCCGCCTCTACTTCCAGACCAGGCTCGCGGACATCGCACCGGTCGAAGGCCTGCCCGCAGGCAAGGCCGACAACCAGATCCTCGGCGTCGTGCGCGCGCTGCAGCGCGACCGGCCGGACCGCCAGGTCGTGCTGGTGTCGAAAGACATCAACATGCGCATCAAGGCGCATGCGCTCGGCCTGCCCGCGGAAGACTACTTCAACGACCAGGTCCTCGAGGACAAGGATCTCCTCTATAGCGGCGTGCGCGAATTGCCGCAGGACTTCTGGACGAAACACGCGAAGGGGATGGAGAGCTGGCAGGACACGAAGACGGGCACCACGTACTACCGCGTGACGGGCCCGCTCTGCGGGTCGATGCTCGTCAACGAGTTCGTCTATCTCGAGCCGCAGAACGGCGAGCCGACGTTCCACGCGATCGTGCGCGAGCTGAACGGCAAGACGGCGCTGCTGCAGACGCTGCGCGACTACAGCCACCACAAGAACAACGTGTGGGGCATCACCGCGCGCAACCGCGAGCAGAACTTCGCGCTGAACCTGCTGATGAACCCCGAGATCGACTTCGTCACGCTGCTCGGCCAGGCCGGCACCGGCAAGACGCTAGTCGCGCTCGCGGCCGGCCTCGCGCAGGTGCTCGACGACAAGCGCTACAACGAGATCATCGTGACGCGCGCGACCGTGCCCGTCGGCGAGGACATCGGTTTCCTGCCCGGCACCGAGGAAGAGAAGATGCAGCCGTGGATGGGTGCATTCGACGACAACCTCGAAGTGCTGCAGAAGACCGACGACGCAGCCGGCGAATGGGGCCGTGCGGCGACGCAGGAGCTGATCCGTTCGCGCCTGAAGGTGAAGAGCATGAACTTCATGCGCGGCCGCACGTTCGTCGACAAGTACCTGATCATCGACGAAGCGCAGAACCTGACGCCGAAGCAGATGAAGACGCTCGTGACGCGCGCGGGCCCGGGCACGAAGATCGTGTGCCTCGGCAACATCGCGCAGATCGACACGCCTTACCTGACCGAAGGCAGCTCGGGCCTGACCTACGTCGTCGACCGCTTCAAGGGCTGGGGCCACAGCGGCCACGTGACGCTCGCGCGCGGCGAACGCTCGCGGCTCGCCGACTACGCGTCGGACATCCTGTAACGCGATACGCCGGCTGCCCGCCGGCCTCCGACGCCACGCGGCGCTCCGGTTTCCGGAGCGCCGTTTTCATTTTTGGGGTCGAAAACGTTGGTCATGCTTCGTTACGCAACAACCTCACTTACACGCGAAACTTCAAGTAAATTCTCAGGAATGGTTGCCTAAGCCCCGCCGGAACGTCTACCATCGGGTCTGTCTGTTGTCATACGATTCGCGAGCGCGCCGCGCTCGTCCGCCTTGTCATGCTTCGAATCTGGGTTCCCGTCGCCGTCGTTTCACTGCTCGCGGCCTGCTCCAGCGTGCCGCCGCAGTCGGCCTCGCGCACCTCCGGCATGAAGATCACGACGCCGCGCGCCTTCCCGGCACCCGCCAATTTCCCGAAATTCGTCGACCACAGCGTCGGCCAGGAAGAGATCTCGATCCAGGCGATGAGCCTCGTCGGCGTGCCGTACCGCTGGGGCGGCAACACGCCGACGAGCGGCTTCGACTGCAGCGGCCTGGTGCGTTACGTGATCGGCCGCGCGGCCGACGTGGACCTGCCGCGCACGACCGCCGACATGAGCAGCCGCGGCGTGTCGATCGACCCCGACCAGGTCGCGCCGGGCGACCTGATCTTCTTCAATACGACCGGCCGCCCGCATTCGCACGTCGGCATCTATGTCGGCAAGCTGCGTTTCGTCAACGCGCCGTCGACCGGCGGCACCGTGCGGCTCGACTACCTGACGAACCCGTACTGGGCCAAGCGCTTCGACGGCATTCGCCGCGTCGCGCCGCCGCGCGGTGCGCCCGGGCCGTTCGATGCGCCGACCTACGAGGCGCGGCGCGATGTGCCGGCGGCAGCGCCTGTCGTCGCGGCAGCCGCGTCGCGACGGCCTGCCTCTGCGTATGCCGCGTCTCAGGCGGGCGTCGCGCCGTCGCCCGCGCCGGTCACGCAAGCCGCTCCGGTCGTGTCGACCGCGGCAGTTGCCCCGACGGCCGCGGCAATCGCCCCCGCCGCCGATCCGTACGAACCGCCGCCGCGCGTGCTGACCGCGCAGCAGCAGGCAACGTCCGTGAATGGCGACATGATCGCTACGACGGCGAATCCGGGGCCGGCAGGCCCCACCGAGACCGGCACGCAGATTCCGACCACCGCGCTGACGGCCGCCCAGGCTGCCGCGTTCGACGCGGAACCGCCGCCCGCGGCCGCCGCGCCGTCGCTGCGCGACACCGAGCCCGTGCAGGTGCTGCGGGCGTCGACGCAATCCGCACCGATCAGCCCGCGCACCGCCACCGCCGACGATCCGATCGCCCGCTTCGCGAACGGCAGTTACTGATCCGCGTCATCCGCCGCAGCGCCGCCGCCCGTCGTCGCACTTTCCCGACCGCGCAAAGAAAATGCGCCGCAACCTTTCGGTGTGCGGCGCATTGCGCGTATCGATCCGGCAGCGTCGATATCAGAAGATCTGGTGCCCGAGCCACCATCCGCCGGCCGCGAACAGCGCGGCCGCCGGCAGCGTCAGCACCCACGCCCAGACGATGTTGCCGGCGACGCCCCAGCGGACGGCCGACAGCTTCTGCGTGGCGCCGACACCGACGATCGCACCGGTGATCGTGTGCGTGGTCGACACCGGAATGCCGAGGAACGACGCGATGAACAGCGTGATCGCCCCGCCGCTTTCGGCACAGAAACCGCCGACCGGCTTGAGCTTCGTGATCTTCTGGCCCATCGTGCGCACGATGCGCCAGCCGCCGAACAGCGTGCCGAGCCCCATCGACAGGTAGCACGCGCCGATCACCCACGCGGGCGGCGCATCGGACGTCGCCGACGCATAGCCCGACGCGATCAGCAGCATCCAGATGATGCCGATCGTCTTCTGTGCGTCGTTGCCGCCGTGGCCCAGGCTGTACAGGCCGGCCGACAGCAGCTGGAGCCGCCGGAAGCGCCGGTCGACCTTGCTGGGTGCGGTGCGGAAATACAGCCACGACACGCCGAGCATGAACAGCGAGCCGAGGATGAAGCCGAGCAGCGGCGAAATGAAGATGAACGCGATCGTCTTCAGCAGCCCGTCGATGTTCAGCGAGCTCCAGCCCGACTTCGCGAGCGCCGCGCCGACGAGGCCGCCGATCAGCGCGTGCGACGAGCTCGACGGAATCCCGTAGTACCACGTGATCACGTTCCAGCCGATCGCACCGACCAGCGCGCCGAACACGACATAGTGGTCGACGATCTCGGGATCGATCGTGCCTTTACCGACAGTCTGGGCGACTTTCAGGTGGAAGATGAAATACGCGATGACGTTGAACGCGGCCGCGAATACCACGGCCTGCTGGGGCTTCAGCACCCCGGTCGACACGACGGTGGCGATCGAGTTCGCCGCGTCGTGGAAGCCGTTCATGAAGTCGAATACGAGCGCGACGAGCACCAGCGTCGCGACCATCCATAGGGCGAGTTGTATCGAATGCATCGTGGTCCGCTCAGGCGTTTTCCAGCACGATGCCTTCGATGATGTTCGCGACGTCCTCGCACTTGTCGGTGATCTCTTCGAGCAGTTCGTAGATCGCCTTCAGCTTGATGAGCGTCTTCACGTCGCCTTCCTCGCGGAACAGCTTCGACATCGCCGCGCGCAGCACGCGATCGGCCTCCGACTCCCAGCGGTCGATCTCCTCGCACTGCTTGAGGATCTGCGCAGACTGCTTCATGTCGGACAGCAATCCGACGGCCTGCTGCACGTGCTGCGCCGACTGCGTGACGATGTGCGCGAGCTGGCTCGCCTCGGACGTGACGGACTGCACGTCGTACAGCGACACGGCCGTCGCGACGTCTTCCATCAGGTCGAGGATGTCGTCCATCGTCGTGATCAGCTTGTGGATCTCGTCGCGATCGAGCGGCGTGATGAAGGTCTTGTGCAGCAGATCGATCGCTTCATGCGTCAGCTTGTCAGCGGCCTTCTCGGCGGTCTGCACGTTTTGCTTGTGAATCTCGGCGTCGGCGAGATTGTCGATCAGCAGTTCGAGCTCGCGGCCACCGGAAACGATGTGCTTCGCGTGCGCGTTGAAGAGTTCAAAGAACTTGCCCTCGGTGGGCATGAATCGACCGAACATGGGATTCCTGAGAGATTGTCAAACGACTGTCACGAAAACGGGCGATATTGTACCGTTTTCGGTTGCGCCGCGACGCGCGCATATGCGCGCGCCGGGATTGGATACAACGCTTGGCGAAATAAGGGTTTACAACCGGCGTAGAAGTGTTACTCGCCGTAGAAGTTCTGCGCCCCCGCAAAGTTGTCGAACTTCGTGTATTGGCCCAGAAACGTGAGCCGAACGGGTCCGATCGGGCCGTTACGCTGCTTGCCGATGATGATTTCGGCCGTGCCCTTGTCCGGGCTGTCCGGGTTGTAGACCTCGTCACGGTAGATGAACAGGATCACGTCCGCATCCTGTTCGATTGCGCCCGATTCACGCAAATCCGACATCACCGGACGCTTGTTCGGACGCTGCTCCAGCCCGCGATTCAGCTGTGACAGCGCGATCACCGGCACGTCCAGCTCCTTTGCCAGACTCTTCAGCGATCGCGAGATTTCGGAAATTTCGGTCGCACGGTTCTCGCCCTGCGACGAACCCGACATCAGCTGCAGGTAGTCGACGATGATCAGGCCGAGCTTGCCGCACTGACGTGCGAGACGCCGCGCGCGCGAGCGCAATTCCATCGGGTTCAGGCCGCCCGTCTCGTCGATGAAGAGCTGCGCCTCGCTCATCTTCTGCACCGCGTGCGTCAGCTTCGGCCAGTCCTCGTCCGTCAGCCGGCCGGTACGCATCCGGTGCTGGTCGAGCCGGCCGATCGAGCCGAGCATACGCATCACGAGCTGGGTGCCCGGCATTTCCATCGAGAACACCGCGACCGGCAGCCCGTACTCGACGGCGACGTATTCGCCGATGTTCATGGAAAAGGCCGTTTTCCCCATTGACGGTCTTCCGGCCACGATGATCAGTTCGCCGCCGTGCATCCCGGACGTCATCCGGTCGAGGTCGACGAAGCCCGTCGGCGTGCCCGTGACGTCACTCGGGTTCGCGGTGTGATACAGCGTGTCGATGCGCTCGACGACCTGCGTGAGCAGCGGCCCGATCTCGAGGAAGCCCTGGTTGCCGCGCGCGCCCTCTTCGGCGATCGAGAACACCTTCGACTCGGCCTCGTCGAGCAGCTGGCGAACTTCCTTGCCCTGCGGATTGAACGCGTCGGCCGAGATTTCGTCCGCGACCGACACGAGCCGGCGCAGCACCGCGCGGTCGCGCACGATTTCCGCGTAGCGGCGAATGTTCGCGGCGCTCGGCGTGTTCTGCGCGAGGGCGTTCAGGTACGCGAGGCCGCCGACGTCGTCGGCCTTGCCGGACGTGGTCAGCGCTTCGTACACAGTCACGACGTCGGCCGGGCGCGTCGACGCGATCAGCCGGCCGATGTGCTCGTAGATGATCCGGTGGTCGTAGCGATAGAAGTCGCCCTGCGACAGGAAGTCGGCAATCCGGTCCCATGCCGCGTTGTCGAGCAACAGGCCGCCGAGCACCGACTGCTCGGCTTCGACCGAATGCGGCGGGACTTTCAGCGATTCGATTTGAGGATCTTGCGGCGCGTTCATGGGTTGGGATTATCGCGAATAGATCGCAGCAGCGCTACCGCTCCGGCGATCGGGCAATAAAAAAGGCAGGCCCCGGTTGCCCGGGCGCCTGCCCTTGTCCGGACGGCGGAAGCCGCCCGGAAAGCTTGCATACGCTTACGCGTGGTCGCCGATCACGTTGATCGTGACGTCGACGACGACGTCCGTGTGCAGCGCGATCTGAACGACGTGCTCGCCGATCATCTTCAGCGGGCCTTCCGGCATGCGAACTTGCAGCTTCTCGACTTCGAAACCTGCCTTCTTCAGCAGTTCCGCGACGTCGCCGTTCGTGACCGAGCCGAACAGACGGCCGTCGACGCCCGACTTCTGCGTGATTTCGAACGACTGGCCGTTCAGCTTCTCGCCGACTGCCTGCGATGCTGCCAGCTTTTCAGCGGCGATCTTTTCGAGTTCAGCGCGGCGAACTTCGAATTCGGCGATCGCTTCCTTCGTTGCACGGCGAGCCTTGCGGTTCGGGATCAGGAAGTTGCGAGCGTAACCGTCCTTGACCTTGACGATATCGCCGAGGTTGCCCAGATTGGCGACTTTTTCCAACAGAATGATTTGCATTCGAATTCTCCTTATGGCGTCGCCGAGTTACGCCTTGTGCTGATCGGTGTACGGCAGCAGCGCGAGGAAACGCGCACGCTTGATTGCCGTGTCGAGCTGACGCTGATAGTGCGCCTTCGTACCCGTCAGACGAGCCGGCGTGATCTTGCCGTTTTCGCCGATGAAGTCCTTCAGCGTTTCCGTGTCCTTGTAGTCGATCTGCTCGACGCCGGCAGCCGTGAAACGGCAGAACTTCTTGCGCTTGAAGAGCGGGTTTTGTTGCTGACGACGCTTGTCGAATTTCTTACCAGTCGGGCGGGCCATGATTTCAGTCCTTTCCTATGTCCTGCAATGCAGTGATGTGAAACACCAAGGTTCTCGCGTTGCGGCTCTTCTTTGCCAGGAAGCCCGTGAACAGCGTTTCGACGCCCATTTCACGACGCTCCAGCTTGCCGCTCGCCTCACCGGCCGCCACCGCCTCGATCGTCATTTCGACCTGACGGGGAATGCCTGCTTCGACGACTTCCGTGCGGTGATGCAACGTGGCGCTTGCGATCGGAACACCCGCCGGCGTATATCGCACCGGTGCGCGTTCGACGACGCTCGCCGTCAATTGCAACCTGTTCACGTGAGTGACGCGCTCCTTGATGGCTTAATGAGTGACGAACTTAAGCCTGCGCTTCGGTCGGCTGAGCTGCAGCCGCCTTCTTGGCTTCTTCGCGCTGAACTTCCTTCATCATCGGCGACGGGCCGGTCTCGGCCTTCTTCATCTTGACGATGAGGTGGCGCAGCACGGCGTCGTTGAACTTGAACGCGTGTTCGAGTTCGTCGAGCGTCGTCTGGTCGCACTCGATGTTCATGCAGACGTAGTGAGCCTTCGCGAGTTTCTCGATCATGTAGGCCAGCTGGCGACGGCCCCAGTCTTCGACACGGTGGATCTGGCCGCCGTGCGTCGTGATCGTGGTCTTGTAACGCTCGATCATCGCGGGCACTTGCTCGCTCTGATCGGGGTGCACGATGAATACGATTTCGTAATGACGCATTACACACTCCTTGTGGATTAAAGCCACCCGGGCGTCTGAACCGGTGTGGCAAGTGAGAAGCCGAAGATTCTAACCCGGATACGGGGCGCATGCAACACCGATCGACGATTCCCGACCGGATTCGGCCATGTTTTCAACGACTTGAATGGCGCCGGCAGCTGAAGCCGCTGTCGGCGCGACCGTTCTGAAATGGGGGCGGAGTGTCGGGCGCGTGCTTGCGGGCCGGCGACGCGGCCCGCCGTCACTCGCCGCGCGCCCCGCCCAGCCGCGCGTCGAGCGCCGTCCTGAACGCGGCCAGCGCCGACGGCTCGGCGTCGGTCACGGCCCACCACGTCATCCCGGCCGCCTCCCAGCGGTCGAGCGCGTAGCCCTGCGACACGGTCGCGTACGGCGCGGCCTCCCGCCCGACGCCTGCCGGCTGCACGTACACGTCGATCACGTGCTGACGATAGCGGTACACGAGCACCGCGACGCGGCGCCGCCCGACGTAGTCGAGCCGGCCGCCTGCGAGCGGGAAGCCGCTCGCCGACAGGTCCTCGACCGGCGGCGCATAGTCGAGCCGGCCGTTGAACCACGGCTTGACCGTATGCCGGTCGGTCGAGATCACGTCGATGTCGCGCGCCGACAGGCCGGCCCGCACGTGGCTCGCGACCAGTTCGTCGACCGTCTGGTCGGTTGCGGCGTGGCGGGCGGACAGCGCCATCCCGGCCGCCGCCGCGAGCGCGACCAGCAGCGCGACGCCCCAGCCGAGCCCGGGCAGCGCGGCGACGCCCGCCCCCGGTCCGGTCGACGCCGGGCGAGCCGCTGCGCCGCGCCCGCCCAGCCACGCGAACCAGCGGCGACCGGTCGGCCGAGGCTGGGCCCGCGGCCGCGCCGCCGCGTCGTCCGGCGCCGGTTCCACGCGGGCCTGGCCGCGCGCGTTCGCGCCGGCCGCCGCCGGCAGCGCCGCGAGGATGCTCGCGCGCAGCGCCTCCGGCGCGCGGTGATAATCGGCCTGCCGCACGGCGCGCCCGAGCGCGACGATCCGCTCGCGTTCGCGGCGGCACGCGTCGCACCCTTCGACATGCCGCTGGACGCGCAACGCATCGGGCGCCGACAGCTCGCGGTCGACGTCCGAGTCCAGCAATGCGCGCGCTTCGTTACAGTCCATCGATCGCCTCCGATGCGGTTCCGCTTGCCGACGCACGTCCCGGCGCGGGTTCGGGTGCCGGCGCCTGCGTGCCGGCCAGCAGCGCGGCGAGCCGACGCCGGCCGCGCGCAAGTCGCGACATCACGGTGCCGACCGGTACGTCGGCGATCGCCGCGATCTCGCGATAGCTCAGATCCTCCATCTCGCGCAGCACCAGCACCTCGCGGTATTCGGGCGGCAGCTTCGCGAGCGCCGCGTTCACCAGCCGCACGTTCTCGCCGCGCAACAGGTGCGTGAGCGGATCCTCCGTCGCCGGCTGCCAGTCGTCCGGCACCTCCGTGTCGTCGAGCGTGTCGGGCAGCGCGACCTCGTGCGCGTGGGCGCGGCGGCGCCACTCGGTGTACCAGGTGTGGCGCACGATCGTCAGCAGCCACGGCCGCGCGTTGTCGCCGCGGCACGAGTCGACGAAGCGCAGCGCGCGCATGCACGCGTCCTGGACGACATCGTCCGCGTCGCCCGCATTGCCGCTCAGCCAGCGTGCGAGGTTGTACGCGGCGTCGAGATGCGGCAGCACGAGCACGCGAAACCGTTCGCCGCGCGCGACCGCGTCGTCCTCCGCCCGTTCGTCGACCGCCTGTCCGGCTTGCCCCACATGACCTCCCTGGTCCCGGCGGCCGAAGCCGCGCCCGTTCCGCGTCCGGTGCCCGGACAGACCGGCAGCGGGCGCTCTCGATCACCTTACCGCCGCTGCGTCGAGTTTATTCCCGCACGAAGCCGATGATGCGCAAAAAAATGCCGGAAACCGCCGCGCCCGTTACGGCGTGCTGTTCCAGTAGCCGGGGCGCGCATACGCTTCGCGCAGGTAGTCGATGAAGTAGCGCACGCGCGCGGGCACGTAGCGCTGCTGCGGATAGACCGCGAGGATGTCGTAGTCCGGCAGCGCGAATTCGTCGAGCACGGTTTCGAGTTCGCCCGTTTCGAGTTGCGCGGCGATTTCCCAGGTCGAGCGCCAGCCGAGCCCCAGGCTTTCCGCGACCCAGCGATGCAGCAGCTCGCCGTCGTTGCAGTCGAGATTGCCGGCCACCCGCATCGTCACGATCTTGCCGTGGCGCTGGAAATACCAGCCGCGGTTCTGGCCGCCCTGCAGGTTGAACGCGAGACAGTTGTGCTTCAGCAGGTCGTCGAGCGACTTCGGCCGGCCGTGCTTGCGGAAATACGCGGGCGTGCCGCACACGACGCGCCGGTTCGACGCGAGCTTCACCGCGACGAAGTTCGGATCGACCGAGCCGCCGATCCGGATCGACAGGTCATAGCCTTCGCGCACGAGATCCACGACGCGGTCGGTCAGGTTGAACGACAGCTGCATTTCCGGCTTGTCGACGAGGAAACCGGGCGCGTGCGGCGCGACGTGCTTGCGGCCGAACGCGGCCGGCGCGGACACGATCAGGTGCCCGCTGACCGCGCGCCGGCCGGCGGCCAGCTCGTTCTCGGCCTGGTCCCATTCGGACAGCAGCCCGCGGCAGCGCTCGAGGAACGCGGCACCCTCCTCGCTGACCACCAGCCGGCGCGTCGAGCGATACATCAGCTTCACGCCGAGGCGCTTCTCGAGCGCGTCGATGCGCCGCCCGAGCACCACCGGCGACACGCCCTCCTCGAGCGCGGCCGCCGCGAGGCTGCCCGCGTCCGCGACCCGCACGAACGTCTCGATCTGCTTGAAACGATCCATTTCCCGTCTCCGTCCCGGCTCCGACACCGGCGGGAAGCCCCGTCCGGCCGTCATTCCATACTTTTAGTTTCGAAATAAGCGACTTCGGCTGATCTTATCAAACCTTTCTTGCGTCCCTAAAGTGTTCCCAACAGACCGATTCGCAAGATCCAACTATCCAAGGAGACATTCATGGCCAAGATGAGAGCCGTCGACGCAGCCGTACTCGTGCTCGAGAAGGAAGGCATCCAGACCGCGTTCGGCGTGCCGGGCGCAGCAATCAACCCGTTCTATTCCGCGATGCGCAAGTCGGGCGGCATCAGCCACGTGCTGGCGCGCCACGTCGAAGGCGCGTCGCACATGGCCGAAGGCTTCACGCGTGCCGCACCGGGCAACATCGGCGTGTGCATCGGCACGTCGGGCCCCGCCGGCACCGACATGATCACCGGCCTCTACTCGGCATCGGCCGACTCGATTCCGATCCTCGCGATCACGGGCCAGGCACCGCGTGCGCGCCTGTACAAGGAAGACTTCCAGGCCGTCGACATCGAGTCGATCGCGAAGCCCGTCACCAAGTGGGCCGTCACCGTGCGCGAGCCGGCGCTCGTGCCGCGCGTGTTCCAGCAGGCGTTCCACCTGATGCGCTCGGGCCGTCCGGGCCCGGTGCTGGTCGACCTGCCGATCGACGTGCAGCTCGCCGAAATCGAGTTCGACATCGACACGTACGAACCGCTGCCGGTCTACAAGCCCGCGGCGACCCGCGCGCAGATCGAGAAGGCGCTCGCGATGCTCAACGACGCGGACAAGCCGCTGATCGTGTCGGGCGGCGGCGTGCTCAACGCAGCGGCCGAAGACCTGCTCGTGCAATTCGCCGAAACGATCGGCGTGCCGGTGATCCCGACGCTGATGTCGTGGGGCGCGATTCCGGACGACCACCCGCTGATGGCCGGCATGGTCGGCCTGCAGACGTCGCATCGCTACGGCAACGCGACGATGCTCGCGTCCGACTTCGTGCTCGGCATCGGCAACCGCTGGGCGAACCGCCACACGGGCAGCGTCGAGGTCTACACGAAGGGCCGCAAGTTCGTGCACGTCGACATCGAACCGACGCAGATCGGCCGCGTGTTCGGCCCGGATCTCGGCATCGTGTCCGACGCGAAGGCCGCACTCGAGCTGTTCGTCGCGGTCGCGCAGGAATGGAAGGCCGCCGGCAAGCTGAAGGACCGCAGCGCGTGGGTGTCCGAGTGCCAGGAACGCAAGCGCACGCTGCAGCGCAAGACCCATTTCGACAACGTGCCGGTCAAGCCGCAGCGCGTGTACGAAGAGATGAACAAGGTGTTCGGCCGCGATACCTGCTACGTCAGCACGATCGGCCTGTCGCAGATCGCCGCCGCGCAGTTCCTGCACGTGTTCAAGGCACGCAACTGGATCAACTGCGGCCAGGCCGGCCCGCTCGGCTGGACGATCCCCGCCGCGCTCGGCGTGCGTGCGGCCGACCCGCGCCGTCCGATCGTCGCGCTGTCCGGCGACTACGACTTCCAGTTCATGATCGAGGAACTGGCCGCCGGCGCGCAATTCAAGCTGCCGTACGTGCACGTCGTCGTGAACAACTCGTACCTCGGCCTGATCCGCCAGGCCCAGCGCGCGTTCGACATGGACTACTGCGTGCAGCTCGCGTTCGACAACGTCAACGCACCGGAGCTGAACGGCTATGGCGTCGATCACGTGGCGGTGGCCGAAGGCCTCGGCTGCAAGGCGCTGCGCGTGTTCAAGCCGGAAGAGATCGAGCCGGCGCTGCGCCAGGCGCAAACGCTCGCGGAAGAATTCAGCGTGCCGGTCGTCGTCGAAGTGATCCTCGAGCGCGTGACGAACATCTCGATGGGCACCGAAATCGACGCGATCAACGAATTCGAGGAACTCGCCGAGAAGGCCGAGCACGCGCCGACCGCGATCTCGATGCTCGACTGATCCGCACGCCATTTTTTGACTGACCGACCGAAGAGGCTTAGCTCATGCCGAAGTTTGCTGCAAACCTGACCATGCTGTTCAACGAAGTGCCGTTCCTCGACCGCTTCAAGGCGGCCGCGGACGCGGGCTTCGACGCCGTCGAGTTCCTGTTCCCGTACCCGTACGCGAAAGAGGAACTCGCCGAGCGGCTCGAGACGCACCGCCTGCGCCTCGTGCTGCACAACCTGCCGGCCGGCAACTGGGACCAGGGCGAGCGCGGCATCGCGTGCCTGCCCGATCGTGTCGGCGAGTTCCAGGAAGGTGTCGGCCGTGCGATCGAGTACGCGAAGGCGCTCAAGGTGCCGCAACTGAACTGCCTCGTCGGCATCCCGTCGGCGAGCACCGCGCGCGACAAGACCTTCGTCACGATCGTCGACAACCTGCGCTTCGCCGCCGATGCGCTGAAGCGCGAAGGCATCCGCCTGCTGGTCGAGCCGTGCAACGGCTTCGACATCCCGGGCTTCGCGCTGAACCGCTCGTCCGAAGGGCTCGACGTGATCCGCGCGGTCGGCTCGGACAACCTGTTCCTGCAGTACGACATCTATCACATGCAGCGCATGGAAGGCGAACTGGCCGCGACGATCGAACGCAACCTCGCCTCGATCGGCCACGTCCAGCTCGCGGACAACCCGGGCCGCAACGAGCCGGGCACGGGCGAGATCAACTACGCGTTCCTGTTCGCGCTGCTCGACCGGCTCGGCTATGCCGGCTACGTCGGCTGCGAATACAAGCCCCGCACCACCACGACGGAAGGGCTCGGCTGGCTGCAAAGCGTCGCCGGCTGCGCACCGGGCTCGGCGCGTCGCGCCGCCTGAGATCCGCTCTTCCCTTTCGCCCCTATAGGAGACTTTCACATGGCAACCATCGGTTTCATCGGCCTCGGCATCATGGGCGCGCACATGGCGCGCAACCTGCTCAAGGGCGATCATCAGCTCGTCGTGAACGGTGCGTTCCCGATTCCCGACGACCTGCGCGCGAGCGCGAAGGTCGTCGCGAACTCGACCGAAGTCGCGCAGCACGCCGACATCATCATCTCGATGGTGCCGGACACGCCCGACGTGCGTAACGTGCTGTTCGCCGACGACGGCGTCGCGAAGGGCCTGAGCGCCGGCAAGCTCGTGATCGACATGAGCTCGATCTCGCCGCTCGACACGCAGGAGTTCGCAAAGCAGATCAATGCGCTCGGCTGCGACTACCTCGACGCGCCGGTGTCCGGCGGCGAAGTCGGCGCGCGCGAAGCGACGCTGACGATCATGGTCGGCGGCCCGGAGAAGGCGTTCGAACGCGCGAAGCCGCTGTTCGAGAAGATGGGCAAGAACATCACGCTCGTCGGCGAGAACGGCGCGGGCCAGACCTGCAAGGTCGCGAACCAGATCATCGTCGCGCTGAACATCGAGGCGGTCGGCGAAGCGCTGCTGTTCGCCGCACGCTCGGGCGCCGATCCGGAGCGCGTGCGCCAGGCGCTGATGGGCGGCTTCGCCGCCTCGCGCATCCTCGAAGTGCACGGCGCGCGCATGACCAAGCGGACGTTCGATCCCGGCTTTCGCATCGAGCTGCACCAGAAGGACCTGAACCTCGCGCTCGACGGCGCGCGCAAGCTCGGCCTCGCGCTGCCGCACACGGCGAGCGCGCAGCAGCTGTTCAGCGTGTGCGCCTCGCACGGCGGCAAGGCATGGGATCACTCGGCACTCGTGCGTGCGCTCGAGATCATGTCGAACTTCGAGATCGGCCAGACGCCGGCCGCGTAACGCGGACGCAACGACGCGCGTTTCGCTGCAACGGCGGAACGCGCGCGACGAATACAAGCGATCCGGTCACGGCCGGTCGCATCGATGCGCGACGATGCGCGCATCACGGTGGGGCGCCCCGCCGCGTATCGCCGAAACGCGTGCGCGACGGGGCGAAAAACGCCGCTCTGGGCTGAGAGCGGCGTGGTGGGGTCCGCAGCGGCACCCGGCGGCGCCGGGGAAGCCTTGGTCGGTCAGACGTCGTCGTCGGGTGTCCGCCTGTCGGATTTCGCGTATTACATTTCTTTACGTTCACGCGTGCGATTTTTCATGCAATCGTCGCGTTGAACGCCTACACTTTCGCCACGCCTTTCGAGAAAACCGCCGCGCTTGGCGCTCGCTCCGGTGAGCGCGCCCAGCGCGGTGTTTTTTTCGCCACTTCACGGCGCGTTTTCTTTTCAACCACCTAGGGAGTGCAGCGATGGGTCTTCTTTCGTTTATCAAAGAGGCGGGTGAAAAACTGCTGGGTCACGCCGATGCGCAAGCAGCGGAAGATCCGAATGCCGCGAACCAGACCGCGGCCGACGCGATCAAGAACTACATCAGCACGCAAGGTCTCGACACGTCGAACCTGAGCGTCGCGTTCGACGGCGCGTCGCGCACCGTCACGCTGTCGGGCAGCGTCGCCGATCTCGACACGAAGGCGAAGGTCAAGGTCGCGGCCGGCAACGTGCAAGGCGTCGCGGGCGTCAACGACGACGACCTGCAGCCGGACGATCAGGAAGTTCAGTACCACGACGTGAAGCCGGGCGACACGCTGTCGGCGATCGCCAAGGAAGTGTACGGCGACGCGAACAAGTACCCGGCGATCTTCGAGGCGAACAAGCCGATGCTGTCGAGCCCGGACCGGATCTATCCGGGCCAGAAGCTCGTGATTCCGCCGCAGTCCTGAGCATTCGCGCGGCACTGACGCAAAAAAGGCAGGCCAATGGCCTGCCCGGACTGCTGACGAACCCCACGTTTTTCGGAGCGTGGGGTTTCGTCTTTTTGGCATCAGGGTTGCAGGCTCGCCGCGGGCGAGCAGTCGAATCTGCTGCGCAAACCGTTCACGAGGCGCTGTTTTTTCATCCACGCCGCGCGCCGCCCGATCGGTGGCCAGCGGTCACAGCGTGTCGAATGCGCGTTGCAGCGCGTCGCGCTCGTGAATCCCGTTCGCGAGCGCGAGCATCAGGAGCACGCGTGCCTTGAACGGGCTCAGCGACCCGGCGCTCACGAAACCGAGCGCGTCGTCGTTCGCGGCGCCGTTGCGCATCACGTGCCCCGAGCCAACGCGCGACGCACGCACCACGGCGACGCCCGCCTTCACCGCATCGGCGAGCGCCGCCTGCAGCGTCGCATGGATCGACCCGTTGCCGGTGCCCGCGACGACGAGGCCGCGCACGCCGGCCGCGACGAGCGCATCGACGGCCGTGCGCGTCACGCCCGCATAGCTCGCGACGACTTCGACCGGCGGCCACGCCGCGGCGATCGCCAGTCGCGCATCGCGCGAGCGCGTCACGCGGCGCGCGAATTCGACGCGGCCGTCCTGCACCCAGCCGAGCGCGCCCAGTTCCGGCGACTGGAACGCATCGACCGCGTAGGTGCTCGTCTTCACGACGTCGCGCGCGCCGTGGATCCGGTTGTTGAATGCGACGAGCACGCCCTGGCCGCGCGCGGCCGGGTGAGCGGCGACGGTCACCGCGTTCAGCAGGTTCAGCGGGCCGTCGGACGACAGCGCGGTGGCCGGCCGCATCGCGGCCGTCAGCACGACCGGCTTGTCGCCGGTCACGACCAGATGCAGCGCGTAGGCGGTTTCCTCGAGCGTGTCGGTGCCGTGGGTGATCACGATGCCGTCGATCGCCGGATCGGCCATCAGCGCGTCGATGCGCGCGGCGAGCGTATTCCACAGCGGCAGCGCGAGATCCTTGCTGTCGATGCTGGCGACCTGCTCGGCATCGATGCGTGCGACCGACGCGAGCGCCGGCACCGCGTCGAGCAGGAAATTGACGCCGAGCGCGCCGGCCTGATAGCCGGCCGTGCTGGCGGCGTCGGGCGCGGCGCCGGCGATCGTGCCGCCGGTGGCAAGTACGGCGATGCGCGGCAGGGCCGGCGCGGACGAAGGGGATGCGGAGTTCGGAGTATTCATGGCCGCGATTGTAATGGCTCGCGGCCGGCATCCGGTAGATACGGCCGCCGCCGGCCGCCGCGCATCATGGTTAGTCCCGATCGCCGCGCGACGCACGCCGTCAACGGCCACGTCGCCCGCCGCGTTATAGGAATGCCGTTTTGGTGTTTTCACATTGATTTGCCATAATCGGAGCGCGCGGCGTGATGTGGCCCTGTTCCCGTTGCGCCGGGCTTCGTGACGGCGTCGATATAAAACGCAATTCACCCCATGGGAGTGTCGAAATGAAAATCCAATCGCTCGTAGCCGCAGTGCTTCTCGGCGGCATGCTGGCTTCCCCCGCTTTCGCGGCGAACAGCCAGCAGGACAAGATGAAGGCCTGTAACACGCAGGCCGCCGGCAAGACGGGCGATGAACGCAAGGCGTTCATGAAGGACTGCCTGTCGGCCAAGCCCGCGAAGAAGATGTCGCAGCAGGAAAAGATGAAGGCGTGCAACACGCAGGCCGCCGACAAGAAGGGCGACGACCGCAAGGCGTTCATGAAGAGCTGCCTGAGCAGCCAGCCGGCCGCCTGAGTTCCGGCGCTCCCGCACGAATGCCGCGCACCGCTTCGGCGGGCGCGGCATTTTTGTTTTCGTTGCACGCGCATCGACGCACGCGATGACGTGGAACGCGTCGCCGCACCCGCCGGCGGCACCGTCGCTGCCATCGTCGCGACCTGCTGCGCCGCCTGCCCGTCGCGCTTCCCCAGCACGCCGTACAAATGCCGCCACATGGTGCGGCAATTCGCCGCGATTTCTTCTATGATGGCTGCAACGCGGCCCACCCAAGTACAAGAAGCGCCATCGGGCCGCCCTCGAGACGGACGCGCACACCGCGTCGAACGGAGGCATGGATGGCATGGAGACAACACCGCTGGTTCCGCCGCTGGCTGATCGTGATCGTGTTCTGGGCCGTGCCCGTCGCGATCGTCGCCGTGCGCGAGATCCGCGAGGAAATGGCGTACAACGAGGCCGACCTGCAACTCGCGCTGACCACCTGGCAGCTCACCGATGCGCAGCAGGCGGCCGGCGCCGCCACGAAGTGCCACGGCGATCCTGACGCGGCGCGCGCGGCCGGCTGCCCGGCCGACGTGCTGGCCGCCAACGCGGCACGCCAGCAGGCGGCCCGCGACGAATACGTCGTGCGCCGCAACACGCTCGCCGGCTATCTGTGGCACGCGTTCGTCGGCTACTGGGTCGTGCCGGCCGCGTTCCTGTTCGCGTGCGGGGTCGTGATCGCGCTGATCCGCCGCGCGTTGCGGCGCCCGCCGATCAAGCCGCCGACCCCGCCGGCGCCGCCCGTCACGCACTGACCTGCACCTGCCGGCCCCGCCGTTCCCGCCCGCCCCGGCCGTCGCGCGATGTAGCGACATATCGCCGTGCGCGCGCCGGTCCGTCCGTTGGTGCGCCGCGACACCGCAAACCGATTCGGCGCCTTTTCATGCGCGCACGAAATGGGGTTGTAATCCGTTGTGATATAACTGCCGACGTGATCCGCTCCGTGAGCGAGACTCACTCCGAACGTCATCCGATGGAGAAGAACGATGCAAAAACGGAACCTCGTGCTGAAAGCCGCCGCTGCGCTCGTCGTCGGCAGCCTTGCGCTCACCGGTTGCACCACTACCCCCGACAAGCCCGACAACGCCGCGACCAACGCGTCGAAGCGTCAGGCGATCGATTCCAGCGTCGACGCCACGCTGTCGCGCATGTATTCCACGGTCAAGGGTTCGCGTGAACTCGTCGCGAAGTCGCGCGGCGTGCTCGTGTTCCCGGACGTGCTGCAGGCCGGCTTCATCGTCGGCGGCCAGTCGGGCAACGGCGCGCTGCGCGTCGGCGGCAGCACCGTCGGCTACTACAACACGTCGTCGCTGTCGGTCGGCCTGCAGGCCGGTGCGCAGTCGAAGGCGATCGTGTTCCTGTTCATGACGCAGGAAGCGCTCGACGAATTCCGCGGCTCGGACGGCTGGGCTGCCGGCGCCGGCGCATCGGTCGCGCTCGTGAAGATGGGCGCGAACGGCGCGGTCGACACGACCACGGCCACCGCGCCGGTCCAGGTCATCGTGCTGACCAACGCCGGCCTGATGGGCGACGTGTCGATCAACGGCACGAAGGTCACGAAGCTGAAGATCTGACGCCGCGGCGTCCTCGTCCGTGCGCACCGCGCGCGGGCGATGTGCAAACGGCGATGTCCTTGCGGACATCGCCGTTCTTTTATCCGCACCCGCCGCGCGTCAGGTCGTCGAATCGATCACCTTGAAGCGCGAGCGCTTTTGCGCACGAATCAGCGACTGGTACACGTCGACGTACTGCTGCGCCATCCGCCGCGACGTGAAGCGCTCCTCGAAGCGCCGCCGCACGCGTGCGCGCGGCAGCAGGTGCAGCCGGTTCACGGCGGCCACCGCGCTGATCTCGTCCTCGACGATGAAGCCCGACACGCCCTCGTCCACCACCTCCGGCACCGCGCCGCGATTGAACGCGATCACCGGCGTGCCGCACGACATCGCCTCGATCATCACCAGCCCGAACGGCTCCGGCCAGTCGATCGGAAACAGCAGCGCATGCGCGCCCGACAGGAATTCTGCCTTCTCGTGGTCGGCGATCTCGCCGATGTATTCTACGTGCGGCAGTGCGAACAGCGGCTTGATCTCCCGTTCGAAGTACTCCTGGTCCGCCGCGTCGATCTTCGCGGCGATCCTGATCGGCAGCCCGCACTGGTGCGCGATGCGGATCGCGGTGTCGACCCGCTTCTCCGGCGAGATGCGGCCGAGGAACGCGAGATAGCGCGGCTCGACGGGTTGCGGCAGGTACAGCGTGTCGGGCAGCCCGTGGTACACGGTCGTCTGCCATTTCGCCTGCGGCAGCGGCTGGCGCTGCGAATTCGAGATCGAGATCACCGGCGCGGTGTTGAACGTGTCGAACACCGGCTGCTGCTCGGGCAGGTCGAGCCGGCCGTGCAGCGTCGTCACGAACGGCGTGTCCTGCCGGTTGAAGACCGAAAACGAGTAGTAGTCCATGTGGAAATGGAGCACGTCGAAGTCCTTCGCGCGGCGCGCGACCGTCTCCATCAGCAGCATGTGCGGTGCGACGCGGTCGCGGATCGACGCATCGAGCCGCAGCGCGCGCGGCCATACCGGTTCGAGCCTGGCCCGGGTCGTCGAATCGCCGCTGGCGAACAGCGTCACGTCATGGCCGAGGTCGACGAGCGCCTCGGTGATGTAGGACACGACGCGCTCCGTGCCGCCGTACAGCTTCGGCGGCACGGATTCGGTCAGCGGGGCGATCTGGGCAATTCTCATGGTCCACGTCTCCTGTGTCCTCGGTCGGCCGGCACGGGGGCTGGCGCACAATCCCCTCCGTGCAGCACACGGCCAGCATCGCGCCGGCCGGATATCTCATTATTATTCGCGATCCCGATGCCCGGAAGCACCGGGCTTTCATTTTATGGGTGTTGTTACAGACAGGATACATTCGCGCCGCCGGCCGCCGGTCCTGCATCGGCGCGGCCGGACCGGCGCCGCGGGCCCGACGGCGGGCTGCCGGTGGCATGCCGCCGACGCGGCCGCGCGCGCACCGCTTTGCCCGTCAGCGCGACGGCCACTTCCACGGCGGCAGGTCGCGCGTGTCCGCATCGACGAGCACGGTCGCGCCGAGCTGCTTGTCGAGCACCAGCGACTCGCAGCCGGCCTCGCGTTCGAGCGTCGCGATGAGCCGCGCCGCATGCGACACGACCAGCACCTGCGAACGCTGCGCAGCCTGCGCGATCAGGCGGCCGAGCGCCGGCAGCAGATCGGGGTGGAGGCTCGTTTCCGGTTCGTTCAGCACCATCAGTGCGGGCGGCCGCGGCGTCAGCAGCGCGGCCGCGAGCAGCAGGTAGCGCAGCGTGCCGTCCGACAGCTCGGCCGCCGACAACGGCCGCAGCAGCCCCGGCTGGCGCATCAGCACGTCGAAGCGGCCGCGCCCGCCCGGATTGTCGATGTCGATCGATGCGCCGGGGAACGCGTCGTCGATCGCGGCATCGAGCGCGGCGGCATCCCCGATTTCGCGGATCGTCTGCAGCGCGGCGGCCAGGTCGGCGCCGTCGTCCGCCAGCACCGGCGTGTGGGTGCCGATCTGCGACTGCCGGGCCGGCGCCTGCGCATCGGTCCGGAAATGATCGTAGAAGCGCCACGAGCGGATCCGCTCGCGCACCGCGATCATCTCCGGCGCGCCGACCGGATCGGCGAACTCGGTCATCATGCTGTCGAAGCTCGCGACCGGCTGCGGCACCGTGTGCCAGTCGCCCGACCCGCTGCGCGCGCGAATCTGCGCGCCCTGGCGGTCGACCAGCAGCGTCGACGGCCGCAGCAGCGCGCCGCCCCAGATGCATTCGCGCTTCACGACCGGATCGAGACGAAACATCGACGCATCGTTCTTGACCGGCAGGCCGAGATCGATCGCGTAACCGAAATCGTCGCCGACGAAACCGAGCTTGAGGCTCACCGGTCCGTTGCGCACCGTGCCGGTCACCGGCGTGTCGCCGCTCAGCATCGCGCGCGAAAAGCGCTCGGGGCCGGCCCACAGCGTCGACGGCAGCCCGCCTTCGCGCGCGAGCGACGGAATCACGCGGCCCTGCGCGGTGTCGGCAAGCAGCCGCAGCGCGCGGTACACGCTCGACTTGCCGCTGCCGTTCGGCCCGGTGACGACGGTGAGCGCCGCGAGCGGCACGATCAGCTCGCGCAGCGAGCGGTAGTTGGCGATGGCAAGCGTCTTCAGCGCGGTCATGGAGGGGATGGCAGCAGGTACCGGCGCGCGTTCAGCGGCCTTCGGATCGGCCGCGGTGTTGGCCGCCGTGCTGGCGGCGGGCGGCCGCGCGTGCGGCCGTTCGGGGCTCGGCTCGCCCGGCGCCGAATCGTGCGGATACAGTTCCATCCGGCTGCGCGGCAGGCATTGCGGGAAACGCGCCTGCAGGTACGCGATCAAGCCCTCGCGCACGCGGCAACGCAGATCCCAGCACGCCGACGAGTCGGCCGCGCTGACGAGCGCGCGCAACTGCATCGTGCGCTCGGTGGCATCGGTCACCTGCAGCACCTGCACGCGGCCGTCCCACTCGGGCGCCGCATGGACGAGCCGCGCGAGTTCCTCGCGCAGCGGCGCGAGCGGCGTGCGGTAGTCGACCGACAGGTAGACCGTGCCGATGATCTCCGAGCTGTGGCGCGTCCAGTTCGTGAACGGGTTTTCGATGATCCACTGCAACGGGACGACCAGCCTGCGCTGGTCCCACAGCCGCACCGACACGAACGAGCCGGTGATTTCCTCGATGCGGCCCCACTCGCCCTGGATCACGACGACGTCGTCGAGCCGGATCGGCTGCGTGAGCGCGATCTGCAGCCCGGCGATCAGGTTGCCGAGCACCGGCCGCGCGGCGATACCGGCGACGAGGCCGGCGACGCCGGCCGACGCCAGCAGGCTCGCGCCGACCTGGCGCACGTTCGGGAACGTCATCAGCGCGGCGCCCGTGCCGATGATCACGATCAGCACCATGACGGTCCGCACGAGCACCTTGGCCTGCGTGTGGACGCGCCGCGCGTGGAGGTTGTCGGCCGCATCCATCGGATGGGCCTGGATGATCGCGTCGCCGACGCCGGCCGCGAGCCGCACCAGCAGCCAGGTCAGCGATACGATGGAGCCGACCGCGGCCGCGGCGCGCATCCCGCCCACGAACGACATGCCTTCGTCCGTCTGGATCCACAGGAATTCGAGCGCAAGCAGCGCGAGCGTGACGAGCGAAGGTTTGTCGATGTAGCGCAGGATCACGCTCATCAGCGGATACGGCTGCGCGATGCGCTTGACGATGCGTGCGCCGAGACGGTGCACGATCACGACGACCAGCACGACCATGACCGACACGATCAGCGTGCCGGACCACGAATGCAACGGCGCATCGGCGATGCGCTGCAGTTCCTCGATTGAAATCATCGGCGCCCGGGATGCTTCGGTTATGAGGCGCGGCGGCCTCGTCCTGGATGCGTCGGCGACGTCCGGGCAGCGCGCGCCCGGACCCGGTGTCAGATCAACTGCCGCCCTTGCACGGGAATGCCTTGCCGAGACCGAGCGACACCGCGGTGCTCGCGTTGTAGTCGGCCAGCTTCGGGTTCTCCGCGATGTACTTGCGCACCGCGTCGGTCATCTGCTGCGCCCGGATGTCGGGCGGCAGGCAGAAATACTGCCCGACGCGCGGCCCGGTGGTGCCGCCGATCGCGTCGATCGTGTTGTAGACGCCATCGGCAGCGCCTTCGATGTAGGCCGCGCACGACGCCCGCGACTTGACGTCCGTCTTCGCGCACAGCCGGTCGAGATCCGCGCCCGTGAAAGCCGCCGCCGACAACGGCACGGCAAACGCCGCGGCACAAAACATAGCCCGCAACATGGTGTTCCTTATGTCAATGCGGCCTCGGGCCGCTTGCTGCGCTGACCGGCGCGGCGGCCGGACGCCCGCTGCCGGCCGGATTCCGGCCGGCCGGGCGCTGCGCCACCGCGCCGAAACCGTCATTTTGCACTCTTTTGCGCATCTGCCGGCGCCGATGCACCGACGCGCACCGTCCGCTTGCTCAGGATGTCGATCGCATCCGGCGCCTTGTAGTGCTGCGCGAACTCGAGCGCGGTGATGCCGAGCTGGTTCTTCACCTGCGGATCGGCGCCCTGGTCGAGCAGCAGGTTGACCGTCGACGCGTGGTTGCCGCGCGCGGCCATCATCAGCGGCGTCGTGCCGTTCGGCGACGCGGTGTCGATATACGCGTCATGGTCGAGCAGGACCTTGACGACCTCGTCCTGGCCGTTGGTGGCCGCGTAGTGCAGCGGCGCCCAGCCCTTCTTGCTGACTTCCGCACCCTTGTCGATCAGCAGCTTGACGAGCCCGACGTCGCCGTTCAGCGACGCGAGCATCAGCGCGTTCTCGCCGGCCTTGTCTTCCTTCTCGAGGTCGATGTTCGGCGTCGTGGCGAGCGCCGCGGCGACCTTGTCGGACTTCTCGCGCGCGGCGATCACGATCAGCGGGTCGCCGTTCGGCGCGATCGTGTTCGGATCGAGCTTGCCGCTCTTGAGCTGCTTGCCGATGTCGGCGATGTCGTCGAACTTGACCGCCTTGACGACCGCGTCGAGCGACTCGGCATGCGCGCCGGCGGCGGCAAACAGGCCGCTCGCGACGAGCGCGGCGGCGACGAGGGCGCGCTTGGGCAGGTATGTGGTCGGCTTCGTCATTGTTGTGGGCTCCTTCCCTGGGTGGTCGGCTGGGCGCGCGTCGTTAGCGGGCGATCTTGAACAGCCGGAAAAAGTTCTGGGTCGTCGCATCGGCCAGCGCCTCGACGGGGATGCCGCGCTCGGATGCGATAAAGCGTCCGACATGGCTGACGTACGCAGGTTCATTCGGCTTGCCGCGATACGGCACCGGCGCGAGGTACGGCGAGTCGGTCTCGATCAGCAGCCGCTCGAGCGGCACCCGCCGCGCGACGTCCTGCACGTCGGTCGCGTTCTTGAACGTGACGATCCCCGACAGCGAGATATGGAAGTTCTGCGCGAGCGCCTGCTCGGCGACGGGCCAAGGCTCGGTGAAGCAGTGCATCACGCCGCCCGGCACGTCCGCGCGTTCCTCGGCCATGATCCGCAGCGTGTCTTCCGACGACGAGCGCGTATGGATGATCAGCGGCTTCATCGTCGCGGTCGCCGCGCGGATATGCGTGCGAAAGCGTTCGCGCTGCCATTCCATGTCAGCGATCGAGCGGCCTTCGAGGCGGTAGTAGTCGAGGCCCGTCTCGCCGATCGCGACGACTTTCGGGTGCGCGGCCAGCTCGATCAGTTCCGCGAGCGTCGGCTCCCGTGCGTCCTCGTGATCCGGATGCACGCCGACCGACGCGTACACGTTGTCGTGCGCCTGCGCGATCGCGAGCACGTCGGGCAGCGTCTCGAAGTCGACCGACACGCACAGCGCATGCGTGACGTCGTGCTCGCGCATGTTCTCCAGCACGGCCGGCAGGCGGTCGGCGAGACCCTTGAAATTGATGTGGCAGTGAGAATCGACGAACATCGTGTTTCCTGAATACGTAAGGCGGGCGCTCATGCGCTCGCCGGCAGCCGTTTCCCCTCTTCAAGGAAACAATACGCGCTCACGCGAAAATTTCCCGATAACCGAGAAACAGTTCCTCGAAGACGAGCCGGGCGTTGAGCGGATGGTTCTCGACCGTCCGCTGGCGCGTCACGGCCTTCATGAAGCGTGCGAACGCATTCGCGTCGACGGCTTCCGCGCAACGCGCGAGCGCGGCCGCCTGCATCGGGAAGTAGCGCGGCGCGCCCGCCATCCGCTGCGCGAGCAGATCGTACAGCCAGCGCTGCAGCCAGCCGAGCACCAGCGGCACCGGCAGCTTCTGCAGCGTCTCGCCGCACGCGAACGGATCGCACGCGGCGCCGGCGGCGAGCTGGCCGAGCGTGAAATCGCGCAGCGGGCGGTTCTCGTCGCTCGCGAGCGCCAGCGCGGCGAGCGGCGCGCCGCCGGCTTCGGCGAGCAGCGCGCGCGCATCGTCGACGCCCTGCGCCGCCAGCCACGCCGCGGCCGCGTCGGGCGCCGGCACGGTCATCGGCCACTGCCGGCAGCGGCTGATGATGGTCGGCAGCAGCCGGTCGATGCGCGCCGACACCAGCAGGAACACGACGCCTGACGGCGGCTCCTCCAGCGTCTTCAGCAGCGCGTTCGACGCGGCGACGTTCAGCGCCTCGGCCGGATACAGCACGACGACGCGCGCGCCGCCGCGGTGCGAACCGACCCCGCAGAAGTCGAGCAGCGCACGCACCTGCTCGATCTTGATTTCCTTGCTCGGCGCGCGCGTCTTCTTGCCGCCGTCGTCCGCGTCGGCCGGCTTCGCGTCGTCGGCGGCGCCCGGCGCTTCGCCCGCGAGCGCCTCGGGCAGCACGATCCGGTAGTCCGGATGGTTGCCCTGCGCGAACCACGTGCAGGCCGCGCAGGTGCCGCACGGCTCGCCGTTCGGCTGCGGCGCCTCGCACAGGAAGCCCTGCGCGAGATGCTGCGCGAACTGCAGCTTGCCGATCCCGGCCTGGCCGTGCAGCAGCAGCGCATGCGGCCACTGCGCGCGCAGTTGCTGCAGGCGGTTCCAGTCGTCGGTCTGCCACGGATAGATCATGTGGTGCGTTCCTTCGTGTTACAGCGCGGCCAGCACGCGTTCGAGCTGCTGGCGGATCTCGGGAATCGTCTGCGTCGCGTCGACGATCGCGAAGCGGTGCGGCGCCTCTTCCGCGCGCCGCAGGTATTCGCCGCGGGTACGCGAGAAAAACGCGTCCGATTCGCTTTCGAACTTGTCGGGCATGCGCGCGGCGCCGCGGCGCTCGCTCGCCACCTGCGGCGCGACGTCGAACAGCACCGTCAGGTCGGGCTGGAAACCGCCCTGCACCCAGCGCTCGAGCGTCTCGAGCTTGTCGCGCGGCAGCCCGCGGCCGCCGCCCTGGTAGGCGAAGGTCGCGTCGGTGAAGCGGTCGGACACGACCCAGTCGCCGCGCGCGAGCGCCGGCTCGATCACGAGCGCGAGATGCTCGCGACGCGCGGCGAACATCAGCAGCGCCTCCGTCTCGAGATCCATCGGCTGGTTCAGCAGGATCTCGCGCAGCTTCTCGCCGAGCTGAGTGCCGCCCGGCTCGCGGGTGACGACGACCTGCCGGCCGCTCGCGGCCAGCCTCGCCTGGAGGCGTTCGCAGAACCATTGCAGGTGGGTGGTCTTCCCCGCCCCGTCGATGCCTTCGAAGGTGATGAATTTACCGCTCGGCATTATTGACCTCGTATGTACTTGTCCACGGCCTTGTTGTGATCGCCGAGCGTGTCCGAGAACACGCTCGTGCCATCGCCCTTCGCGACGAAATAGAGCGCGCTCGTCGGCGCCGGATTGATCGCCGCCTGCAGCGAGGCGACGCCCGGCAGCGCGATCGGTGTCGGCGGCAGGCCGCGGCGCGTATAGGTATTGTAAGGAGTGTCGGCCTGCAGGTCCCGCTTGCGCAGGCGGCCGTCGTACGCGTCGCCGAGCCCGTAGATCACCGATGGATCGGTCTGCAGCGGCATCCCGATGCGCAGCCGGTTCGCGAACACCGCCGCGACGAACGCGCGGTCGGCCGCATGGCCCGTTTCCTTTTCGACGATCGACGCGATCGTCAGCGCTTCGTAAGGCGTCTTGTACGGCAGCCCCGGCGCGCGCGCGGCCCATGCTTCGTCGAGGCGCGTCTGCATCAGGTGGTAGGCACGCCGGTAGATGTTCAGGTCGCTCGTGCCCTTGTCGAACAGGTAGGTGTCGGGGAAGAACAGCCCCTCGCCGCTGCCGCGCTGGATCGCGTTGTCGGGGGCGCCGATCGCGCGCAGCAGCTCGGCGTCGCTCATGCCGGCCGTCGCGTGCGCGAGATCGGGATTGCCGTCGAGTTCCGCGCGCATCCGCTTGAAGGTCCAGCCCTCGATCACCGTCGCGACGTACTCGTTCACGTCGCCGCGCGCGATCTTCTGCAGCACGTCGTACGGCGTGATGCCGGTCTTGAATTCGTAGTTGCCGGACTTCAGCCGGCTCGACAGCCCGAGCAGGCGCGTCATCGCGACGAAGCCGAACGGCTCGACCGGCACGCCGCCGTGCTTGAGCTGCAGTGCGACGCTCTTCACGCTGCTGCGCGGCTTGATCGTGACGTCGAGCGTTGCGGCGCCCAGCAGCAGCGGCCGGGTCGCCCAGTAATACCCGCCGCCCGCGCCGGCAGCGGCCACAACGACGGCCAGCGCCACGACCGTCGCGGCGCATTTCTTCAGTAGGGACATGGAAACGAGACTCAGGTAAGACCCATATAATACTTGCTCGCCTCCGTCAAAGTCAGGGTTGACTGTTCCCTCATTCCATGAGCACACCATTCGCTTCACCGGCTGCCCAGCCCGCACCCGTCTCGCTCCCCGTTTTCCCCCGCCCGTCCACCGCCGATTTCGACGCGCCGGGCGCCTGCATGCCGCTTGCGCAGTTCGGCGTGATCGACGTGGCCGGCGACGACGCCGCGACGTTCCTGCACAGCCAGCTCACCAACGACATCGAGCATCTCGATGCCGCGAGCGCGCGCCTGTCCGGCTATTGCTCGGCGAAGGGCCGCCTGCTCGCGTCGTTCCTCGCCTGGCGCGCCGGTCACGGCGTGCGCCTGCTCGTCTCGAAGGACGTCCAGGCCGCCGTGCAGAAACGGCTGTCGATGTTCGTGCTGCGCGCGAAGGCGAAACTGACGGACGCGAGCGACACGCTCGCGGTGGTCGGCTTCGCGGGCGACGTGCGCGAAGCGCTGTCGGGCATCTTCGACGCGCTGCCGGACGGCGTGCACGTGAAGGTCGACGGCCCGGCCGGGGCGCTGATCCGCGTCCCGGACGCGGCCGGCCGCAAGCGCTACCTGTGGATCGGGCCGCGCGCGGAAGTCGACGCGCGTCTCGCCGCGCTCGCCGGCAGGCTGCCGGTCGTGTCGCCGGCCGTATGGGACTGGCTCGACGTGCGCGCGGGCGAGCCGCGCATCACGCAGCCTGCCGTCGAACAGTTCGTGCCGCAAATGGTCAACTTCGACGTGATCGGCGCCGTTAACTTCAGGAAGGGGTGCTACCCGGGCCAGGAAATCGTCGCGCGCAGCCAGTACCGCGGCACGATCAAGCGCCGTACCGCGCTCGCGCACGTCGCCGGCGAGACCGACACCGTGCATGCCGGCGTCGAGCTGTTCCACAGCGACGACCCGGGCCAGCCGTGCGGGATGATCGTCAACGCGGCGGCCGCGCCCGCGGGCGGCGTCGACGCGCTGGTCGAGATCAAGCTGGCCGCGCTCGACAGCGGCACCGTGCACCTCGGTTCGGCCGACGGTCCGGCACTCGCGTTCGACGCGCTGCCGTACGCGTGGCCGACGGAAGCGTGACGCACTGACAACCCGGTCGCACGCCGGCTCGCACGATGCAGCCGGCGCCCGATGTTTCCTGCGAGAGATTCCCCCGATGTGTCTGATTGCCTTCGACTGGCAGCCCGATGCCGCCGCCGGTCCCGTCTTTACCCTGACCGCCAACCGCGATGAATTCTTTCGCCGTACGAGTGCGCCGCTTTCGTGGTGGGAGGATGTGCCGGGCGTGCTGGCCGGCCGCGATCTCGAAGCGGGCGGCACGTGGCTCGGCGTATCGCGCGACGGCCGCTTCGCGGCGCTGACCAATTACCGCGCGCCGTTCGACATTCGCGCGGGCGCGCCGACCCGCGGCAAACTCGTGTCCGATTTCCTCCGCGGCCCGTCCGTCGCGCCGCTCGACTATCTCGGCGAGCTGGCCGAGCACGCGGCCGTGTACAACGGCTTCAACCTGCTGGTCGGCGACTGGAAGCGGCGCGAGCTCGCGTGGTTCTGCAACCGCGCGGCCGAAGGCGAAACCCGCGTCGCCGCGCCGGTCGCGATCGGCGCCGGCGTTCATGCGCTGTCGAATGCCCGGCTCGATACGCCCTGGCCCAAAGTCGTGCGCAAGCGCGCGGAACTCGGCACGCTGCTGACCGACAACCCGGCCCCGTCGCTCGACGAGCTGATCGAGCTGATGCGCGATCCGCATGTCGCGGACGACGACGCGCTGCCGCACACCGGCATTCCGATCGAGCGCGAGCGTGCGCTGTCGGCCGCGTTCATCGAGACACCCGAATACGGCACGCGCGGCACGACCGCGCTGCGCGTGACGATGAAGGAAGGCGTGCGCTTGACGGTCGACATCAAGGAACGCTGCGACGACGACGGCTCGCACCGCACCGTTCGCCCGGGCAGTTTCGAGCGCGCGTTCACGTTCGACATCGACGCGACGCCCCCGCGCTGAGCCAGCGGCGGGGGCGGCGGGGGCGGCGCTACGGCGCGCGCGCCATCTCGACGTGCGGCACGCCGATTTCGACGAACGGTTCTCCGATCGCCGCGAAGCCGTGCCGCACGTAGAACGACACCGCGGCATCCTGCGCGTAAAGCCGCACGACCGGCTCGCCGCGATGCCGCGCCGCGTCCAGCAACGCATGCAGCACGGCCGATCCGGCGCCCTGCCCGCGCGCGTCGGCCAGCACCGCGACGCGGCCGATCGTGCCGGTGCGCAGCAACCGTCCCGTCGCGACCGCGCGGCGTGAGCCGGTCGCCGCATCGACCCGGTAGGCAACCGCGTGCAACGACAGCGGATCCTCGTCGTCCAGTTCCCATTCCGGCGGAATCCGCTGCTCGCGCACGAACACCGCATCGCGAATCCGTGCGGCATCGCCACCCAGCACGGCCCAGTCGCCCGTTTCCACCCAGCCGTCGGTCATCGCTTCCTCCGCGCGGCGCCGGGCGCCGCCGCCGTCAAACGTCGTCGAATGCGGCCCTGAGCGCCGCCACCGCGTCGGCATGCGCGGCCCGCACCTCCGGCACGTAGCCGCCCATCTTGAAGAACTCGTGGATCATCCCCGGATAGCAGACCAGCGTAACCGTATTGCCGGCCGCGCGCAGCTTGTCCGCGTACGCGGCGCCCTCGTCGCTCAGCGGATCGTATTCGGCCGTCGCGATCCAGGCCGGCGCGACACCGGCGAACGACGGCGCGTCGCGCGTGCCGTCGAGCGGCGCGAAGCGCCAGTCGTCGCGGTCGGACCGATCGCGCAAGTATTGCGTGAAGAACCACTGGATCGTGTCCTGCGTCAGCAGGTAGCCGTTCGCGAGCCGTCCGTGGGATTCGGTGTCCTGGTGACCCGTCACGCCCGGATAGATCAGCAGTTGCAGCGCAAGCCCGATACCCGCGTCGCGCGCGAGCACCGCGCAGACCGTCGCGAGCGTGCCGCCCGCGCTGTCGCCGCCGACCGCGAGCCGCGTCGCATCGATGCCGAATGCGGCGGCCTCGCGATGCAGCCAGCGCAATGCGTCGTCGGCGTCGTTCACCGCGGTCGGGAACCGGTGTTCGGGCGCAAGCCGGTAGTCGACCGACAGCACCGCGCATTGCGCGTCGCGCGCGAACATCCGGCACAGCGCGTCGTGCGTATCGACGCTGCCGACCGTGAAGCCGCCGCCGTGGTAATAGACGAGCGCCGGCAGCGGTTCGGCGAGGCTCGGCTCGACCGGAAGGTACAGCCGCGCGCCGATCGAGCGGCCGTCGCGCGTCGGCACGACGCAGGCCTCGACCGAATGCATCGGCGCCGGCGCGACGTCGAGGATCGGCGCGCTCTTCTCGTACGCGGCGCGCGCCTGCTGCGCCGTCTGGTGGTGATAGGACGGACGTTTCGCGCGCTCGACCATGTCGAGCACCTGGGCAATCTTCGGATTCAGCGGCATCGGTGAGGACGGCGCGGGCGGCGCCGTGAGCGGACAAGCGTCACATGATGCCACGCCGCGCGGTTGCGGGCCGCCACGCAAAACGGCCCTGCCGGTGAAAAGGCAGGGCCGTTCGTCGAGGGCGCTTACGCGTCGCTCGGGCCGGGCTGCGCATCCGGCGCGGTGCGGGTGCGTTGCCGCTTGATGTCGCGGCCCACCGCGAGCCGCCGCATGTACTTGAACGTGCCGAGCGCCTTCGCGACGAAGTTGCCGTCGCTGTCGCGCACTTCGCCTTCGCAATACGCCATCGTCGTCGAACGATGCATCACGCGTCCGTATGCGCGCAACTCGCCGCGCCCGGGCTGCATGAAGTTCACCTTCATCTCGACCGTGACGACGCCGACGCCGTCGTCGGTCAGGCTGCGCGCGGCCATCGCGAGCGCGATGTCCGACAGCGTCATCGTCACGCCGCCGTGCGCGATGCTCCACGTGTTCATGTGCCGCTCGTCGAGCGGCAGCACGATCTCGCTCGCACCGTCCTTCGCGGACACGAGCCGCACGCCGAGCAGGTCGACGAACGGGCTTTCGATCGACGGGCCGGCCGCCGGGGATGTCGCGTCGCTCATCGTGCGCTGTCGGACAGGTAGTCGACGCACTGGCGCGATTCGGCCACCGCCACGATGAACTTCTTCACTTCCTGGTGAACCGGATGCACCTGATACGCATCGAGCGCGGCCTGGTCCGTGAAATCGGACACGAGCACGACGTCGGACGTCGCTTCGAGGCCCGGCGTCGCGATGCCGACGTCGAGTTGCAGGATGCCCGGCACGAGGTCGCGGCAGCCTTCGAGCTTTTCCTTCAGCTTCAGCGCGTTCTGCGCGCGCGTGCCGCCTTCGGCCGATTCCTTCAGCTTCCACATGACGATATGTCTAATCACTTCCGTTGCTCCTGTTCGTGTTGGTTCGGCGGTTCGCCCAGAACCCTTGTCAGCCGGGCGTTACACAGCCCGTTCATCGTTCGCTCGCGTTCGTCGAAATCGCGCCCGGCACGGTGAAAAAGCGGGTATCCAAGCCGGTACAAGTTCAAGACGCCAACCACGATACCCGCTTTTTCACCGTGCCACTTGCGGACGTCACGATCCGCTAGCGAAAGCAGGCAACAAGCGTACCAAACTCACCGGCGCGAATGGACGGCATCTTGAGATGCGCCCATCTGGCTAGAAGCGCTGGCGGTATCGATACGGGATTGCCGGAAAGGGGATCGTACTCGCGATCGGCGAATCGCCCTCCGCCTTCCGGTTGTAAGCCCCGCATGGCTGGCCGCCATCGCGAACCACGGTTCACGCGCCTCTTGGCAGCCGCACCTCGAATACTGTTTCCGTCGGATCGGACCGCGCGTCAATACGGCCGTGATGTGCCTTGGCGATTTCGCTGGCGATGTACAAGCCGAGCCCCAACCCGACATCGTCACTCGCACTTGCCGATTGGTCGGCTCCGCGCTGAAGGGGGTCGAAAATGCGCTCCAGCGTGAGTCGGTCCATCGCCGGCCCTCTATTCCCAACCTCGATGAGCACTTCCTTGTCAGCCGATACCGCCGTCACCCGTACCGGCGTTTTGGACGCGCCATACTTGATCGCGTTGCTCACCAAATTACTCAGCAATTGCTGCATGCGCTGATCGTCCCAGTCCCCCCGGAGGTCGCCGCTTACGTCGACCTCGATTTCCCGATCCGGATGAGCCGCCCGCAGTTCGTCGACCACATTGGCGAGCACACGTGCGAGATCGACATTGCGCGGAACAACGTTGATGCCCAGCCCGAGCTGGGTTCGATTGAAATCGCAGAGATCGTCAAGGAGGCCTTGCATGCGCCCCCCGCTTCTGATCAGCCGGGCCGCGGCCTCCGATACTTCCTCTCCCGCATTGAGCGCCGCCAGATAAGTCGCCGTGATCTGAATGGTCTGCAGCGGCGTGCGCATGTCGTGACCCAGCATGCCCAACAACAAGTTGCGAGCCTGCTCGACCTGCTCGGTAAAGAAAGCGACTGATTCCGCGAGCGCCTGATCGATCGCCTCATTGAAACGAATCATGTCGTCCATGTGAGGCAGCCCGGGCTGGCACTCGTCGATCCACAGGCGCAACACACTGGCACGCAGCGCCCGATACTCGGCCGCCAACTGATTGATGTTGAAACCTCTTCGGGCGCGCAGCACGGCATGCGTCTGCGCGGCGGTTTCCGTGGCGTTCATCGGCTCGGGCGCGCGCCCGAGCGATTTTTCGTGTTGCTCGTCCCGCGTTTGCGGGGTGGCGATGTCCTTGGCCACGGCCTCCAGGATCTGCCGTGAATGGTCGCGTAGCGCGAACGAGTCCATGCCCCTTGCGGCCGGTAACAGCGTGGCGGCAAACGCTTCCCACTGCACCAGGATCGACTCCATGTTCCGGAGGATGAAATCAGCTAGTCGCATGTCGCCCCACATAACGAAATGAACGGTGGATGCTCCTGTGATACCGCACGAGATCACGCGAATACCAACGATCGAAGATCGCTTACATGGCAAGCCGCGCGCAAAGCCGTCGTCAGGTGCCCTCTATCGTATGGTGATTTGCCCGGCCCCAAGACGGGCCAGCGCGCGAAGCCGCAACCGCTAATGTGCAACAACTCGTGGTAACGCGAACTTCGTGGTTACCCGTCAAAGGCGCGGCTACGCCTGGCCATCAAAGCAACTTTCACGACCTGTGCTTCGCGATTCTTCGAATCGGCCATTGCCGCGCCCGCCACCGATCCCTTCGCACAACGGTCATGACGGACGACACTGCAGTCGCCATGCGTTCCAGCATTGCCGATTAATCTTCGATTTGAAGCGCCATTTCGGATCAATCGACCGGTCGTTATCCAGATTCATTATTCATTTCGACGGAATTGCATCTTTTACCGGCTCACCGGGTAATAATTACGAAAATCAAATAAAACACATCGAAATTGATCGAATCTGATTGACTTTGGCTTTCATGAAAATCTAGAATCCCCTACAACATCTTTCATCTGATTTTTCCAGCACCGGCAGAGCCTCATCCTTCGCCTGCCGAAAGCGCTCTCCATCGACTTCACCCGTTTCGTAACGGGTGGTGTGGGCTATCGTTTTCCATATTCAGCCTTTATCGCCCCCCCGATTAAAAAACGGTTCAATTCGCCCCGCAAGCATCACATCACGATTAATCCGGGCATTTTCAGAATGCCTGCGACGCAGAACGAAGCGGATCGAGCCGTCCGCTCATCCGGGCATTTCGATAAAAAAATCGCAGTCGTCAGGAGGGTCGTCATGAACGTGCATCGCTTCACGAAATCGCTGTGTCTGGGATTCGTCTGCGCCGGCCTGCTGGCCGCCTGCAACGACGACGACGTCCATTCGAACGACACGCCGCCCTCTTCCAGCGCTGCACTGTCGTTCCGCATGGACGCCGGCGGGCAGATCAACGCTTTCTACCGACAGGACAAGGTCGCCGCCCATCTGCTGGTGCGCTCGTCGACGAAGCCGCGCCTGCTTGTCGTGTTTCCGGCCGGCAACAGCGGCACCGGGCTGTGGTTCGACGACACTGCGCAGCCGGTGAACTGGAGCCTCGACACGCCACCGTCCGCACTGTCGGCACCCGACCCGCACGGCCGCCCGCTGTACGGCATCGGCGCCGACGTGTCGGTCGACACCGACACGCTGACGATCCGCCAGGGCGTGCTCAGCAACGTGCGCTTCCTGCGCGACTTCAACGGCGGCGCAACGATCCCGCCGGAGATCGTCACCGCCCCGACGATCCAGGGCAGCGCCGCGCAATGGCAGCGCGACCGGCTCGACGGCGCCCCCGGCTACGCACTGCGCATCACGCTGCGTGACGGCGGCAGCATCGCGACGGCCGCGGACGGCACGCTGGTGCTGCGCGCGGCGGCCGGTACGCGCACGCTGAAGCTGCATGTCGACGCGCTGTCGGGCGAGACGCCGATGTCGCCGATCACGCGCGCCGACCTGCTCGCCCCGTCCGCGAATCCGGACCCGGTCAGCCAGAACGTGCTCGAATTCCTGAGCTTCCACGACAAGCTGCTGGCCGGCTCGTGGCAGTACGACACCTATTTCGGCCGCGACACGCTGATTTCGGTGCGCATGCTGATGCCGGTGCTCGAACCGGCGGCGATCGAGGCCGGCCTGACGTCGGTACTGAACCGCCTGTCGAACGACGGCAAGGTCGCGCACGAGGAAGGCATCGGCGAATTCGCACTGGTCGACAACGCGAAGCACGGCCGGCCGAACGATGCGACGCCGACCTACGACTACAAGATGATCGACAGCGACTACCTGCTCGCGCCGATCGCGGCGGCGTGGCTGATCGACGACACGCGCGGCCAGGCGCGCGCGGCCACCTATCTCGCGCAACGCGGCGGCGACGGTCAGACCAATGGCAGCCGGCTCGTCGTCAACCTGCTGCACGTCGCGGCGACCGCGCAGCCGTTCGCGCAGCAGCCGTCGGTTGCGAACCTGATCCACCTGCGGCCCGGCGAGATCGTCGGCAACTGGCGCGACAGCACCGACGGGCTCGGCGGCGGCGTCTATCCGTACGACGTGAACGCGGTGCTCGTGCCGGCCGCGCTGCGCGCGGCGAACGCGTTCCTCACGCGCGGCCTGCTCGATCCGTACCTGGACGCCGGGCAACGCGCGGCACTTGCGAACACGGCGGCCGAAGCGGCCACGTGGGAACGGCAGGCGCCGCCGCTGTTCCAGGTGAGCGTGCCGGCCGCACAGGCGACGACCGACGTGTCGGCGTATGCGCCGTCGGCCGGCGTACCGGCCGGCACCGCGCCGGGCGCGCCGCTCACGTTCTACGCGTTGTCGCTCGACCAGCAGGGCACGCCGGTTCCGGTGATGAATTCCGACGGCGGCTTCGCGCTGCTGTTCGGCACGCCGACGGACGACGAACTCCAGCGCATCGTCGCCGACGTCACGCGGCCCTTCCCGACCGGGCTCGTCACCGATGTCGGGATGCTGATCGCGAACCCCGCGTATGCGAGCCAGGCACTGTGGCCGAAGTTCACGAGTTCCGCGTATCACGGCACCGTGATCTGGTCGTGGCAGCAGGCGATGTGGGTCGCCGGGCTCGATCGGCAACTCGCGCGCCAGGATCTGTCGGACACGACGCGCGCGCTGCTGACGCAGGCACGGCAGACGATCTGGCAAGTGATCTCGAACGGGCGCGACATGCGCACGTCGGAGATGTGGACGTGGTCGTACGTGAACGGCCGGTATCAGACCGACGCGTTCGGCACGCGCAGCGCAGACGCGACCGAGGCCAATGCGGCGCAGCTGTGGAGTACGACGTATCTCGCGATTCGCGATCCGCAACTGCGGACCGGCAAGTACTGGTGGCAGGCGATGGAGCGGATGAAGGATGTGCAGCCACAGCAGACGGCGGCCATCGCGGCTCGCCAGACGATGCACCAATGAAACGAATGCCCCGCACGCATCTTCGCGTACGGGGCTTCATTCAGGCCGGACGCAAACCGCGCGGACATCGCATCGCTCCGCCATTGCGCTGCATCCGCGCACACCACGCCGCCCGATGCGCGGCGCTCGTCCGTCAGTGCGCGACCACGCGATTGCGCCCGTCCCGCTTCGCCTGATACAAGCGTTCATCGACCGCGCGCAACAACGCATCGACCGTCCCGCCGTCGACCCCATACTGCGCCACGCCGACGCTGACCGTCACCTGCACGCGCTTGAAATCCAGCCCGAACGGCGAACTCGCGATCGACGAACGCACGCGCTCGGCCGTCATGCGAGCGCCCTCGAGCGGCATCTCGGGCAACAGCGCCATGAACTCCTCGCCGCCGACTCGCGCGAGCGCACCGGCCGGACGTATCGCCTCGAGACACTGGCGCACGACGCCGCGCAGCACCTCGTCGCCGATCTGGTGCCCGTATGCGTCGTTGATGTTCTTGAAGTTGTCGAGATCGAGCGCGAGCAGGCAAAACGGCGTGCCGTCGCGTTCCGCGCGCACGATCTCGCGCTCGACCTGCGCGATGAACTGGCGACGGTTGGACGCGCCCGTCATCGGATCGGTCGCGGCCATGTATTCGAGTTTCTGGTTCGTGCGGCGCAGTTCCTGCAACGCACTCTCGGTGCGCGCCATCGATTCCGACAGCCGGCTCATCAGGTCTTCCTGGCTGTAGATCGCCGAGAACGAACGCGTCGTCTGCAGCGCCTGCACGACGCCGTAGCTGAGCAGGAAGAACCCGCCCGCGAAGATCGCATGCGCGAGCCACCACATGTGATTCCACGGCTTGCCGAGGATGAACGCGAGCGACGACAGCGCGAACGCCATGATCGACACGCCGTAGATCACCATCAGCGGCGAGCGGATGCGCCGCGCGAGCAGCACGCCGACGTTCAGCAGCGAAAACACCAGCGCGCCGCCTTCCATCGACAGCCGCGTACCCGGCGCGCCGGCGACCGGCGAATAGGCGATGTACGCAACCGCCACGTTGATGGTCACGAACAACCCGACCCAGGGCAGCCACGTGCGCGCGCGCGTACGCTTCTCCACCCGATCGGGCGGCTGCGAATACGACAGCAGGCCCTTGAGCAGCAGGATCGACATTACGAGGCGCGAGGCGGGCCCGTACAGCAGGAACAGCCAGATGTTGTGGTGCGCCATCCCGGTGAACAGACCGTGCAGCGCGTAGATCATCGCGAAGCCGAGAAAGCCGAGCGTCAGCCAGCGCAGCAGCGGCTCGCCGGACGATCGGTAGCACACCCACGTCACGTAGGTGACGAACGCGCCTTCGAGGGTCGCGGCCGTGATCGCGATTTCATGGAATGCGTGGTTCTCGAACACGACGTGCGGGTCGCTGAAGAACCACAGATAGGCAATCAGATAGGCCGGCAGCAATGCAAAACCGACCAGCAGGCATTTCGCGTAGAGCCTCGCGGCCGCGCTGACGACACGCGGCGGTTCCCCGGCTGCATAGGTCGTGCTCAATTTGGTCCCCGTTTCGGTCTGCTGCGTGGTTCGAACGCCCACGGTGCCGGAAACGCGCGATGCATCGTCTTCGCCGGCTCCCGGAAACGCGTCACGTGCGCCGGTACGACGCACGCGTTGGCCCATCCCGCCGAAAGGCAAATGTCAGAGCAAGTATAGGTGCGGCAAATCGTTTGACAAGTAAGGGGAAACGGCAGCATCGAATGCATGGCGTTTGCTTCCTGTTTCTTACGAATCGCCCACGGATTTCGCCGATTCGCATCGCGGCCGCGGCTTCGGTCCCCCGAAAGCCGCGGCCGCCCCTCCTGCGCACAAATATCAGACGATTTCGAACAGGCCGGCAGCCCCCTGCCCGCCGCCGATGCACATCGTGACGACCACGTATTTCACGCCGCGCCGCTTGCCTTCGATCAGCGCATGGCCGGTCAGGCGCGCACCCGATACGCCGTACGGATGGCCGACCGCGATCGCGCCGCCGTTCACGTTCAGGCGGTCGTCAGGAATCCCGAGCGTGTCGCGGCAGTACAGCACTTGCACCGCGAACGCTTCGTTGAGCTCCCACAGGCCGATGTCGTCGACCTTCAGCCCCGCCTGCTTCAGCAGCTTCGGCACGGCGAACACCGGGCCGATGCCCATCTCGTCCGGCTCGCAACCGGCGACCGCGAAACCGCGGAACACGCCGAGCGGCTGCAGCCCTTCGCGCTGCGCGACATCCGCGTTCATCACCACGCACGCCGACGCGCCGTCCGAGAACTGGCTCGCGTTGCCCGCGGTGATCACGCCGCCCGGCACGGCCGAACGGATCTTCGCGACGCCCTCGAGCGTCGTGTCCGGCCGGATGCCCTCGTCGGCCGACACCGTCACGTCCTGCGTGAACAGCCGGCCCGTCGCCTTGTCGGCGATACCGGCCCGCACGGTGATCGGCACGATCTCATCGTTGAAGCGCCCGGCTTCCTGCGCGGCCGCGGCGCGCAGTTGCGAGCGCACGCCGTACTCGTCCTGCCGCTCCTTCGCGATCCCGTAGCGCTTTGCGACGTTCTCGGCCGTCTGGAGCATGTTCCAGTAGATCTCCGGCTTGTGCTCGACGAGCCAGCCCTCCTGGATCATGTGCCGGTTCATCTCGTTCTGCACGCACGAGATCGATTCGACGCCGCCCGCGACATACACGTCGCCCTCGCCCGCGATGATCCGCTGTGCGGCGAGCGCGATGGTCTGCAGCCCGGACGAGCAGAAACGGTTCACCGTCATCCCCGGCACGCTCACCGGCAGCCCGGCGCGCAGCGCGATCTGCCGCGCGATGTTCGCGCCGGTCGCGCCTTCGGGGTTCGCGCAGCCCATGATCACGTCCTCGATGCGCGCGGGGTCCAGCTTCGCGCGTTCGAGCGCGGCCGCGACCACATGGCCGCCGAGCGTCGCGCCGTGCGTCATGTTGAATGCGCCGCGCCACGATTTCGCGAGCGGCGTGCGTGCGGTCGATACGATTACGGCTTCGGTCATGCGAGTCTCCTTCGGTCCTGCTTCATGTCCTGAATCGGATGGGGGGAATGCGCTACGCCGTCGGGCGCGCGCCCGCGGAGGTCACATGTGCGACGCCCGCCGCCTGCATCTGTTGCCATGCGTGCGCGAGCGACCCGTTCAGGTCGATCGCACGGCACGCGTCGTTGATCACGGCCGCCTCGAAGCCGGCCGCGCGCGCATCGAGCGCGGACCACGCGACGCAATAGTCGGTCGCGAGCCCGCAGCACCACACGCGCTTCGCGCCGAGCTCGCGCAGGTAGCCGGCGAGCCCCGTGCGCGTCGTGCGGTCGGCTTCGACGAACGCGGAATAGCTGTCGACCTGGGCGTCGCCGCCCTTGCGGATCACGAGCCGCGCGTGCGGAATGTCGAGGTCGCGATGCAGCGCCGCGCCCTCGGTGTCCTGCACGCAGTGCACGGGCCACAGCACCTGCTCGCCGTACGGCAGCGCGAGCGTGGAAAACGGCTCGCGGCCGGGATGGTTCGCCGCGAACGACACGTGTTCGCGCGGGTGCCAGTCCTGCGTCAGCACGACCTGGTCGAAGCGTTGCGCGAGCGCGTTGATCACCGGCACGACCGCGTCGCCGTCCGGCACCGCGAGTGCGCCGCCCGGCATGAAGTCGTACTGCACGTCGATCACGAGCAACACGTCGTCAGTGCGTTTCATTGCATTTCTCCTTGCAAGCCTGGCCGCGCGGTCACGCGGGCCGTCAGCCGTTGAACCCGCGCCCGGCCCTGGCGAGCTCGACGATCGACGGCGCGAGCTGCCACGCGTCGCCGTTCGGTGCGGCCGCATAGCGGCGGATCGCGCGCTCGACGTTGTAGAGGCCGACCATGTCCGCATACAGCATCGGGCCGCCCCGCCACAGCGGGAACCCGTAACCGGTCAGGTAGACCATGTCGATGTCGGATGCCTTCGACGCGATCTTCTCCTCGAGGATCTTCGCGCCTTCGTTGACGAGCGCGAACACGAGCCGCTCGACGATCTCGTCGTCGCCGATCTTGCGCCGCTCGACGCCGCGCTCCTTCGAATACGCGACGACCATCTCGTCGACGAGCGCCGACGGCTTCGCCTTGCGCTCGCCCGGCACGTAGTCGTACCAGCCGCCGCCCGTCTTCTGGCCGAAACGGCCCTGCTCGCACAGGCGGTCGGCGATCTTCGAGCAGTGCAGATCGGGTTTCTCGACGTAGCGGCGCTTGCGGATCGCCCAGCCGATGTCGTTGCCGGCGAGGTCGCTCATCCGGAACGGGCCCATCGCGAAACCGAACTTCTCGATCGCGCGATCGACCTGCGCGGGCAGCGCGCCTTCCTCGAGCATGAAGAGCGCCTGGCGGATGTACTGCTCGATCATCCGGTTGCCGATGAAGCCGTCGCACACGCCCGACACCACCGCCGTCTTGCGGATCTTCTTGGCGACCGCCATCACGGTCGCGAGCACGTCCTTCGCGGTCTGCGCGCCGCGCACGACCTCGAGCAGCTTCATCACGTTCGCCGGGCTGAAGAAGTGCATGCCGACCACGTCCTGCGGACGCTTCGTGAACGCGGCGATCTTGTCGACATCGAGCGTCGACGTGTTCGACGCGAGGATCGCACCGGGCTTCGCCACCGCGTCGAGCCGGCCGAACACCTGCTCCTTCACGCCGAGTTCCTCGAACACGGCCTCGACGATCAGGTCCGCGTCCTTCAGGTCGTCGTAGGACAGCGTCGGCGTGATCAGCGCCATGCGCGCGTCGAGCTTCTGCTGCGTGAGCTTGCCCTTCTTCACCTGCGCGTCGTAGTTCTTGCGGATCGTGGCGAGGCCGCGGTCGAGCGCGTCCTGCTTCGTCTCGAGCAGCGTGACGGGCAGGCCCGCGTTGACGAAGTTCATCGCGATCCCGCCGCCCATCGTGCCCGCGCCGATCACGCCGACGCGGCGGATCTCGCGCACCGGCGTATCGGCCGGCACGTCGGGAATCTTGCTCGCCGCGCGCTCGCCGAAGAACGCGTGCCGCAGCGCACGGCTTTCCGGCGTCATCATCAGCGCGACGAAACCGTCGCGTTCGGCGACGCTGCCCTTGTCGAAGCCGTTCAGCACGCCGGCCTCGATCGCGTCGATGCACTTGTGCGGCGCGGGGAAATTCGGCGCGGCGGCCCGCGCGGAATTGCGCGCGAACTGGATGAAGCCCGCGGCATTCTCGTGGACGATCTTGCGATCGCGCACGCGCGGATGCGGCCCCTGCTGCGCGCCGACCTTGCGCGCGAACGCGACGGCCGCATCGAGCAGGTCGCCGTCGGCCATCGCGTCGAACAGCCCGCTGTTCGCGAGCTGCTCCGACGGCACCGGAGCGCCCGACACGATCATGTTCAGCGCGGTTTCGAGGCCCACCGCACGCGGCAGGCGCTGCGTGCCGCCCGCGCCCGGCAACAGGCCGAGCTTCACTTCGGGCAGCGCGACCTGCGCACCGGGCGCCGCGACGCGATAGTGCGCGCCGAGCGCGAGCTCCAGGCCGCCGCCCATCACGACGCTGTGCAGCGCCGCGACGACCGGCTTCGCGCTCGCCTCCACCGCGCGGATCACGGTGTGCAGCGTCGGCTCCTGCAGGGCCTTCGGGGTATTGAATTCGGTGATGTCGGCGCCGCCCGAGAATGCGCGGCCCGCGCCGGTCAGCACGATCGCCGTGACCGACGGATCCTGCGCGGCACGATCGAGCGCGTCCATGACGCCCTGGCGCGTCGACAGGCCGAGCCCGTTGACGGGCGGATTGTTGAGCGTGATGACGGCCACGCCGTCGCGAGTCGAGTAATCCACTGCCATCTGCCTGCCTCCATGCATCGCGCGCCGGGGTGGCTGCGCTTCATTGTGCGCGGTCGAACGGCCGCATGTCCGGATCGAACGGAGGCAGCATACAACGAAAAAGCACGGTCGTTCAATTTGATTTTGTTCCCGATCCGGGGGCCGGATCGGGCGACCGCGCGGCGGGCCGTCGGCGGCCGCGGCTTACGGTGCGCAGCGCGCCGTCGGCAGCACGTAGTCGCGGAACGTCTCGCGCAGCTTCAGCTTCTGCAGCTTGCCGGTCGCGGTGTGCGGCAGCGATTCGACGAACACGACGTCGTCGGGCACCCACCACTTCGCGACCTTGCCTTCGTAGAACGCGAGCAGCGCGTCGCGGGTCAGGTTCGCCCCCTCCCGCGGCACCACGACGAGCAGCGGACGCTCGGTCCATTTCGGGTGCGCGCACGCGATGCACGCGGCTTCGGCGACGCCCGGGTGCGCGATCGCGACGTTCTCGATGTCGATCGAGCTGATCCACTCGCCGCCGGACTTGATCACGTCCTTGCTGCGGTCGGTGATCTGCAGGAAGCCGTCTGGGTCGATCGTCGCGACGTCGCCGGTCGGGAACCAGCCGTCCGACAGCGGCGACGTATCGCCCTTGAAGTAGTGATCGATCACCCAGGGCCCGCGCACCTGCAGCTCGCCGAACGCGACGCCGTCCCACGGCAGTTCGCGGCCGTCGTCGCCGACGATCCGCATGTCGACACCGCAGATCACGCGCCCCTGCTTCTCCAGCAACCGGCGCTGCACGTCGAGCGGCCGCTGCGACTGCGCCCAGTTGAGCTTCGCGAGCGTGCCGAGCGGCGACAGCTCGGTCATTCCCCACGCGTGGATCACGCGCACGCCGTATTCGTCCTCGAACGTGCGCAGCATCGCGGGCGGGCACGCCGAACCGCCGATCACCGTGCGGTTCAGCGTCGAGAAGCGCACGCCGGCCTCGCGCATGTAGTTCAGCAGCCCGAGCCACACGGTCGGCACGCCCGCGGAGAACGTCACGCGTTCGGCCTCCATCAGTTCGTACAGCGACTTGCCGTCGAGGTCCTTGCCGGGAAGCACCAGCTTGCCGCCGGTGAGCGGCACCGCGTACGGCAGCCCCCACGCGTTCACATGGAACATCGGCACGACGGGCAACACCGCGTCCAGCGCCGACAGGTTCATCGCGTCGGGCAGCGCGGCGCCGTAGGCATGCAACACCGTCGAGCGATGTGAATACAGCACGCCCTTCGGATTGCCGGTCGTGCCCGACGTGTAGCACAGGCCGGACGCCTGCAGTTCGTCGAGGCGCGGCCAGTCGTAGCGGCCGTCCTCGGCGTCGACGAGCGTTTCGTAGCACAGGTACGGCGTCGCGCCGGACGGCAGGTGCGCGGCATCCGTCATCGCGATCCAGCCCTTCACGTTCGGGCACTGCGGCGCGATCGCGTCGACGAGCGGCGCGAAATTGATGTCGAAGAAGACGTAGCGGTCTTCCGCGTGATTGACGATGTAGGCGATCTGCTCGGGAAAGAGCCGCGGGTTGATCGTGTGGCACACGGCGCCCATCCCGCCGATTCCGTAGTACGCCTCCAGATGCCGGTAGCCGTTCCAGGCCAGCGTGCCGACGCGCTCGCCCGCTTCGACGCCGAGCCGTGCGAGCGCCTGCGCGAGGCGCTTCGCGCGCTGCTCGCAGTCGCGATACGTGTAGCGATGCAGGTCGCCTTCCACGCGCCTCGACACGATCTCCGTATCGCCCGCATAACGCGCGGCATGCGCGATCAGCGACGACACCAGCAACGGCATGTCCATCATCTGGCCCAGCAACGGCTTACCCATCGTCTTGTTCTCCCGGAAGGACGCGAATCGGTGACCAGCCTCGAAGCGATGCGCCAGCCTGCAACCCGTCCACGGCCCGGACCGGCCTGGCGCAAGGCGCGCGGGCCGCCATGCGGGCGGCGCGGCGCCGCCTTACAATATCGGCTTACCCAGAGGCGCTCAACATGTCGTTTTCCCGAAGCGCAGCCGCTACGGCTGACACTCTCCCCGACCTCGCCGCCACGCTCGGCGCGCCGGCCGTCGGCGCGTTCGTCGCACTCGGCGACGCGTTTCATACGCGGCTGCCGGCAGCACCCCTGCCCGCGCCGTACGTCGTCGGCTTTTCCGACGAAGTCGCGCGCCTGCTCGGCTTGCCGGCGTCGCTCGCCGCCCAACCCGGATTCGCCGAGCTGTTCGCCGGCAACCCGACGCGCGACTGGCCCGCGAGCGCGATGCCGTACGCGTCGGTGTATTCCGGCCACCAGTTCGGCGTATGGGCCGGCCAGCTCGGCGACGGCCGCGCGCTGACGATCGGCGAACTCGCCGGCACCGACGGCCAGCGCTACGAACTGCAGATCAAGGGCGGCGGCCGCACGCCGTATTCGCGGATGGGTGACGGCCGCGCGGTGCTGCGTTCGTCGATCCGCGAATTCCTGTGCTCGGAAGCGATGCATCACCTCGGCATTCCGACCACCCGCGCGCTCACGGTGATCGGCTCCGACCAGCCGGTGGTGCGCGAGGAGATCGAGACGTCGGCCGTCGTCACGCGCGTGTCGGAGAGCTTCGTGCGCTTCGGCCACTTCGAGCACTTCTTCTCGAACGATCGCCCGGACCTGCTGCGCCAGCTCGCCGATCACGTGATCGAGCGCTTCTATCCCGCATGCCGCGACGCCGACGATCCGTACCTCGCGCTGCTCGAAGCCGCGACGCTGCGCACGGCCGACCTCGTCGCGCAGTGGCAGGCCGTCGGCTTCTGTCACGGCGTGATGAACACCGACAACATGTCGATCCTCGGCGTGACGATCGACTACGGCCCGTTCGGCTTCGTCGACGCGTTCGACGCGAACCACATCTGCAACCACTCCGACACGAGCGGCCGCTACGCGTACCGGATGCAGCCGCGCATCGCGCACTGGAACTGCTACTGCCTCGCGCAGGCGCTGCTGCCGCTGATCGGGCTGCAGCACGGCATCGCCGACGACGATGCGCGCGCCGAGCGCGCGGTCGACGACGCGCAGGCCGTGCTCGCGAAGTTTCCCGAACGCTTCGGTCCGGCGCTCGAGCGCGCGATGCGCGCGAAGCTCGGCCTCGAGCTCGAACGCGAGAACGACGCCGAGCTCGCGAACAAGCTGCTCGAAACGATGCACGCGAGCCATGCGGACTTCACGCTGACGTTCCGCCGGCTCGCGCAGATCTCGAAGCACGACACGAGCCGCGACGCGCCGGTGCGCGACCTGTTCATCGATCGCGACGCGTTCGACGCATGGGCGAACCTCTACCGCGCGCGGCTGTCCGAGGAAACGCGCGACGACGCGGCCCGCGCGGCCGCGATGAATCGCGTGAACCCGAAATACGTGCTGCGCAACCATCTGGCCGAAGTCGCGATCCGGCGCGCGAAGGAAAAGGATTTTTCCGAAGTCGAACGACTCGCGCAGGTGCTGCGCCGCCCGTTCGACGAACAACCGGAACATGAAGCTTATGCGGCATTGCCGCCCGACTGGGCCGGGTCGCTCGAAGTGAGCTGCTCGTCGTGACCCGACCGACCCGACCGACCGATCAGGAGAACTCCCACATGTCACACGATTCCGACGACAAGACCTTCCCGTACCAGAAGGACGACGCCGAACTGCGCCGCCGGCTCACGCCGATGCAGTACGAGGTCACGCAGCATGCGGCGACCGAGCGCGCCTTCACCGGCGAATACACCGACACCGAGGACGCCGGCATCTACAAGTGCGTCGTCTGCAGCACGCCGCTGTTCGAATCCGGCGCCAAGTTCCATTCGGGCTGCGGCTGGCCCAGCTACTTCAAGCCGCTCAACGGCGAGGTGATCGACGAGAAGATCGACCGCTCGCACGGAATGGTGCGCGTCGAGGTCCGCTGCAACCATTGCGGCGCGCATCTCGGCCACGTGTTCGAGGACGGCCCGCGCGACAAGACCGGTTTGCGCTACTGCATCAATTCGGCTGCGTTAAACTTCGAGTCCCGACCCGAAAACGAATGAGCGGCACCGGACGGATCGGTCGGACAGCCTGCCCGGCTGCCCCGATCCCGGACGGTGGCGCCCGGCGGGTCCCCACAACGGTGAAAGGCCGCGCGATGCGGCCTTTCACGCAGCTGCGAGCGCCATGAAATTCCTGTTCGATCTGTTTCCGATCATCCTGTTTTTCGCCGCCTTCAAGGTCTGGGGCATCTTCACCGCCACCGCCGTCGCGATCGTCGCGACGCTGGCCCAGGTCGCGTGGGTCGCCTTCCGGCACCGGAAGGTCGACACGATGCTGTGGGTCAGTCTCGGCGTGATCGTCGTGTTCGGCGGCGCTACCCTCGTCCTGCATGACGAGAAATTCATTCAATGGAAACCGACTGTGCTGTACTGGCTGTTTGCGATCGGGCTGCTCGCCGCGCGCTATGCGTTCGGCAACAACCTGATCGAGAAGATGATGGGCAAGCAGCTGACGCTGCCGCACCCCGTGTGGGACAAGCTGAACGTCGCATGGGCGCTGTTCTTTGCGGTGCTCGGCGTCGCGAACCTGTACGTGGTGCACAACTACACCGAATCGCAGTGGGTGAACTTCAAGCTGTTCGGCACGACGGGCGCGATGGTCGTGTTCATCATCCTGCAGAGCCTGTGGCTCACGAAGTACCTGAAGGACGAATGACATGACCGACGCTTTCCTCGACGCCTCGCCCGACGAACGCATCGCGCTGATCGAAGCGCGCCTGACCGCCGCGCTCGCGCCGCTGTCGCTCGCGGTGCGCGACGACGGCGCGCAGCACGCGGGTCACGCCGGCGCCGCTGCCGGCGGCCACTTCACGGTCACGATCGTGTCGGCCGCGTTCGCGGGCAAGCCGCGCGTCGCGCGGCACCGGCTGGTGTATGATGCGCTCGCTGATGCGATGCAGCGCGGCATTCACGCGCTCGCGATCGTGGCTTACACGCCCGAAGAATTCAACGAATCTTCAATCTAGTCTCAACAGGAATTCCCGATGATCCTGAAATCCCCCCGCCTGTGGGTCGCGGCGGCTGCTTTTGCAGCGGCACCGGCATTCGCCCAGAACATCGCCGTCGTCAACGGCACGCCGATTCCGAAGTCGCGCGCCGATGCGATGGTCGCGCAACTCGTCCAGCAAGGCCAGACCGACAGCCCGCAACTGCAGCAGGCCGTGCGCCAGGAACTCGTGAACCGCGAAATCCTGATGCAGGAAGCGATCCGCGAAGGCATCCCGAACCGCCCGGACGTGAAGGCGCAGGTCGCCGTCGCGCAGCAGACGGTCGTGCTGCGCTCGATGATCGAGAGCTTCCTGAAGAAGAACCAGCCGACCGACGCGGAAGTGAAGGCGCGTTATGACGACCTCGTGAAGGGTGCCGGCGGCAATCGCGAGTATCACCTGCACCACATCCTCGTCGACAGCGAGCAGCAGGCGAAGGACCTGATCGCGAAGATCAAGGGCGGCGCGAAGTTCGAGGACCTGGCGAAGCAATACTCGAAGGATCCGGGCTCGGGCAAGAACGGCGGCGACCTCGACTGGTCCGACCCGAAGGCGTACGTGCCGGAGTTCGCGGCCGCGGCGCAGAAGCTGCAGAAAGGCCAGATGACCGACGCGCCGGTGAAGACGCAGTTCGGCTGGCACATCATCCGTGTCGACGACGTCCGCGACATCGCCCCGCCGCCGTTCGACCAGGTGAAGGCGCAGATCGCGCAGCAGCTCGTGCAGCAGAAGCTGCAGGCGTTCGAGGAAGGCCTGCGCCAGCAGGCGAAAATCCAGTAACGTCGGCGACGATCGCCCACGCGAAGGCCGCTCCCTGGAGCGGCCTTTTTCATGCGCGCTTGCAGTGCGCGCCGAAGCGCAACCAACGCGTCGCCATCGTCACTCGTATCGCGATCGTCACTGATGTCGCGATCGCCGGCCTGTGCCGGCACTTGCACTCGCGCCGATCCCGACGTCAACGCCAGCGCATGCACATCGCGCTACGCCTTCGCCGGCGCCGCCGATTGCGCACGCGCCCGGTCGGTTGCGAACGTCCTCGCGAGCACGCCGAGTACCGGCTGCTCGATCAGCCGGTACGCACCTGCCCCAACCACGACGACGAGCGCGAGGCCGCCCGCGACGATCCAGTCCGCACCGACCTGCTGCCCCACGCCGTGCTTGAGCGCCGTCGCGACGGCCGCCACGACGAAGTTGTGCGTCAGGTAGATCGAATACGACGCGTTGCCCAGCAACACCAGCGCGCTGTCCGCGACCGGTCGCACGTGGTCGATCAGCACCGCGCCCAGCACCAGCAGGAACGCCGGACCGCCGTAGACGAGCGCACGCGGCGCATGACCCACGAACAGCTCCATCGGCGGATTGCCCACACCGTCCGCGCCGGCCAGCGCCGCGCCGAGCAGCCCGAGCACACCCGCGACGACCAGCATCCGGCCGGCGGCCAGCATCGCGGCGGGCGTCCAGCGATCGCGCACGACCGCATACGCCGTCGCCGCGACGATGCCGAGCAGGAATTCGCCGATCAGTTGCGCGCCGGTCAGCATCGTGACCGACGTCGGCGCACCGAGCAGGTGGCAGGCCACGCCGACCGTCAGGAAGGTGGCCGCGAGAAACGGCAGCAGCAGGCGGCGCAAGCCGAGCGCGATCGCCATGGCGAATGCGAGATAAAAGTAGATCTCGTAGCCGAGCGTCCAGCCCTGCTCCAGAAACGGCCGCCAGATACCGTCCTGATTCGCCGCCGGCCACAACAGGTACGAGCAGATCAGGTAATGGAGCGTCGCGTGATGACTCTTCAGCACGAGATGCGCGCTCCACATCGCCACGAGCGCGGTGGTCCACATCCAGTACAGCGGATAGATCCGCAGCACCCGCCGCTTCAGGAACCGGCCGGCCGCGGCCCATCCGGCCGCATCGCGGCGATGCGTATGCAAGATGATGAAGCCGCTGATCACGAAGAACAGGTCGACGCCCGCATTGCCGATCGCCGCGAAATTGCGCGTGTTGATCCATGCGGGCGCATGGTGATAGAGCGGCATCGCGGCGGCGAAATGCCAGAACGCCACCAGCAGCGCCGCAACGGCCCGCAGGATCTGGATCGAGTGCAGTTGCGCGCGCGCCTCGCCTGCGCGGCCGCTGTTGCTGTCCGAATTCATTTCGATGACTCCCGTTGACGCGGACACCGTAGCAAGGGCGGACGATCCGCTGCGTGTGCCGGATCACTGAAACGCGATTGGCCGGCGCGATTGCGCCGGTCGGCGGGCGGGACAGGAAGAATGGATGACGAAAACGGCGCTACGCAAAGAAAAAGCCGCGTCGAAGCGGCTTTTCAGTTCATTCGGTCGAGTCCGGCGAGATCGCACACGGCCGGCGCACCGAACCGTTACACCGGATGGAACACGTCGTGATAGCGGACGTCGCCCGATGGCCGCGGCGCGGTGTCATCGAATGCCAAGGCGAGGAAATGCTCGGGCGGCGCATCCACGAACACGAGATCGCCGGACGGCACGAAACCGAAACGCGCGTAGTACCCGGGATCACCGAGCACGACGCAGCCGCGCGCGCCGAGCCGGCGCAACGCGTCGAGCCCCGCACGCACGAGCCCCGCGCCGATGCTCCGGCGCCGGCATTCGGGCAGTACCGCGAGCGGCGCGAGCCCGTACCACTGCTGGCTGCCTGCCGGCTCGCCGCCGATCGAGACCGGCGAGAACGCGGCATGTCCGATCACACGCTCGTCGCGCTCCGCGACGAGCGACACGCCGAGCGCGCCATCCGCGCGCAACGCGTCGACGATCCGCCGCTCGAACGCGCCGTGCTGCGGCGCGTCCGCGAACGCGGCCACGATCACGCGACCGATCTCCTCGACGTCGCTCGCGCGCTCATCGCGCAGCGTGACGATCTCGACCGGCGCGTGCGGATCGAACATCAGCCGATCCAGCGGCGTGCGTTGCGGAACACGCGCATCCACGGGCTCGCCTCGCCCCAGCCTTCCGGATGCCAGCTCATCGTGACCGTGCGGTGCACGCGCTCCATGTGCGGCATCAGCACCGAGAAGCGGCCGTCGGCCGTCGTGACCGACGTGATGCCGGCCGGCGACCCGTTCGGGTTGAACGGATAACGCTCGGTCGCTTCGCCGCGGTGGTCGACGTAGCGCATCGCGACCGCGACGCGATCGATGTCGCCTTGCTGCGAGAAGTCCGCATAGCCTTCGCCGTGCGCGACCGCCACCGGAATCCGCGAGCCTTCCATCCCCGCGAAGAAGATCGACGGCGACTTCTCCACTTCGACGAACGAGAAGCGCGCCTCGAACTGCTCGGACTTGTTGCGCGTGAACTTCGGCCACGCTTCGGCGCCCGGGATCATCGATGCGAGGCTCGACAGCATCTGGCAGCCGTTGCAGATGCCGAGCGCGAACGTGTCGGGGCGCGCGAAGAAGGCCGAGAACATGTCGGCGAGATTCGCGTTGAAGCGGATCGTCTTCGCCCAGCCTTCGCCCGCGCCCAGCACGTCGCCGTACGAGAAGCCGCCGCATGCCACCGCGCCCGCGAAATCGGCGAGCGTCGCGCGGCCGGCCAGCAGGTCGCTCATGTGCACGTCGTGCGCGTCGAAGCCCGCACGGTCGAACGCGTATGCCGTTTCGAGGTGCGAGTTCACGCCCTGCTCGCGCAGGATCGCGACGCGCGGGCGCGCGCCCGTCGCGATGAAGGGTGCTGCGATGTCGTCGGCCGGATCGAACGTGAGCACCGGCGAGATGCCCGGGTCGGCCGCATCGAGCAGCGCGTCGTATTCGGCGTCCGCGCAGGCGGGGTTGTCGCGCAGGCGCGCGATGCGCCAGCTCACTTCGCCCCATGCGCGATGGAGTTCCGCGCGCGGCGCGTCGAACACCTTCTTCGCGTCGCGGTACACCTCGATCACGTCGCGATCGTTGACCGTGCCGATCACGTGCGAGCACGCCGACAGGCCGAACTCGCGCAGCGCGCCGAGCACCGCGTCGCGATCGGCCGCGCGCACCTGCACGACGGCGCCGAGTTCTTCCGAGAACAGCGCGCGCAGCGTGCGATCCTCGCGACGGCCGCTCGTCTGCTTCGCCCAGTCCTTCGCGTCGCCGTAGTCGGATTCGTGATTCGGGTCGAGGGTCAGCATGTCGACGTTCAGCGACACGCCCGCGTGACCCGCGAACGCCATTTCGCACACCGTCGCCCACAGGCCGCCGTCCGAGCGGTCGTGGTACGCGAGCAGCTTGCCTTGCGCGTTGAGCGACTGGATCGCGTTGAAGAAGCGCTTCAGGTCTTCCGGATCGTCCACGTCCGGCGTCGTGTCACCGACCTGCTGCGTGACCTGCGCGAAGATGCTGCCGCCCATGCGGTTCTTGCCGCGGCCGAGATCGATCGCGATCAGCACGCTGTCGCCTGCGTCGGCGATGCGGCGCAGTTGCGGTGTCAGGTGACGGCGCACGTCTTCGACCGGCGCGAACGCGGAGATGATCAGCGACACCGGCGACACGACTTCCTTCGCGACGCCCTGCTCGTCCCACTTGGTCTTCATCGACAACGAGTCCTTGCCGACCGGGATGCCGATCCCGAGCGCCGGGCACAGCTCCATGCCGATCGCCTTGACCGTGTCGAACAGCGCGGCGTCCTCGCCGGCCGTGCCGCACGCGGCCATCCAGTTCGCCGACAGCTTCAGCTTGTCGAGCGACGCGATCGGCGCGCTCGCGATGTTCGTGATCGCCTCGCCGACCGCCATGCGGCCCGAGGCCGGCGCGTCGATCACCGCGAGCGGCGTGCGCTCGGCCATCGTCATCGCCTCGCCCTTGAAGCCCGCGTAGTCGAGCGCGGTCACCGCGCAGTCGGCCACCGGCACCTGCCACGGGCCGACCATCTGGTCGCGCACCGACGTGCCGCCGACCGAACGGTCGCCGATCGTGATCAGGAACGACTTGCTGCCGACCGTCGGGTGCTTCAGCACGTCGACCGCGATTTCCGACAGCGCGACGCCCGTCACGTCGACCGGCGCGCGCTCGGTCGCGACACGCGTGACGTCGCGGTGCATGCGCGGCGGCTTGCCGAGCAGCACTTCCATCGGCATGTCGACCGGGTATTCCTCGACGCCCGTCGCTTCGTCGTCGACGAGCTTCAGCTGGCGTTCGTCGGTCGCGATACCGACCACCGCGAACGGGCAGCGCTCGCGTGCGCAGATCGCCTCGAAGCGCGGCAGGTCGGCCGGCGCGATCGCCAGCACGTAGCGCTCCTGCGCCTCGTTCGACCAGATTTCGCGCGGCGACAGGCCCGATTCCTCGAGCGCGACCTTGCGCAGTTCGAAGCGTGCGCCCTTGCCCGCGCCGTCGACGATCTCGGGGAACGCGTTCGACAGGCCGCCCGCGCCGACGTCGTGGATGCTCAGGATCGGGTTTTCCGCGCCGAGCTGCCAGCAGCCGTTGATCACTTCCTGCGCGCGCCGCTCGATTTCCGGGTTGCCGCGCTGCACCGAGTCGAAGTCGAGTTCGGCCGTGTTCGCGCCGGTCGCCATCGAGCTCGCCGCGCCGCCGCCCATGCCGATCCGCATGCCGGGGCCGCCAATCTGGATCAGCAGCGAGCCGGCCGGCACGTCGTGCTTGTGCGTGTGCTGATCCGCGATGTTGCCGAGGCCGCCCGCGATCATGATCGGCTTGTGATAGCCGTGCACCTTCCCGCCGACGTTCTGCTCGTACACGCGGAAATAGCCGCCGAGGTTCGGGCGGCCGAATTCGTTGTTGAACGCGGCGCCGCCGAGCGGGCCGTCGATCATGATCTGCAGCGGCGACGCGATGCGGTCCGGACGGCCATACGGGCCGTGCTGCTCGTTCGGGTTGCGCTCGGCGACCGGCTGCGCCGCGTCGCGTGCGTTCTCCCACGACTGGCGTGCGTCCGGCAGGTCGAGGTTCGACACCGTGAAGCCCGTGAGGCCGGCCTTCGGACGCGCACCGCGGCCCGTCGCGCCTTCGTCGCGGATCTCCCCGCCCGCGCCGGTCGCCGCGCCCGGGAACGGCGAGATCGCCGTCGGGTGGTTGTGCGTCTCGACCTTCATCAGCGTGTGCGTGAGCTCGGTGTGGCGCCCGTAGCGCTCGCCCGGCTCGCCGGCCGCGCCCGCGTTGCGCGGGAACCAGCGCTCGGCTTCGGCGCCGACCATGATCGACGAGTTGTCCGAATACGCGACGATCGTGCCTTGCGGGCTCAGCTTCTCGGTGTTGCGGATCATCGCGAACAGCGACATGTCCTGCGCTTCGCCGTCGATCGTCCAGTTCGCGTTGAAGATCTTGTGGCGGCAGTGCTCGCTGTTCGCCTGCGCGAACATCATCAGCTCGACGTCGGTCGGGTTGCGTTCGAGCTTGCGGAACGCGTCGACCAGGTAGTCGATCTCGTCGTCGGCGAGCGCGAGGCCCAGCTCGACGTTCGCGCGCTCGAGCGCGGCGCGGCCGACGCCCAGCACGTCGACGGTCGCGAGCGGCTTGGCCGGCAGCTCGTCGAACAGGTGCTTCGCGTCGTCGCGCGCGGCGACCACGCTTTCGGTCATCCGGTCATGCAGCGCGGCTGCCACCGCGGCGCGCGCGTCGTCGGACAGCGCCTTCTTGCCGCCGAGCAGGCCCGACTTCAGCGTGACCGTGAATTCGACGCCGCGCTCGATGCGGCGCACCTGCGTGAGGCCGCAGTGCTGCGCGATGTCGGTCGCCTTGCTCGCCCACGGCGAAACGGTGCCGAAGCGCGGCAGCACGACGAAGGTCTCGGTCGTGCCCTTCTCGGCCGCCGGCTCGAACGGCGCGCCGTAGTGCATCAGCGCGTCGATGCGCGCGCTGTCGTCGGCCGACAGCGGCTCGGCCGCATTGACGAAGTGCAGGAACTGGCCGCGTACCGCGACGATGTTGGCGTCGATTTGCCTGAGCGTGTCGAGCAGACGGGTTTGACGGAAATCGGAGAGGGCCGAAGCGCCGGGAAAACACGAGAAGTGAGCCATGGGCTGGACTGACGTCGATGAGTCGCGCGAGGTGGCGACGTGGGGCGAAAGGAAGGCCGTAATTATACCCGGAAGTCGGTCATCCCAGACCGGCTGATCGGCACCCTGATCGGCACCCGTCACGCACCGCGACGGTGCACCGGCATCCACGCCGGCCCGGCCGCCCGCCGGCACGGCGTGCGCGGCCGCGGTGGCCTGTGACCGCAAGACGGCGGAATCGAATGGGGTTGCGTGGCACCGGTTCGCGTGATTTTGGCGCTATCATTCCCGGTTCACCGGGCCGGGGGCCCGTCAGCGAATTCTCACCGGGCGGCGTGCGCGCCGCCCGTCATCGAAGCAATCCATGGATGTCATCGTCATCGGCGGCGGAATCAGCGGCGTCGCCACCGCCTACCAGCTGCGCGCGGCCGGCCATCGCGTGTGCGTGGTCGAACGCCACGCGACCGTCGCGCAGGGCGCGACCTACGGCGACGGCGGCACGCTGCTGCCGAGCCCGCTCGACGTCTGGTTCGGCCCGACCTTCATGCGCCAGCGCCAGCCGCGCGACACCGGCATCGTCTACAAGCCGGGCTTCAACGGCGGCGTGCGCCGCTTCGTCAAGCAGCTCGCCGCGCTGCGCGAACCCGATGCATTCACCGCGCAGTATGCACGGCTGCGCCCGCTGATCGACGCATCGCGCGAGTCGCTCGCCGACATCGAGGCGCGCTTCCAGCTCGAATTCGAGCAGAAAGCCGGGATCCTGCACGTCGTGCGCGACCCGCGCGACTGGGAAGCGCTGCAGCCGGCGCTCGACTTGCTGCGCGCGCTCGACCAGCCGTACCGCGTGCTCACCGCCGACGAATGCGCGGCGCTCGAGCCGTCGGTGCCGGCCGAGCCCGGCTTCGCCGGCGGCGTGCTGCTCGAGAGCGAGCGCACCGGAAACTGCCCGCTGTTCGCGAAACTGGTCAAGCAGACGCTCGACGAGCACGGCGTGCAGTTCCGCTTCGGCGCGGACGTCGCGGCGATCCGCGTCGACACCGGCCGCGCCGCGATCGAGCTCGCACCGGCCGGCGGCCGGCACGCGAAGAAGGCGCACGAGGTCGACGTGATGGCGGCCGACGCGATCGTGGTCGCTGCCGGCGCCGGCAGCCTGCCGCTGCTGGAGCGGCTCGGCTGGCGGCTGCCGCTGCACCCGGTCCGCGCGCATACGCTGACCGCGCCGGTCGCGTACGAAGAACATGCGCCGCACCTGAGCGTCGTCGATTCGATCAAGCGGATCTCGATCACGCGCACCCACCAGCGGCTGCGCATCGGCGGCGGCGCCGTGCTGCAAAGCCTCGCCGACACCGCGAAGCCGCTCCCCGAGCCGTTGTCCGAAGCCGCCCTCGCGCTGCTCGGCCAGGCCGTCCACGACTGGGTGCCGGGCGCCGCGAAGATTTCCGCCGCGCTGTCGTGGCAAGGCACGCAACTGCTGTCGCCGGACGGCCTGCCGGTCGTCGGTCCGACCCCGCATCCGCGCGTGTTCGTCAATTTCGGTCACGGCCCGGCCGGTTGGGGCCTCGCGTGCGGGTCTGCTAAAGTGGTGACAGACTGTCTGGCCGGCGACACGCAGCAGTGGCCGGCCGACACGCTCGCCGCGCTGAGCGCAGCGCGCTTCACGACCTGACCGCCGCGGGCCCGTCCCGGGGCGCTTCCTCCCGCCGCCATGACCCCGCGATGACGAATACCCGCCCGCTTCCCGATTCCGTCCCGCTCGCGCTGCTGCGCGTCGCCGACCTGCGCGCGGCCGAGGCCGCCGCGACCGCCGAACTGCCGCCGCACACGCTGATGGGCCGCGCGGGCGCCGCCGCCGCGCGCTGGCTGTCCGAACGGGTCGCCGGCGACGATCGCCCGGTCTGGTTCGCGGTCGGCCCCGGCAACAACGGCGGCGACGCGCTGGTGGCCGCCGCGCAGCTGCAGCAGCTCGGTGTCGCGACGCAGGCCTGGATGCCCGTGCCGGTCAAGCCGGACGATGCGCAATGGGCGCTCGGCCTCGCGCGCGCGGCCGGCGTGCCGCTGTCGACCGAACCACCCGCCTCGCTCGACGATTACGCATGGGTCGTCGACGGACTGTTCGGCATCGGCCTCGGTCGCGCGCTCGACGGCCCGTTCGCCACCCAGGCCGCGCGCATCGCCGCGCATGCCCGATGCGGTGGCCGCGTGCTCGCGCTCGACGTGCCGAGCGGACTGGACAGCGACACGGGCCGGATCGTCGGCGCGGGCGTCGCCGTCGCCGCGACCCACACGCTTACCTTCATCGGCGCGAAGCCCGGCCTTTACACCGGCGACGGCCGCGACCTCGCCGGCCAGATCGACATCGCGTCGCTCGACGTCGCCCCACCCGCCGCGCCGGCCATCGTGCTGAATGCGCCGGCACGATTCGCCGGCGCATTGCCCGCCCGCGCGTTCGCGTCGCACAAGGGCACGTTCGGCAGCCTCGCGGTGCTCGGCGGCGACACGGGCATGTGCGGCGCGCCGATCCTCGCCGCGCGCGCCGCACTGTTCGCGGGCGCCGGCAAGGTGCATGTCGGTTTTCTCGGCGCCGGCGCGCCGCCGTACGACCCGCCGTTTCCCGAACTGATGCTGCATCCGGCGGACAGCCTCGATCTCGATGCGATGTCCGCGATCGCAGCAGGCTGCGGCCTCGGCATGCGCGAGGCCGCAGCCACGCTCGTGCGCGACGTGCTCGCGCACGATGCCGTGACGCTGCTCGACGCCGACGCGCTGAACCTCGTCGCGACGCACGCCGACCTCGCGGCCGCCGTAGCCGCCCGCGGCACACGCGGCAACGCGTGCGTGCTGACGCCGCATCCGCTCGAGGCAGCGCGGCTGCTCGGCAGCGACACGGCGTCGGTGCAGCACGACCGACTGGCCGCGGCCCAGGCGCTCGCCACGCGCTATGCGAGCGTCGTCGTCCTGAAGGGTTCGGGCACGGTGATCGCCGCGCCCGACGGCCGCCTGACGATCAATCCGACCGGCAATGCGGCGCTCGCCACCGGCGGCACCGGCGATGTGCTCGGCGGCCTGATCGGCGCGTTGCTCGCGCAACGCGTCGCGCCCTACGAAGCCGCACTCGCGGGCGTCTACCTGCACGGCCTCGCGGCCGATACGCTGACCGCGCACGGCACCGGGCCGGCCGGCCTCACCGCCGGCGAACTCGCGCCGATGGTGCGCACGCTGATCAATCGCCTTTTTTACCCGTCGCCGCGCGCCGACATGTAACGCCGCTATACTGAGTGCCCCCGCCGCACGGCGGGCCCGCTCGTCCGCCGGCCTTCCGATCCCGAGGCGCCGGCGCGGCATTCCTCCCGATTCACGCTTCACTCGAACCGCCATGACGCTGAATTCGCTCCCCGCCTGGACTGCCCTTCAATCCCACTTCGAACAGATTCGCCATGCGCGGCTGCGCGACTGGTTCGCGCCGGAAAACGACCGCGCGCCGACCCGCGCCGAACGCTTCACGGTCCCGGGCGGCGGCCTTGCGGCCGACTTCTCGAAGAACCGCATCAACGACGATACGCTGCGCCTGCTCGTGCAGCTGGCCCGCGAAGCGGGCGTCGAAGCGCGCCGCGACGCGATGTTCGCCGGCGAGATCGTCAACCCGACCGAAGGCCGCGCCGCATTGCACACCGCGCTGCGCGCGACGGACCCGCACGCGCCGTTCCATGCGCAGGTCAGCGCCGAGCGCGCGAAGATGGCGACCTTCGCGCGCGCCGTGCGCAGCGGCGCATGGACCGGCTACACCGGCAAGCGCATCCGCCACGTGATCAACATCGGCATCGGCGGCTCGGATCTCGGGCCGAAGATGGTCGTGCACGCGCTGCACCATGTCGCGACGCCCGACATCTCGACCCACTTCGTGTCGAACGTCGACGGTGCCGATCTCGCGCGCGTGCTCGAACAGCTCGACCCGGAAGAAACGCTCGCGATCATCGTGTCGAAGACCTTCACGACGCTCGAGACGATGACGAACGCACGCTCGCTGCGCGACTGGTTCGTCGCGCGCGGCTGCCCCGAGGACGCGCTCGCGAAGCACTTCGTCGGCGTGTCGGCGAACCCGGCCGAAGTCGTGAAGTTCGGCATCGCCGCGGACAACGTGTTCGAAATGTGGGACTGGGTCGGTGGCCGCTATTCGCTGTGGTCGGCGGTCGGCCTGTCGATCATGATCGCGGTCGGGCCCGAGCAGTTCGACGAACTGCTCGCCGGCGCGAACGACATGGATCGCCATTTCCGTGAAGCGCCGCTCGAGCGCAACCTGCCGGTGCTGCTCGGCCTGATCGGCATCTGGTATCGCAACTTCTTCGGCTCGCAGAGCTACCTCGTCGCGCCGTATTCGGAAGCGCTGCACTACCTGCCGTCGTATCTCCAGCAGCTCGAGATGGAAAGCAACGGCAAGTCCGCGCGTCTCGACGGCACGTTCGTCGATTACCCGACGTCGGCCGTCACGTGGGGCGAGCCGGGCACCAACGGCCAGCACGCGTTTTTCCAGATGCTGCACCAGGGCCCGACGATCGTGCCGATCGACTTCATCGCGGTGCTGACGCCCGAGCATCCGCTCGCGAGCCATCATCCGAAGCTGCTCGCGAACTGCTTCGCGCAAAGTGAAGCACTGATGCTCGGCCGCACGCTCGACGAGGCGCGCCAGGTCGCCGGCCCCGGCAAGGAAGCGCTCGCGCCGCACCTGACGTTCCCCGGCAACCGCCCGACGACGACGCTGCTGGTGGACGCGCTGACGCCGCGCACGCTCGGCGCGCTGATCGCGCTCTACGAGCACAAGGTGCTGGTGCAGGCGACGGTGTGGGACATCAATCCGTTCGACCAGTGGGGCGTGGAGCTCGGCAAGATTCTCGGCAAGGTCGTCGAAGCCGACCTGTCGGCCGACTCGGTCGATCCCGCGAAGCACGATTCGTCGACGACCGCGCTGATCGAGCGCGCGCGGGCAGCGCTCAAGCGCTGACGCGACGGCGTCGAACGCATGCCGGCCGCACCGGGCGATCCACCCGGCACCTGGCGCGGCCGGCAAAAATCCGGTCCCGCGCTATGCCGCGTGCGGTGCGACGATGCGTCCGGCGTCGATGGTGACCATCGTCGCGCAGCGCCGCGCGAGCTCGGGATCGTGCGTGACGAGCACGAGCGTCGCACCGTGCGTGCGATTCAGCTCGAACATCAGGTCGATGACCGCGTGGCCCGTGGCCGCATCGAGGCTGCCGGTCGGTTCGTCGGCGAACAGGATCGCCGGATGCGTGACGAACGCGCGCGCGAGCGCGACGCGCTGCTGCTCGCCGCCCGACAGCAGTTTCGGATAATGCGCGGTACGCTCGCCGAGACCGACCTGCACGAGCAGCGCGCGGGCACGATCGGCCGCGTCGCGCGCACTGATGCCGCCCTGCAGTTCGAGCGGCAGCATCACGTTCTCGAGCGCCGTCAGGTGCGGCATCAACTGGAACGACTGGAACACGAACCCGACCGCGCCGTTGCGCAGCGCGGCACGCTCGTCCTCGTCGAGCTGGTCGAGCGCGCGGCCAAGCAGGCGAACCGTGCCGCTCGTCGCGCTGTCCAACCCGGCAAGCAGGCCGAGCAGCGTCGATTTGCCCGACCCCGATGCACCGACGATCGCGAGGCTGCTGCCGGGCCGCACGGCGAGCGTGATGCCGTCGAGGATCGTCAGCTCGCCCGTTGCATCAGCAACCCGCTTGCACACGTCATGGACTTCGATGATCGGATCGGTAATCTTGAACATGGACACGACATTCCGCTGGAAAAGGCGCGCGGCACTCGCCGCACTGCTGGGAACCCTGGCCGCAACAAGCATGCCCGCACGCGCCGCGACGGCGGCGGCCCCGACCTCGGGCCAGCCCGCGCTCGTCGTGCTCGGCGACAGCCTGTCGGCCGAATACGGGCTGCCGCGCGACACCGGCTGGGTTGCACTGCTGCGGCAACGGCTCGCGACCGAGCGAATCGATTATAGCGTCGCGAATGCAAGCGTCAGCGGCGACACCACGAGCGGCGGCCGCGCACGGCTGCCCGCGGTGCTGCAACGGCTCAAGCCGTCGATCGTGGTCGTCGAGCTCGGCTCGAACGATGCGCTGCGCGGCGTGCCGCTCGCGACGACCGAGCAGAACCTGCGCGACATCATCGCCGATGCGCGGCAGGCGCGCGCGAAGGTCGTGCTGGTCGGCATGTACGTGCCGCCCAACTACGGCCCCGACTACACGCAGAAGTTCCATGCGGTCTATACGCGCCTGTCGAAGGAACTCGGCGTACCGCTCGTGCCGTTCCTGCTCGCCGGCATCGAGAACAAGCCCGAGATGTTCCAGCCGGACCAGATGCATCCCGCGCAGCAGGCGCAGGGCATCCTGCTCGACAACGTCTGGCCGGCGTTGAAACCGCTGCTCGGCAAGCCGCGCGGCTGACCTCGCGACTCGCCACCGCCGCAATGCAAAAAGCCCCGCTTCGAGCGGGGCTTCTTGTTGCTGCATGCGAAACCGTGAACGGCGCTTCGCTTGGTTGGCGCTGGGTCGTGGCTTAGTTGCCGCCGCCCTGCGACTGGCTCTGCGTGGTGCCGTACACCTTCACCTTCGAGCGGTCGCGCAGCGCGGCGAGATATGCTTCACCTTCGCTTTGCGCTTCGACCTGCGCCATCTGCTGCTGCGCGGCCGCGAGCTGCTGCGAATCGACGGCCGTACCCGCGATCACCGTGTTCACGCGATAGATCGCATAGCCGTCCGCACCGAGGTCGACACCGACATACGCCGGCAGCGTCTTCGCATCGACCTTGTAGACGGCGCTCAGCGCGGCCGGCGTCAGGCCCTGCGACTTCGTGCGCGACACCTTCTGCGCAGCCGCGAAGCCATCGGCCGACTTCGACTTCTGCAGTTCGGCCAGCTTCGCCGCACCGTCCTTCTTCGCGAGTTCCGCAGCCTGCTCGGCAACGACCTTCTGACGCACGACGTCCTTGATCGCGTCGAGCGCGGGCACGGCAGCCGGCTTGTAGTCGGTCACGCGCGCCGAGATCAGCGTGTTGTTGCCCACGTCGATCGCCTGCGTGTTGTTCTGGCTCTTCACCGAATCGTTCGCGAACACGGCAGCGAGGAACTTCGGATTGTTCAGCGGGCTCGTCGGCGGCAGTTGCGGATTCGGCGTCGGCGTGACGGTGGCCGTCTGGATCGTCAGCTTGTACTTGTCGGCGGCCGGCTGCAGCGTCTTCGCCTTTTCATACACGGTCGACGTGAAGCCTTCCGCGTTGTCCGTGAATGCCTTCGCTGCGTACTGCTGCTTCAGGTCGATTGCGATCTGGTCCTTCACGTCCGCGAACGGCTTGACCACCGACGGCTTCACTTCCGTCGCCTTCAGGATGTGGAAGCCGAGATCCGATTGCACGACACCGCTCACGTCGCCCTGCTTCAGCGCGAACGCCGCATCGTCGAACGCCTTGCCGCCCGCCGTCGAGCCGCGCGTGATGAAGCCGAGATCGCCGCCCTTCGCAGCCGACGGCGCATCCTGCGAGCTCTTCTGCGCGATCTGCGCGAACTGGTCCGGATGCGCCTTCACGTCCGCCAGCAACTGCTCGGCCTTCGCCTTCGCGGCTGCCTTGTCGGCCGCGCTCGCGCTGCTCGCCGCTGCGATGAAGATGTGGCTCACGCGCACCTGCGCTTCCGAGCGGAAGTGCGTCGGGTTGTCGTCATAGAACTTCTTGATGTCCGCCTCGGTCGGCTGCGCGCTCGCGGCAGCGGCGGCCGGCGAATAGACGAGATACTGGATCGTCGCGGTTTCCGGCGTCGCGAAGCTTTGCTTGTGCGCGTCGTAGTACGCGGCGAGCTGTGCGTCGGTCGGCTGTACCTTCGCCGCGTAGTCGCTCGTCTTCAGCAGCAGCGCCTGCACTTCGCGCTGCTGCGCGGCCAGTTCCGACAGGCGTTGCGCCGGGCCCTTCGGCGTGAACGCGCTCGCGATGATGCTCGCCGGAATCTGCTGCAGCGCGAGGCTGTAGCGCACGCGCTCCTGATACTGCTCGGGCGTCATCCCCTGGAACGACAGCAGCTGCGCGTAGCGTTCGACGTCGATCGAACCGTCGGGCTTCTTCAGCGACGCGATCATCGGGTCGCTCATCAGCGCATCGCGCACGGCGTTGTCGGATGCGGTCAGGTGCAGGCGTTGCGTCTCGTCGGCCAGCACGCGTTGCTGGATCAGGCCGTCGAGTACTTGCTTGCGATGTTCGGGCGTGTCGAACGCCTTGATGTCGAACTGCCCGCCGAGCGCCTGGCGCGCCTGGTCGACCTGCTGACGGAACGCGCCGTCGAATTCGACCCGCGTGATCTTGTGCCCGTTGATCGCCGCGACGTTCGCGCTGTCGTCGAAGAAGCCGCGGAAACCTTGGATCCCGACGAAACCCAGCCCCGGCAACACGATCAGGAGCAGGAGCGCCATCATCAGGCGCTGGTGATTACGGAAGAAATCGAGCATGCGTGACGGGAAAATTGGACAAAACGTCCGATATTACAACATACGGGGTGGCACGGGAGAAAAGCAGGTGCGCAACGCGCGGGCGTGAGCGACGACGCAAATGAAAAAGCCCGCACGAGGCGGGCTTTTTCATTTTCTGGCGGAGCGGACGGGACTCGCCTACATCCTGCAGGCCGCGGCTGCGCGTGCACGCGCAGCCCTTCGCGTCCCGCCGGAAGCCGCGCAGGCGGCTTCCTCCGCTCCGCAATCACGCGCTCGCAAGCGAGCGCAATCGATGACGCAAATGAAAAAGCCCGCACGAGGCGGGCTTTTTCATTTTCTGGCGGAGCGGACGGGACTCGAACCCGCGACCCCCGGCGTGACAGGCCGGTATTCTAACCGACTGAACTACCGCTCCTTGGTCTGGCTGAATCGTGAAACTGGTGGGTGCTGAGGGGTTCGAACCCCCGACCTACGCCTTGTAAGGGCGCCGCTCTACCAGCTGAGCTAAGCACCCGTTTCCGATTCGTTCTGGCTGCGATCTGCGTTTCGGCATCAACAACCAGCGAGCCCGCAAGTTTAATTCATCCCCGATCATTTTGCCAAGCCCATGCGCAAAAATTTTTAACGCGCGACGCTACACACGATCCCGACGCGCATAAAAAAACCCGCGGACTCGCCGCGGGTTTCGCGAACCACCGTCAGCGACGGCGTTCAGGTTCTCAGTGCTTCACGACTTCCGTCGAACCGGCATCCTTGGCCGCCTCGCCGACCGGTGCCGCAGCCTTCGCCTCTTCTTCCGGCGGCAGCGGGGTCGGCGTACGTTCGAGCGCGAGCTCGAGCACCTTGTCGATCCAGCGGACCGGCACGATCTCGATCGCGTTCTTCACGTTGTCCGGAATGTCCGCGAGATCCTTCACGTTCTCTTCCGGGATCAGCACGAGCTTGATGCCGCCGCGATGCGCAGCCAGCAGCTTTTCCTTCAGCCCGCCGATCGGCAGCACTTCGCCACGCAGCGTGATCTCGCCCGTCATCGCGACATCGGCACGCACGGGAATGCCCGTCAGCACCGACACCAGCGCGGTCGTCATCGCACCGCCGGCGGACGGACCGTCCTTCGGCGTCGCGCCTTCCGGCACGTGGATGTGGATGTCCTGCTTCTCGAACGCTTCGTCCTTGATGCCCAGACGCCGCGAACGCGAGCGCACGACCGAACGCGCAGCCTCGACCGACTCCTTCATCACGTCGCCGAGCGAACCCGTGCGAATCACGTTGCCCTTGCCCGGCATCACCGCGGCTTCGATCGTCAGCAGGTCGCCGCCGACTTCCGTCCACGCGAGGCCCGTCACCTGACCGACCTGGTTTTCCTTCGCCGCGAGGCCGAAGTCGTACTTGCGCACGCCGAGGAACGTATCGAGGTTCTCGCCGTCGACCTTGATCGCGCCCGATGCCTTCTTCAGCAGCAGCATCTTCACGACCTTGCGGCAGATCTTCGACACTTCCCGCTCGAGCGAACGCACACCGGCTTCGCGCGTGTAGTAGCGGATGATGTCGCGGATCGCCTGCTCGGTGACCTCGATCTCGCCGTCCTTCAGACCGTTGTTCTTCTTCTGCTTCGGCAGCAGGTAACGCTGCGCGATGCTGACCTTCTCGTCTTCCGTGTAGCCCGACAGACGAATCACTTCCATCCGGTCGAGCAGCGGCGGCGGGATGTTCAGCGAGTTCGACGTCGCGACGAACATCACGTCCGACAGGTCGAAGTCGACCTCGATGTAGTGGTCGGCGAACGTGTGGTTCTGTTCCGGATCGAGCACTTCGAGCAGCGCCGACGACGGATCGCCGCGGAAATCCATGCCCATCTTGTCGACTTCGTCGAGCAGGAAGAGCGGATTGCGCACGCCGACCTTCGCGAGGCTCTGCAGGATCTTGCCCGGCATCGAGCCGATGTACGTGCGGCGGTGACCGCGGATCTCGGCTTCGTCACGCACGCCGCCGAGCGCCATCCGGACGAACTTGCGGTTCGTCGCGCGAGCGATCGACTGGCCGAGCGAGGTCTTGCCGACGCCCGGAGGCCCGACGAGGCACAGGATCGGCGCCTTGACCTTGTCCACGCGCTGTTGCACCGCGAGGTACTCGAGAATGCGTTCCTTCACCTTCTCGAGGCCGAAGTGATCCTCGTCGAGCACCTGTTCGGCGTTCGACAGATCGTTGTTGACCTTGCTCTTCTTGCGCCACGGCAGGCCGATCAGCGTGTCGATGTAGTTGCGCACGACGGTCGCTTCCGCCGACATCGGCGACATCAGCTTCAGCTTCTTGAGCTCGGCGTCGGCCTTCTTCTTCGCTTCCTTCGGCATGCGCGCGGCGTTGATGCGCTTCTCGAGTTCCTCGAGATCCGCGCCCTCTTCGCCTTCGCCCAGTTCCTTCTGGATCGCCTTGACCTGTTCGTTCAGGTAGTACTCGCGCTGGCTCTTTTCCATCTGGCGCTTCACGCGCCCGCGGATGCGCTTCTCGACCTGCAGGATGTCGATCTCGGCTTCGAGCTGCGCAAGCAGGTGCTCGAGGCGCTCGATGACCGGGAACATCTCGAGGATGTGCTGCTTCTGGTCGAGCTTCAGCGGCAGACGCTCGGCGATCATGTCCGCGAGGCGGCCGGCTTCGTCGATGCCCGACAGCGACGTGAGAATCTCCGGCGGGATCTTCTTGTTCAGCTTCACGTACTGGTCGAACTGCGACACGATCGCGCGGCGCAGCGCTTCCGTTTCAGCGCTGTCGGCGTGATCGGGCTCGAGCGGCATCACTTCGCAGGAGAACTGCGTCTCCTGTTCTTCGATCGACAACGCCTTCGCGCGCTGCAGGCCCTCGACGAGCACCTTCACGGTGCCGTCCGGCAGCTTCAGCATCTGCAGGATGTTGGCGATACAACCGACCTCGTACATGTCCTTTTCGGTCGGTTCGTCCTTGGCCGCGGTTTTCTGGGCGACGAGCATGATGTGCTTGCCGCCTTCCATCGCTGCTTCGAGGGCCTTGATCGATTTCGGCCGGCCCACGAAGAGCGGAATGACCATGTGCGGGAAAACGACGACGTCCCGCAGCGGCAGCAGCGGGAGCGTGATGCGTTCCGGCGGGAGAAGTTGGGTGCCTGACATTTCATTTCCCCATGAGTGGAATCAATTGTTCGGTAATTGAGGCCGCCACAACGAATTGCAAGCCTTCAAGTGCGGGAAATATTCGGTAAGAAAGTAACCACCGCGTGTCGAGTCAGAGTTACCCACAAGATAAACGAAAAAAAGCCGCCCACGATCTCATGAACGGCCTTTTTCGCAGAACATCGTCGGCAAGCCGGTCAGTTCGAACCCGCCACCTTCGGCGTGTCCTCATAGATCAGCAGGGGTTTGCCGTCGCCATCGATCACGTTCTCGTCGATGATGACCTTGCTGACCCCTTTCATCGCCGGCAGCTCGTACATCACGTCGAGCAGCGCCTGTTCGATGATCGAACGCAAGCCGCGCGCGCCGGTCTTGCGGCGGATCGCCTTGCGGGCGACTGCCTGCAACGCGCCCGGCCGGATTTCCAGCTCGACGCGCTCCATCGCGAACAGCTTGTGATACTGCTTGACGAGCGCGTTCTTCGGCTCGACCAGGATCTTCATCAGCGCGGCTTCATCGAGCTTGCCGAGCGTCGCGACCACCGGCAGACGGCCGATCAATTCGGGGATCAGACCGAATTTGATCAGGTCTTCCGGTTCCGTTTCGCGCAGCACTTCGCCCGCGTCGCGTTCCTGCTTGCTCTTGACCGTCGCGCCGAAGCCGATGCCCGTCTTTTCGGTGCGATCGGTGATCACCTTCTCGAGGCCGTCGAACGCGCCGCCGCAGATGAACAGGATGTTGGTCGTGTCGACCTGGATGAAATCCTGGTTCGGATGCTTGCGGCCACCCTGCGGCGGCACCGACGCCATCGTGCCCTCGACGAGCTTCAGCAGCGCCTGCTGGACGCCCTCGCCCGACACGTCGCGCGTGATCGACGGGTTGTCCGACTTGCGGCTGATCTTGTCGATTTCGTCGATGTAGACGATCCCGCGCTGGGCCTTGTCGACCTCGTAGTTGCAGTTCTGCAACAGCTTCTGGATGATGTTCTCGACGTCCTCGCCGACGTAGCCGGCTTCGGTCAGCGTCGTCGCATCGGCGATCACGAACGGCACGTTCAGCAACCGCGCGAGCGTCTGCGCGAGCAGCGTCTTGCCGGAGCCCGTCGGGCCGATCAGCAGGATGTTGCTCTTCGACAGCTCGACGTCGTCCTTCTTGTCGAGATGCTTCAGGCGCTTGTAGTGGTTGTACACGGCCACCGCGAGGATCTTCTTCGCACGCTCCTGGCCGATCACGTACTGATCGAGGATGTCGCGAATTTCCTGCGGGCTCGGCAGATCCGACCGGGACAGGCTGGCCTCGACGCCGGCGGCAGCCGCCTCGTCGCGAATGATCTCGTTGCAGAGGTCGATGCACTCATCGCAGATGAATACCGACGGGCCCGCGATGAGTTTCTTCACCTCATGCTGGCTCTTCCCGCAAAACGAGCAATACAACAGCTTCTCGCTGTTCGAACCTTTTTTGTCCGCCATGAATGTAGAGCCTCCGGACAGGTAGATGACATGATACGCCGAATGCTCCGAACGCCGCGCCTAGGGCGCGACCGGAGTCGGCTGGATGCGCTTGCCGCAGATGCTCAGGGCACTCGGGACGTTGCAGGGGCGCCGCGCAAATCGGGGCGGCACCCCACTTAAGCTCACGGGCGCTTCAGCAGCACCTGATCGATCAGCCCGTAAGCCTTCGCGTCCTCGCTCGACATGAAGTTATCACGGTCGGTGTCGCGCGCGATGCGCTCCACGTCCTGGCCCGTATGCTGCGCGAGCAGGTTGTTCAGCCGTTCCTTCAGGTAGAGGATCTCGCGTGCCTGGATCTCGATGTCGGACGCCTGGCCGCGTGCGCCGCCGAGCGGCTGGTGAATCATCACGCGCGAGTTCGGCAGCGCGAAGCGCTTGCCCTTCGCGCCCGACGCGAGCAGGAATGCGCCCATGCTGGCCGCGAGACCCATGCACAGCGTCGACACGTCCGGCTTGATGAACTGCATCGTGTCGTAGATCGCCATGCCGGCCGACACCGAGCCGCCCGGGCTGTTGATGTAGAGGCTGATGTCCTTGTCGGGATTCTCGCTCTCGAGGAACAGCAATTGCGCGACCACGAGGTTGGCGGTCTGGTCGTTCACTTCGCCGACCATGAACACCAGGCGCTCCTTCAGGAGACGCGAATAGATATCGTACGAACGCTCGCCGCGGCCGCTCGTTTCGACGACGATCGGCACCAGCCCCAGCGCTTGCGCCTCGAAACCCTGCGGCGCGTTCGAAGCAAGCATGTCCAGCAATTCAGCGCGAGTGATCATTCAATGAACCTTGTTCGAATGGAAAATTGAACGGAGGGAAGCCGCCCGCTCAATCGCCATATTAATGGCAACCGTGCGCTTGACGTAAAAACGGCGTGCGGGCCGTCGCTCCGACAGCCGGCACGCCGCTAGAGCAACACTTACGCTTGCGCCGATGCGCTCGCGAGTGCCTCGAAGCTCACTTCCTTGTCCGTCACCTTTGCCTTGCCCAGCACGAAGTCGACGACGTTGCTTTCAACGACGAACGCTTCCATCTCGGCGAGGCGCTGCTGGTTCGAATAATACCAGCGGACCACTTCCTTCGGGTCTTCGTAGCTCTTCGCGAACTCGTCGACTTCCGCGCGGATCTGTTCCGGCTTCGCTTCGAGGCCGTTCGACTTCACGAGCTCGGCCAGCACGAGGCCCAGCTTCACGCGACGCTCCGCCTGCTCGGCGAACATCTCGGCCGGGATCGGTGCGTCCTTCGCGTTCGGCACGCCGCGCTGCGCCAGATCCTGGCGAGCCATTTCGACGAGACGTTGCTGGTCTTGTTCGATCAGGGCCTTCGGCACGTCGAGTTCGGAAATCTTCAGCAGCGCGTCCATCACCTGGTTCTTGACGATGGCTTGCGTGCGACGCTTCGCTTCGCGCTCGAGGTTTTCCTTGATTTCGGCGCGCATCTTCGTCAGGTCGCCGTCTTCGATGCCGAGCGACTTCGCGAATTCGGCGTCGATTTCCGGCAGGTGCGGCCATTCGATCTTCTTCATCGTGACCGTGAATTGCGCCGTCTTGCCCGCCACGTCCTTGCCGTGGTAGTCGTCCGGGAACTTCAGCTCGAACGTGCGCTGTTCGCCGGCCTTCAGGCCGAGCGCCGCCGTTTCGAATTCCGGCAGCATGCGGCCTTCGCCGAGCACGAACGGGAAGTCTTCGGCCGTGCCGCCCTGGAACGCGACGTCGTCGATCTTGCCGACGAAGTCGACCGTCACGCGGTCGCCGTTCTTCGCTGCGGTGTCCGCACCGCCGTCGCCGTGCTCGCCGGCTTCGCCGCGAGCGTGGTAGTGCACGCGCTGCTTGCGCAGGATGTCCAGCGTGCGGTCGATTTCGGCGTCGCCGATCGACGTCGTCGAGCGCTCGACTTCAGCCGTCGCCAGATCGCCGATCTTCACTTCCGGGTAGACCTCGAACGTCGCGTCGAACGCGTACGCATCTTCAGCCTGTTCCTGCTTCGGCTCGAAGCTCGGCTGGCCGGCGACGCGCAGGTTTTCCGCGCGGCTGATCGTGAAGAATTCCTGGCCGATCTTGTCGCTCAGCACTTCCGCCTCGACCTGACCCGAGTATTGCTGGGCGACCATCTTCAGCGGCACCTTGCCCGGGCGGAAACCCGGCATGCGAACGTTCTTCGCGAGTTTCTGGATACGGGCGTCGATTTCCTTCTGCACGGTGTCCTTCGGCAGGGAAATCGTCACGCGGCGTTCAAGCTTGCCGAGGTTCTCAACAACGTTAGCCATGGCTTCAATCGTCCTAAAATTATTCGAGCGAATCGGGTTTTCCTTGCCGTGCCTGCCTGCGGCATGAGGTGCGTCTCACGCACACGCCGCGCCGGAGCGCCACGCCATCCCTGCACGCGCCGGATGGCTAGCGCAAGCGGCTCGGAGCACGGCTTTGGCCGGAAGAATCGACTATTCTAGCAAACAATCTTCCTCATACCGCCAGATCGGCACGACAACCGTGCGCACCCGCGGTGCCGCCCGCTCCCGCGCGCGGCGATGCGCGCGGATCGCCGCTATGCCGAACGCCGTATCCACCGCGGGCCCGCCATCCTGTAAGCTCCGATTGAAGGTGCGCCGCGGCCGCGGCCGCCATTCTTCACACCAATCACGCCTTCCGGAGACACCATGCCGCAACACCCGTCCGCGCCTGTCGTCGTCATCGCGCCCGATTCGTTCAAAGGCTCGCTTTCCGCCGAGCAGGTCGCGGACGCGATCGCCACCGGCATCCGCCGCGCCCGGCCCGACGCGGTCGTGCGCTGCTGCCCGATGGCCGACGGCGGCGAAGGCACGCTCGACGCGATGCTGGCGGGCGGCGGTACGCGGCGCACGCTGCAGGTGGCCGGCGCGTCGCTCGCCGCACGCGATGCGGCGGTCGGCGTGATCGACGCGCGCACCGCGATCGTCGAGACGGCCGAGATCGTCGGCATTACCGATGCGGTCGGCATGAGCGTGCCGGTCGACGCACGCAGCACGCGCGGCATGGGCGAGGCGATCCGCACGCTGCTCGACGAGGGCGTGCGCCGCTTCTTCGTCGCGCTCGGCGGCAGCAGCACCAACGACGCGGGCGCAGGGTTGCTCGCGGGCCTCGGCCTGCAATGCTTCGACGCGGCCGGCCAGCCGGTCGAACCCGTGCCGGCACGACTCGCCGACATCGCGCGGATCGACGCGGCGGGGCTCGATCCGCGCCTGCAGGACGCGGAATTCATCGGCATGTCCGACGTCGACAACCCGCTGACGGGCGCGCATGGCGCAACCGCGGTGTTCGGTCCGCAAAAGGGCGTGACGCCCGCGCAGGTCGCGACCCTCGACGCCGCGCTCGGCCATTTCGCCGACCTGCTCGAGACCGCGCTCGACCGGCGCTGCCGCGACCTGGCCGGTGCCGGCGCCGCGGGCGGCCTCGGCTTCGCGCTGCACATGCTCGGCGCGCAGTTCGAAGCCGGCGCGGAAGTCGTCGCGCGGCAGGTCGGGCTCGATGCGGCACTGGCCGGTGCCGACTGGCTGATCACCGGCGAAGGCCGCTCCGACGTGCAGACGCTGCACGGCAAGGCGCCGTTCATCGCGTGCCGCCACGCGCGGGTCGCGGGCGTGCCCGCGTCGCTGCTGTCGGGCGCGGTCGACCCGGCCGCGCTGCCGCGCCTGTCCGAACACTTTTCCGGCTGCTTCTCGCCGGCGCCCGGCCCGATCACGCTCGACGTCGCGATCCGCGACGCGGCGAACCTGCTCGCGAACGAAGCGGAACAGTTGACACGGCTGAAGTACGGCGCACACTGACCGTTGACCCGAGCGCGCGATACAGGAACAATCGGGCCCGCCCTTTTTCTTCAGGATTCGACATGAAAGGCCGACAAGCCGGGCTCGACCAGTTTCTGACCTATCGCCTCCATGCGCTCGCGAAGCGATCCGACCGCGGGATCGCCGACGTGTACCGGCACAAGCTGGACATCTCGCTGCCCGAGGCGCGCGTGATCGCCGCCGTCGGCGCCTTCGGTCCGTTTTCGATCATGGATCTCGCGCGCCACACCAATCTCGACAAGAGCCAGGCGAGCCGCGCGGCGGAAGCGCTGCTGCGCCAGGGGCTGCTCGAGCGAAGCGCGAGCGAGGAGGATGGCCGGATCGTGCTGATCGCGCTGACCACCGACGGCCGCGCGCTGCATCGCAAGATCATGCCGATCGTGCGCAAGTGGAATGAAGGCTTGCTCGCGTGCCTGTCCGACAGCGAGCGCCAGACGTTCGAGCGGCTGCTCGACAAGGTGGTCGCGAGCGCGATCGAACGCGACGACTGAACCGCTTCTTGGCGGGCGTAGTCGGCGCCGCCCCTATCGCGAAGGTGCGGCATGGGCTGCAATCGCTGCGGCCGCGCACATGTTTCAGGCGCCTGCCGCTTTACCCGGATTTATTCGGATGAATCCCGCGGGCCGCCCGAGTCGCGCAAGCGTGGGCGGCGGCCCGGGCGATCGCTCGCCGTTTCGTCATTCTTCCCTGCATGCCGGCCATCGCCGCCGCGCTCTCCCTCCGCTACAGCCCGCTGTTCGCCGCACGCTGACGCAGCAACCCCAGCACCGCGTCGCAATACGGCGTCGGCACGCCGAGCTTGCGCCCCAGTTCCGGAAACACACCGAGGATCGGCCCGATTTCCAGCGGCCGCCCGGCCTCGAAATCCTGCAGCATCGATGTCTTGAACGCGCCGAGCTTGCGCGTCACGGCAATCCGCTCCGGCCCGCTCATCCCCGCATCGAGGCCGAGCTTCGCGCCGATCGCGGCCGCCTCCTCCATCATCCGCAACGCGAGATCCCGCGTGAACGGATCGTCGAGCAGCTGCTCGGCGGTCGACCCCGTCAGCGCGCTCAACGGATTCATGTTCATGTTGCCCCACAGCTTCGCCCAGATCTCGGTGCGGATCGCCGGCGTCGACTCGACGTCGAAGCCGCCCGCGGCAAGCGCCGCCGCGAACCGCGCGGTCGGCGCGGCGAGCCGATGGTCGGGCGAGCCGACGATCAGGCGGTTGCCGCGGCCGCGGCGCACGACACCCGGTGCATCGGTGCTCGACGACAGGTGCACGACGCAACCGATCGCCTGTGCGGGCGGCAACGCCGCCGAGACTGCACCCGCCGGGTCGACCGCGTCGAGCGGCACGCCGTCGAGCGGGCCCGCGAGCCCGTGCGTGAACCACCACGGCAGCCCGTTCATCGCGGCGACGATCACCGTGCCGGGCCCGACCAGCGGCGCGATGCGCGCGGCCAGCGCCGGCAGCGCCTGCGCCTTCAGCGCGATCACCACGTAGTCCTGCACGCCGAGCGCAACCGCGTCGTCGCTCGCGCGCACCGGGACCGACGACATGACGCCCGCCTCGTCGATCACGCGCACGCCGTGCGTGTCCAGTGCATCGAGCGTCGCACCGCGCGCGAATGCGCTCACCGTCATGCCGGCCCGCGACAGCGCGGCCGCGAGCAACCCGCCGATCGCGCCGACACCGACCACCGCCGCGCGCACCGCCCCTGAATTCGTGTCGTTCATGATGGAAATCCGTCTACCAGGAGCTGACGAGCATAACGCTCAATGGTTGCGGATACAACCATTCATGCCAGCACCCGCATGCCGATGCCGGCACGAGCGATTCAGCGCGCCGCGCCACCCGCCTCCACCGGCTCGTCGTCGGTCGGGCCGCCCGTCGCGCCGAGCACGCCGGCGATCTGGCTCTTGTCGTGCATGCCGAGCTTGCGGTACGCGCAGCGCAGGTAGTGACGCACGGTCGTCGGCGAAATCGCCATCTGCTGCGCCACCTCCTTGTGCGAACGGCCGGCACCGTAATAGCGGATCGCCGCCAGCTCGCGCGGACTCAGCCGGTCGAGCAGCGAGCGCGGCCGCGCCTCGATCTGGAACAGTCCCGCGACGGGCACGCACTGGATGCGCAACGCATCGCCGATGAACGGCTGGCCCGACTGGCGCCGCACGTGCGCGACCAGCGGCTCCGGTACGCGCGGGCCCGTCCACGCCGGCCATTCGGTGCGCAGCACGTCGTCGAAGCCGTGATCGGCGTGATGCAGCACGCCGAAGTTGTCGCACAGCGCGCGCGCCGCCGGCGCCACCGCGTCGCCGCGCTCGCGCGTGAGCTGCGCCGCGCGATTGATCGTCAGCGCGGCCGCCAGATGCGGGATCACTTCCTCGAAGCGGCTCGCGTCGTCGTCGCTGAACGGACGGTTCAGGCCCTGGCGGTAGATCGACATGAACGTCGTCAGCCCGAAGCGGCGGTCGAGCGTACACACGCACATCAGTTGCGCCAGCCCGTACTTCACGCACCAGTCGCGAAACCGCGCGTCGAACCCGGGCTCGACGACCGACAATCGCACCGCGCGACCGTGCGCGCCGAGCAGCGTGCGCTGCGCGAGCGGATCGCAGTCGCGCACGCGTTTCCAGTCGCTGAAGAACGCATGCGGCAGACGGTACAGGAAACTGTTGTGCATCACGGGGCCGGTCGGCACGTGCGTCGCGACGCCGGTCCACGCGGCGTCGAACGGGATGAGCCCCTGCAGCAGCGAAAAGAAGCGGCACTCGAATTCGCCGATGCCCGACTGCGCGGCGAGCGCGTACAGATCGAGCAGCATCAGGCCGAGTTCGCGCCGCGCCGCGTCGCCGCGCGTCACGCCGTCGAAATCGGCGCGGCGCGGCGGCAGCGGCGGCCAGGCGGATTCCTCGAGCACGATCGCGGCCGGCACGTCGCGCAACGCGTCGAGATCCTGCCCGATATCCGTCGTGATCCTCACCTTCCGCTCCCCTGCCCGATCGGGCCGCTGATGCGCGCAACGCAGACCGGCCGATTATAGCGACCGGCATTTTTGGCGGGCGCCGCCGCCGGAGTACACGACAGCCCCATCCATTTGAACGGGACGCCGCCCGTTGCTGCCGCGCAGCACGCCGCGCCGCGGCGTCGCGGCGTGTCCATGCCGTGCACCGCGGGTTTTCCATACCGTTCATCTGCACGACTGTTCGCCGGTTTTCCCGCTGCGGACACTGCGTCGCGACAACACCAGCGACAAACGACGCAGGACGGTATGGAGAACCCCACGTGATGACACCCCGCTTCATCCGCACGGCGATGGCCGCCGCTGCGCTCGCTGCGTGCAGCTTCGCCGCACACGCGCAATCGACCCTCACGCTGTACGGCGCGCTCGACGCCGGCGTGCAGTACCTGACGCATGCCGACGGACGGCACGCGGCCGTGCAGTTGCAGAACTACGGCATCCTGCCGTCGCAGGTCGGGCTCAAGGGCACCGAGGATCTCGGCGGCGGCTGGCGCGCGCTGTTCAAGCTCGAACAGGGTCTCAACATCAACGACGGCACCGCGACCGTCCCCGGCTACGCGTTCTTCCGCGGCGCGTACGTCGGCATCGCGGGGCCCGTCGGCACCGTCACGCTCGGCCGGCAGTTCAGCGTGCTGTTCGACAAGACGCTGTTCTACGACCCGCTGTGGTACGCGTCGTACAGCGGCCAGGGTGTGCTCGTGCCGATGAACGCGAACTTCATCGACCACTCGATCAAGTACCAGTCGCCGGCGTTCGCCGGCTTCGATGTCGAGGCCCTTGCCGCGACGGCCGGCGTCGCGGGCAATACGCGCGCCGGGCGCGTGCTCGAACTCGGCGGCCAGTACACGAGCAACGGGCTGTCGGTCAGCGCGGTGCTGCATCAGGCGCACGGCGACGCGTCGGCGGCGGGCGACGCGTCCGCGCGCCGCCGCGAGCTCGGCACGCTCGCCGCGCGTTATGCGTTCGCGACGCTGCCGCTCACCGTCTACGCGGGCGTCGAACGCCTGACCGGCGACCTCGATGCGGCGCGCACGATCGTCTGGGGCGGCGCGCGCTACCTGACGTCGGGCGGAATCGGGCTGAACGCGGGCGTCTACCACACCGATTCGCACGCGCCGGCGATCGGGCGCCCGACGCTGTTCATCGCGAGCACCACCTACGCGCTGTCGAAACGCACCGTCGCCTACCTGAACCTCGGTTATGCGCGCAACAGCGGCCAGAGTTCGCAGACCGTCTACGAATACGACCCGACACCGCTCGCCGGCGCATCGCAGTTCGGCGCGATGGTCGGCATGTACCACCTGTTCTGATTCCGTCCAGCGAGATCCAGCCATGAAAACCCTTTGCTCCACCGATGCAGCACTGCCGTCCGACGGCCGCGCGTCGCGGTTCGCGCGCTCGACGCTCGTCGCCCTCGTCGTGTTCGCGGCCATCACGCCGCTGCTGCTGCTCGTCGCGCCGGCCGTCGCCGGTCAGTTGGCGACACAGCTCGGGCTGTCCGCGTCGCAGATCGGCACCTACTTCTTCGTCGAACTCGGTGCGTTCAGCCTCGCGACCGTGCCGTCGTACCTGTGGCTCGGCCGCGTCGATGCGCGCCGCGTTGCCGCCTGCGCGATCGCGCTGTTCGGCGCGGGCAATCTCCTGACCGCGCTGTGGATGCCCGGCTTCGTCACGCTGCTCGCGTTGCGTGCCGTCACCGCGCTCGGCGGCGGCTCGCTGATGGTGCTCTGCATGACCAGTGCGGCCACGAGCGAGAACAGCGATCGCGTGTACGGCCTCTGGGTCGTCGGCCAGTTGATCGCAGGCGCGATCGGCCTGTTCGTGCTGCCGCACGTGTTCGCCGGGTTCGGGCTGCGCGCGCTGTACGTCGCGCTGGCCGTGCTCGCACTGCTTGCCGCGCCGCTGTCGCGCGGCTTTCCGGCGACGCTCGGTGCGCGGAGCGCGTCGGCGCGGGCCGCGCGCGGCGCTGCGACGAATACGCCGCAGCGCTTCGTCGCGCTCGCGATCGGTGCGGTGCTGACGTTCTATCTCGCGATCGGCAGCGTGTGGACCTTCGCGAGCCGCGCGGCGGCGGAAGCCGGACTCGATCCGCAAGCGACCGGCAACGTGCTCGCGATCGCGAGCGTGATGGGGATTGCCGGCGCGGCGCTCGCATCCTGCGCGGGCGGCCGGCTTGCGCGGCGCACGATGCTGGCCACCGGTTACGCGCTGCTCGCGGCGTCGCTCGTCGCACTCGCCGCGCTGCCGCATGCGCGCGGCTACAGCGCCGCGATCTTCGCGTTCAAGTTCGCGTGGACGTTCGTACTGCCGTTCATTCTCGCGACCGTCGCACAGATCGATACGTCCGGGCGCCTCGTCGCGACGCTCAATTTCGTGATCGGTGCGGGCCTCGCGGCCGGCCCGCTGCTCGCCGGGCTGTTGCTCGATGCCGGCGGCACGATGCACGCGCTGTTCGCGGCCGCCACTGCCGTCGCGATCGCGTCGTTCGCCGCGCTGCGCCATATCGATCGCCGCGCGCGGATTGCCGCGGCTGCCGTTTCCTTCCAACCGTGACAGGTCAAGCACATCCATGAATCGCACTGCCTTCTTCACCGACGAACGCACGTTCTGGCACACCGGCGGCACGCACGCGCTGTTCTTCCCGGTCGGCGGCTGGGTCCAGCCGCCATCGAGCGCCGGCTACGCGGAATCGCCCGATTCGAAGCGGCGCTTCCTGTCGCTCGTGCAGGCGTCGGGCCTTGCCGCTCACCTCGACCTGCGCGGTGCCGCGCCGGCCACCACCGGCGATCTGCTGCGGATTCATCCGGCGAGCTATCTCGACGCGTTCCGCGCGCTCAGCGATGCGAACGGCGGCGACCTCGGCGATCTCGCGCCGTTCGGCAAAGGGAGCTACGAGATCGCCGCGCTGTCCGCCGGCCTCGCGATCGCGGCAGTCGACACGGTCGTCGGCGGGCATGCGGCCAACGCGTTCTCGCTGTCGCGCCCGCCCGGCCATCACTGCCTGCGCGATCGCCCGATGGGCTTCTGCCTGCTCGCGAACATCCCGATCGCGATCGAGGCCGCGCGCGCGAAGCATGCGATCGAGCGCGTCGCGGTGATCGACTGGGACGTGCATCACGGCAACGGCACGCAGTCGATCTACTACGACGATCCGGACACGCTGACGATCTCGCTGCACCAGGACCGCTGCTTTCCGCCCGGCTACAGCGGCGGCGACGAGCGCGGCGAAGGCGCGGGCGTCGGCGCGAACCTGAACGTGCCGCTGCTCGCGGGCAGCGGCGACGACGCGTATCGCCATGCGTTCGAGCGGATCGTGCTGCCGGCGCTGGAACGATTCCGGCCGGAGCTGATCGTCGTCGCGAGCGGTCTCGATGCCAGCGCGGTCGACCCGCTCGCGCGCATGCAGTTGCATACCGACAGTTACCGGTACATGACGCGGGCGGTGAAGGAGGCGGCACGGCGCCACTGCGGCGGACGGCTCGTGATCGTGCACGAAGGCGGCTATTCGGAGGCTTACGTGCCGTTCTGCGGACTCGCGATCGTCGAGGAACTGGCCGGCATCCGCACCGAGGTCGCCGATCCGATGCTCGACCTCGCGATCGCGCAGCAGCCGGGCGAGCGGTTCGTCACGTTCCAGCGCGAGCTGCTCGACGAACTGGCCGTGTCGTTCGGGTTGTAACGCGCGCTCACCAACGAGATGGGGCCGGCCCTTGCGCGATCGGTGCGGATGGGGTTTCCTGTGCTTTTATACCTGCCAGGCCCGGGCCCCTCTTCAGATGAAATCGTCTCCGCGCGAACCCGACACCAACGACAAAGCGCGCCGCCAGCCTTCGAAGCTCGCCCTGAATATCGCCGCGGTGCTGGTCGGCCTCGTCACGTTCGCGATCGGCGTCGCGTGGTTGATCTATAGCTGGATCGTCGATCGCGAAGCGCAGTATTTCGCGATTCCGCTGGTGTTTTCGGTGCCGGTGATCGTGGCGGTCGCGGTGCGGAGTTTCTGGGACTAGGCGCGCGCCGAACGACAAAGCGCCGCGGTCGGTCGACGCGCGGCGCCTTTCATCAAATGCGGTAGCAATATTGGCGGTCCGCTCCCGGCCGCTCACAAGCCCGCGTGCCGACACGGGTTGGGAACCGCGCCCTGATACCCGCTGGCGAAACCCAGTGCGGAACCGAGCAGCGCCGTGCCGACCGATTTCAGGACGGTTTCGCCCGACAGCGACACCCCGCTCGAAATCAGCCGGCCCGAATAGGCCGAACACTCCGGGGAGGCTGCGCCGGTCTGCACGGACCTGGCGCTCCACGCGACGTTGTCGGCGGCCGTCGTGGCAGATGCCGGTACGGCCAGCGCGAGCGTGAGTACGGCAATCGATGTGTGTGCGATGTTCTTCTTCATGGACGGTCCTTGGCAGGGAGCGCTGCGTACAGGAACTGTAATGAAGAGATGATACGCGCTACGCGACCCGAATTTCCGTGCGCTGGACAGGAGCCGTGTATCGGCGAAAATCGTCATCAACAAAAAAGCGCTGCCGGTCAGCCGACCGGCAGCGCTTTTTTGAACGGTCCTGGGCGGAGCCCGTTCGACTTCGTGGTGCGTGAGGCCGGATCCATATTGAAGTCTCTGCGCCTTTCTGGCATTGGCGTCCGATGAGTTCGAATTTCTCGGATGCCCCCGCATATGCCCCCTTGTGCAAATACTGCCGATTTTTGTTGTTGCGACACAACGAATCGGCGGTTTCCATCATCGCGCAAGGAGATCGTCATGGCAAAGAACTTCGTCGGGGCATTTCGTTTTTCGTTGGCCGTTGCAGTACTGCTCGCATGCGCCGCATGTGGCGGCGGTGGAGACGGCGCGCCAGCGGTCACGGCAGTGCAGCAAAGGGTGACTCTCCCGCTGACCACCCAACCCATTATCCATTCGCCTACGGTCCTGATCGAGGAAGATGGCGATTCGAAGACGTATGGCGCGACGCTGGTCAATGGGGACTATGTGCAGGCGCCGGACAACATGCCGACCTACCTGCGCACACTCTTCAACTGGCAGGTACAGACGCTGAACAACGGCATTGGGCACTCGACGGCGCTTGATCTGCTGAACGGCACGGGTGGCTTCGGTGTACCGTTTGCGCAACGCATGGCCGAATCGAAAGCGCAGATCGTGGTGATCAGCTTCGGCGCAAATGACGCGACGAACCGGAGCGAGACGCCGGCCGTGTTCGAGCAGACGCTCTACCAGCTCACGATGATCGCGCAGAACGCGGGCAAGTACGTAGTGATCGAAGACGCAAGCCCTGCAACCGGCGTACATGAGGGCGACATCGCCACCTATTCGCTCGCGGCAATTGATGCCGCGAAGCAAATGGGCGTGCCAGTGATCGATCAGTACAACTGGATCGGGCATCAACCTGACTGGCAGGCGTTGCTCTCAGACGGCCTACACCCGACTGATACCGGCTACAAGATGATGGCACAGCAGCAATATGATGTGCTTGCGCCAATCGTTGCAGCACTACACTAGGCCCCGTTATCGACGTTCGTGGGCGTGATCGCATCTGGAATGACTGCCTCTGCACCGATTCCCGGCATGATCGATTTTTTGCAGTGGTCTTTCTGGATTTTGTCCAGCAAGCCGCAGAGAATGCAGGCCCAGCGTTCGCCCTTGATTTGGGCCTTGCCGGCTACGCTCGATATCGTTTCATGCGCATCGCCGCCGCGCGCCACGTTGGCGCCTTCGTCGAGCCAGATGAGCCAGTTCAACAGGTAGCGGCCGAGCTTGGTCATGATTGGCCGCCCTGTTGCGCAATGATTTCTGTTTTGCGATCGCTCGATGCGCTGCTGCCGAAATAGTAGGCGATCACACTGGCCCACGCGGTTCCGAGCGAGCCGAGCATCAGCATGAAGGCATCATGCGCCGGCGCGGGCAACGGAACGAACATCATCACCGCGAGCACTGCGAAGAAGCCGATGCTGACAAACATCGCGAGGAATGGGGCTGTCCAGCTTTTCGTGCTGATCTGCATCTGGCGCGCACTCGCGCGGTCTTGCACTGCCAGACTGGCGAGCGTCTCGGTATCCTTGAAGCCAGCCTGAGCCATCGCGACAGCATAGTCTTGGTCGGCTTTGCGCATCGCTGCGAGCTGCTCAGGCGTCGCGCCGCTTATTGCTGCGGCGAGCGTTGCCTGCCGGTCATCGGTCGAGGCATCCGGTTTCGGCGCGATGCCGAATACATGCTCGAGCGCAGCAACCGCGCCCCCAGCCAGCGGGCCGCCAAGTACCGTTGCAATCGTCGGCGCCAGTGTTTTGACGACATTCAGTGCGCTATCCCATCCGCTCATGATTGAGCTCCCGAAAAATTAGAACCGAGAATGAAAAGCGCGCGCTCTGCATCGCGCCGTTTTTGAAGACCGGCAATGACGCGACCGGCGGCCATATCCCATTTGGGGAATTCATCGGCGGCCCTCTGCATGTCACCGGAATTCAGCTTTGCGAGTAGCGTCGAGTGTTGGAGCGCGCCGATACCGATGTTGTAGGCAAAGTCGCAGAGCGCTCCCTTCTGTTCATCCGAGATTGGCGCCGTGATGATCTGATCGATTCGGATGCCGATCGCCTTCATGCGCTGCTGTAGATCGGCATCGGCCTGGTCCTGCGTCCATACCGTGTCGCGCGTAATGCCGTAACCGGTCGCACCATATCCGATCGTCCACGGATCGGCATGGGTTGCCGGATCGGGGTAGGCGGTCAGACTGCATCCCTCGAATTGCTTTGCTAGTCCTACCGCGAATTCAAGCCAGCTCATGCTTCACTTCCAACGATCTTGCAAGGAATCATCGCGTCCTCGTCATGCATGTAGACGGCGCAGACGCGGTGATATCCGTCCGCAATTGTCAGCATCGTGCCGCGCACGAGCAGGACTGGAGATAGCCTTTTGCCGTGCTCGATCTTCTCTAGGTTGCGTTTGACGTGGCTGTTCGAATCGCTCAACAACGGCAACCCGCTCGCTCTGAAAATGTCCTTCGCCTTGAACTCAGACATACCTGCTTGGCGTAACGCATGCACAAAATCTCCGGCCATTTTGATCGGCACATGCAGAGATAGATACGAGAGTGCCGCAGTGTAATCGTGCGCTTCGGGCTCATCGAGCCACCTGATTTCGTGACTCATTTTTTCTTCCTGAAATGCGCCCAGATATTGACAGCGCTGTAGGCAATGGAAGCCAATAGAGCGATGTTCGAAAGCGTGATATCGCTAGCTAGATGGCCAATCAGAACACCAAGCCACGGCGGCATGATCTGCGCGGCGCTTTGCAATACTGCGTGATGGCTGTTCATGTTTCCCCCGTTCATGTGAGTCATTTCTTAGATGGCGGGATCAGCAATCCAACTGATCATAACTGTCGTATAATCAGCAGCCACCCCGGACAGGTTTTTAGTTACGAAAACGGCGCCTCCCGCATTTTCGCTTGTCAGCTCGCATACTCCATCGTTATTAAGCATGCTCTGGTAGCAACGTGCGCCAGCATTAGGTTGATTGCGTGCGAAACTGACGGTATAAGTACCAGCGCTCGTGCGCGTCACCGACGCAACGCCAAATGACGAAACGATGCTGCCGTTCGTTCCATTGAAGCGGACATACCCACCAATATTCGATTGGGCGCACCTCATCGAATTCGCCATATTTGCTGAGCCAGTCAGATTCGGCGCTTCGATAGAATTATCATATGAAGACCCTGTGTCATCGACTTCCACATTATCTGTTGCACTCAAAACCTGCCAGTAGGGTCGACTGGACGATGCGGTGTAGTCGGCATACCCTTTGTGACCATTGCGCAGCCGGATCTTATGTTTGAAGCCGCCGGACGTATCGATTTTGATATTGTTGGTGCAGTAAAGCGAATGACGTTGGAACGTGCAGTCCTGCACGGTCAGCATGGAATTAGATGCCGAGTTGACATACCAGATGTCGGCTGAACCAACACCATTCGTCGCACTGCCGTTGTTCTCGATATAGGCGCTATTAAAGCTTGCTGAAATGGATCCTTCGGTGAGCGCTGTGTTGATGATGATGCGTGCGCCCCAAATAGAATTCAGGGTACCCGAAGAATTGCTGGTCCCGTTAGATTCGATCGAACCGCCTTGCCAATCGAGCGCAGACGGATTCTGGAAATCTGCGCCAAAATTAGTGTTCAGACCGAATGTGCAATTCATAAACGACAGCGCGTTCGGCTGCGTGAAGGTATTCTTTGCACACTGAAAGCCACCATTGTTATAGAGCAGATAGACGTTCTCAAAGAACGATTCCTGCACATCAACACATGACATGCCGAGGTTCCACCCTTGGCACATTACGTCTTTCGTCGTCAGATGCGAATGGCTCGTGAGAGTAATGGCCGTGTTGCTGCGATCTGTCTTGAACAGACCGATCCCCTCGACATGCATCATGCTGATGGCGCCACCAGCAGTGTTACCAGTGATATGGAAGCCATCGAATGCGCCGTTATCGAAGTTGATGACGGTCTGTCGCGATCCGCCGCCTTTGATGGCGGTGCGCAAGCCCGAAAGCGTCGTGTCGGAGCTGTAATCGATCGTGAAACCTGCGCTGGAGCGGAACTGACCGAAACCATACACATCAGCGCCATTCGCCACGGCGAACGCAATACACGCTTGGATCATTGGATGATTGTCAGTCCCTATCCCAATCCCTGTGCTATCTGCTTTTGCGCCCCACTGCTTGAATCCATAGATGGCTTGTGGGACGATTTTCATACGTCCGCCATCTGCCGCAATATAGATTGAGCCGCCATCGTCAGGCGAAGTCGAATCACTCGGATCGAGGCAATATTCCGCACCTCCCCCGCCATCACGCGCCGAATAGTAGCCGGTCAAATGAACCCGCGGAAATGCCGCAGAGTTCAATGCTCGCGCTGCCGCCATCGAATCGACCGAGCGCGCCAGATTGCTACTGGCGTATTCACTTGCCTGAAGCGCACTAGATGCTACCCATGTTGCCTGGTTGATCTGATTGCCATTCGCATCATAGAGCGTAAAGACATAGGTGACGCCTGCCGCCAGAAAGAGCTGCGATGAAATCCCCGATGAGTTAGAAATTTCGCCGCGCGAATTTAGCGGGATCGGATTAGGCAGAGGCGTGGTGCCGGCTGCATCCTGATAGGTAGGATAGTTGACGCCACCAACCTGCGTGAGAACGCTGCCGCCTGCATTGGGTTGGCCGGCGTTATTCAGAAAGGCCAGAATCGGCGTCGGCGCGAGGAAGACTTGGGTGCTCATTTACGGGGTTCCCCGAGATTTTTTCATGAGTTCGCTGAGGGGTACTGCGGATAGACCGGCGCCAGGCTCGAGCGAGCGAGCAACTTCCTTTGCGGCGGCGCGTCGTTCGATCGCCTGACGTGTCCACGTGCCGACCGGCACACCGTGCGCCGCGACGTTGGCAGCTCCTTCGGCCGCAGACTTGGCTGCCCCCGCAACCGATGCGACGAAGGTGTTGCTGTTGTTCACGTAGCTGCCGCGGGGCTGCTGTTGCGTATAGCGCGCCACGTTGCCGAGCTTGTCGACGGTTTGCGCCGCCTCTGGCCCGAGCACGATCCCAGTTTTGTCGCCGAGATTCTGGATTGCCTTGTTCAGGCCAGCCTGACTGACGTTTCCCGTACCCGTACGAAGATCAATGCCCGCTTGCGCGCGGAGGTGATCCATCAATGCCGATGCGACGAGCTCGCGATTGACCGGATCGTTCGACAGGTTTTGCAGCATGTTCTGCACATTGGCCGTCTTGCCGCCCGCGACGTATTTGCGCGCGAAGTCATCCGCCAGCGGCGAAGGCTCGCCGGGCGGCGTAATGTCATTCACTGCAGCCTTATAGGCGGGATCGGCATCCATCGCCTGGAAGCGTGCACGCGCGGCTCCTTGCGCGGCTTTGTAGGCAGCAAAGGCATCCGCACCGGCCGATGACGGATCAAGGTCGGAGCTGACGATGTGATCGCGCAACAGGCCGATATCGTGCCGCACGGTGCCATCGGTCGCGCTTCGCATGGCACCAGAGAGCGTCTTGTCAATGTCCATCAGGTCACTAACATGCATGGGGCGGAAGGACGAGCCATTGACTTCGAATCCGGCCGGCAGTGAGATCTGATTCGTCGCCGCATCGCGGAAGATCTGCTGAACATTCGAGGGGAGTGCATTGAAGCGCGTCGGGCCAATCTCGGACGCGAAGTCCTTCATCCGCGGCGCGGCGTCGACCAATGCCGGCGCACCATTCGCGCCGCGCGCTTGCGCGTACAGGTCGGAGATGTGCCGCTGAATCGGCGCATCCATCTCCTTATAGGCGTCGACGAGCGCCTGACCAGTGAGAGCGCCAGACGGCACGTTGACGTTCGGGGAGACCTGATCCCGGATCGCGGTGAGGTTGTCGACGATCTGCCCGTTCTGCGCGTTGAAGCGATTCGCCAGTTCCGGGTTTTTGCCGCGGGCGTTCTGCTCTTCTGACAACAAGCGCACATCGCCGCTCGCCTGGCCGGCTGTCAGTTCGATCGGCACCGGCAGCGAACCGGCCTCGATATGCCGTTCGGCAGACGTCGGGTTCAGTGTGCCCTTCTGTTCCGCCGCAGCGATCTTCTGCACCAACGCATCCGGCACGCCTTCAGCGGCAGCCTGTTGGGCGTATGACGTGCCCGCCGCACCGGCGCTGCCACGGGCGCCAGCGGCGGCCGCTGCAGGAGATCCACCGGCAGAAGCGGCCGCTCCAGCCGGCGCACCAGAATCTGCCGCCTTCGATACGCCCACTAGATGACTCATCGATGGAATGAGCGCACCGATTGCCCTTGCAGCCAGTGCGCCACCTGCGCCGAATCCGGCGCCCTCAAGCGCACCCTGAGTCGTTTCGACGCCCGACCGGTTATCGGCAATGGCGGGGATAGCACCCGCAACAGCACCGCCAGCCATTGCGCCCGGAATGCTCGCGCCGCCTAACGTGGCATAGGGCAGTGCGCCGCCGACGACGCCAGCCGCCTTCCCAGCGAGGCTGTTGTTCGTGTCGCGCGCCATCTGCTGCTCGATCTGAGCGCGTGCCGCCTGCGCCTTGTCGGCGAATTCGTTTGCGCCCACAAGTCGCGCGCCAGCCCCGGCGATGCCAATTACGCTGCTTGCGAGATTGCCGACGCCCTTCTCTGCGATGTCAGACCATGTCGAGCCATTCTGGGCGGCAGTCGTCGGATGCATGGGCGCAGTCGGCATACCTTCGCCGGGTGCAGCGGCAGGCGTTTTCGCGGGCGCGGCGGGTGCATTGACTCCCGCCATTGCAGTATCGAATGCATCTTGATGCTGCTGAGCGGGCGCAGTCGCCTGGACCGCAGGGGCAACGGGTTGAGTCGCGGGCAGCTTGTTGAAGTTCGTCAGCACCTTTCCCGGATAAGCCTGCGTCAACGGCCCCCATCCACGTTGGTCGAATCCGCCGTGATAGGCCATCAGCGCCTTTTGCGGATCGCCATAGCGGTCAAGAAGTTGCGACAGATACTGCGTGCCTGCGTTGATGTTCGTCTGTGGGTCTGTCAGATCACCCTTGTATCCCATGCCCTTTGCAGTGCTAGGCTCGACCTGCATCAGGCCAACCGCGCCCTGATCCGAGACCGCCTTCGGCCTGCCGCTCGATTCGGTCTGGATGACGGCGCGGATCAGGCGCGGATCGACGTTATAGACCTGCGATGCATGTGCGATATACGCGCCATAGGGATCTGACGGAGAGGCGGTCTGAGCTGACGACGCAGCAGGCGAAGACGAAGGTGCTGCCGGCGCGCCGCTGCCGCCACCAAGACTCGACATTGCCTGATCGAATACGTCGCGGCTCACTGGAATGCCCCCAATGCGTTCGCGCGCTTGTACGTTTCGCCAAATTGGGCGCGCTGCTGCGGCGTCATGGCACGCAACATCTCGACGCGATCAGCGGGCGACTTGTTCTGAAACTCCCATGCCCGCGGGTCGGCGATCAGGGAGAAATCGGCCTTGGCGTTTTTGTACGCAGCCGGGTCCGTTCCATTCGACGCGTTCTGCAGATACTTCTGCGCGAACTGCTGCATCTGCGCGTTGGCCTTGCCATACTCGGAAATCTCCTGATTCACCTTGTCCGGCATCACGGTGCCCGGCGTGAAGTGCGCAACCACTGCTCTAGCCGCGTCGGTGTTCCCGCCAAATGCCTGCTGGATCATCGAGGCATTCTTGTTGAGCGCGACCGATGCATCGTTGAGATTTTGCGCAGCAGGAACGCCAATGAGTGCGAGGATGCTGTTCGCATACGACAGGCGATCTTGTGGTCCCGTGAGCGCCTGTTTCGATAGCGTCTGGACGTTGTTGTAAAGCCCGATCCGCTGCTGCGCGGTGGAAGCATCGGATGCAACGCTCTGGTAATCCTTTTTCATCCAGTCCACATCAGCCGGCGTGCCGATCGGCGCGGCATTCGCAGCAAAGGATGAATTCGATCCGGGCTGAGATCCGAGCCGTCCCGTGCCGAATGGACTATTCGCGGCGCCATAACCCGGAGTACCGGGCGTAATCGATCCGAGTGAGACGGTGCCTGGCTGGCCATTCTGGAAGACCGGCACGCGCTGAGCGAGCGCTTCCGGAGACAGCGTAGTGGGGATGTCCGGCGATCCTGCAAGATTGCCGCCAGCCGCCTGCGGATTGACATTGGTCAGCGCGCCGCCCGTATTCACAAACGATGGGGATTGCGCTTGAGCCTGGCGCGAGGCATCCATTGCTTGAAGCTGGACGGTACTCAGACCTTGGGCGAGTTGGCCTTGTGGCACATGTGCCACCATAGGCGCATAGATTTGCGCGACGCGCTGCGCATCCGGGCCGCCCGCGGCACCAAAGGCTGCAACCGCATCGGTGACTTTCTGGCGACCAGCTTGCGTATCCTTGATGACATCAGGATCGGTCCGCAGCGCACCCACGATCGATCCAAACTGATCGCGCAGACCATTGTTGAGATTCACCAGTGATTGCTTGTTCGCCAGTTGCGACGTGCGCGTTTGTGCGGCCTTCCCCAAAATATCCATAAACTGATCGCCGGCCGCCGAGCGCAATGACGGATCAGACAACATTTTGTCGGTGCTGATCACGCCAGTACCGTCGTCGTACTTGCTCCAGTCGATATTGGCGATGCCCTGCCGTTGCGCAGCACTTTGCTGCCGCATCTGGACATCAGCCGCGCCGGCCTGCAATTGCTGCTGCTGCTGCGCGATGCCGAGCAGGCCCGAAAGAGTCTGCAATCCCTGGTTAGGATTGGGTGCCTGAATCTGTTCCGCAACGGGCGCGCCGAAGTCTGCCATCGTTTAACTCCCTGCCGGGGTCCAGCCCGGAATGCCGGCATCTCCGCCCATACCGCCGCCGAGGCCGCCACCGCCGAGAATTTTACTGAGCATCAACGTCGATCCGAGCGAGTTGAGGCCGCCAGAAATCGCGTTTGCACTGCCTATCGTGCCGGCTGCCTGCGAGGCTCCGGAAGAGGCGATCGCCTGTGCGGCACCCGTGCCGAGTTGCGTTCCTGCCTGACCGGTATTGCTCGCCGCGTTTTGCCCGAGATTAGCGAGATTCGCAAGCCGCGAAAAAATGTTCTGTTGTTGCGTCTGGAACTGGTTGAAATAGTTGTTGTAGTACTGCTCCGCGGTCCCCGTCGAGAAGTTCAGCATGTCTTTGAGCGCAGGTCCAGACAGCGCACCGACACTCGGTGCATCTGCGTTCTGAACTGCCTGCAAACCCTGTTGCTGCGCGAATTGATAGCCAGGCGAACTCGCAATGCTCGATGGATTGAAAGTCTGAGTGAGATATCCATTTGGAAGACCATCCGCCGGGTTATTAGGCGTAAGGCCGAGCAACTGATTTAATACCGTTGTCGCACCATACCCGGCCTTCATGAACGGCTGTTCTTGACCATTGATGGTGTTGAACATGTCCAATTGGGTTTGCGCGGCCTGCTGCTGCGCGCCAGCTTGCGTGTCCGCGGCGGATTGAGCACCCATCGACCCTATCACTGCGGAACCAAGCGTCGCACCTCCAATTGCCGCCGCTACGCACATGACTTGTCCTCCTGGATATCTTTCAGCTTGAGTTCCATGACAACATCGTCTGCGATATAGCCGCGCCTTTTAAGAATTTCGTACAACTTTCCGGTTGCTGTCACCGGCCAGCCAATAATGCTTACGCCGCGTGCGCGCAATTCATCTTCGATGCGTGACATGAACCTAGGCATGAACCGACGATGCTCGAGCTGCACATAGAAGGTATCCACGTTCCCGCATAGTTCGTTTTTCAGATGCAGGCTGTAATACAGAATCAGCAGTGCATAGCCGCACAGAGCGCCATCATCGTTGCGCAGCGTCATCACTATCAGACAATTTCGGGTAGCCAGATAGAGGTATTGATCGATATTCGGATCGATCGCCAACCCACGCTGACCATGGTAAGCGCACGTATCTTTTTTGATTTCCGAGCACTCATCCCAAGATTGCTGCCCGAGTGGGGTAATCTCTTCAGCCAGTTCGAGCGTCAAAGATTCGATAGCGATTTTCATACGATCGTCACCCCGGAAGCCGTAAAGGTCACCGATGCGGCAGCGCTCGCATAAACATGCAACTGAGAACCAAATGGAATGACTACGCCCGCTAGTTCAGGCGATACATACGATTCGCCGGGGGCAAGAGGACGCGCAGAAATCATGGTCGTCGAGGCTCCGAGTGCTCCGCCGGTCGTGATACCGGCAGTTATCGTGACTGCGCTCGCCGTGGTGTTGGTGAACACCGCCCGGCCGATTTTGGCCGTCGTCTGCGTAGGCGGAGTGTAGACCGAGGCATCAGCATTGCCAAGTTGCTGAGGTGCTACAAGCTGGACTTGGGTGATAGTGGTCATTGCCACTCCTATCGATTTGGCAGGAAATTGAGCGTCGGCGGAGTGCCGCCCGACCATGTGAGCGTGAGCTGGTCTTTTTCGCGCATAGGCACGGTGCCATCGCTCATGCCCATCGGGACATTTACTCCATAACGTGCAAGCGTGAGGGTCGGTCCGACCGACCCCGAAACAAACATCGTCCCGTCATGGATGGCCGTATAGGTGAATGGCGATGCTCCAGGTGTGACCGAGATGACGGCGCCTGCGGGTGGCGGAGGATCGGCAAGTCCCGCATCCATAGCGAGTAGCAGCGCATTGGTCAGATCGCGTAGGCTCGCACCCGGGTCGCTCTGCTCGGGTAATAGCGCTTGAAGATTCGCAAGCCCGCGATAAGCCTGCGGCACATCGGTTCCACCTGCATCGAGATCGAGCGAATTGCTAGCACTTGCATCAGGTGGTGTCGTCCCGGATCCGCCTGGGCCAAACACCTGCGCCGCGAGATGGTAGAGAAATAGATACCAGTTGAACTCGATGTAAAGACGCCCGTCCGTTCCTTCCTGCGTGATAGGAACGGTCTGGAGAGGGATCTGAGTAGGCAGGCCGCTCATGCTGAACTGAACGCCTTGAGCGTGGCGCCTACGATGTCACGGCGAACAGGATCGATTACCTCGACATCGACCACGTTGTCACGCCCGAAGCCGAGCTTTCTCCACATTGTGCGATTGCGAAACTGGCCGGTTTGTCCAATGGGCGCATTCCAGCGCTGCCCGAATGTCTTTCCGCCGTCGCGCGAGATCGTGAGCGCTGCTTGCGGATTCGAGCCCATGCCGCTCGGATTGCCCACGCCCGCCGAGAAGTCCAGTTGCAGGCTCGCCATGAATACGCGGCCACGCTGGCCCTTATCCCAGATATGCGGCGCGCGGCGCTTGGCGAGCAGCGGCCAGCCAGCGTCGGTATAGGCGTTGCGCGTGAGCTGGTAGAGCGCACCGTTCTGGTAGTCGCCCACGATGCGCATGCCCATGAAATTCATGAAGCAGTTCGAGCGATGGCGATGGAACTGCTGCGCATACGGATCGTAGGAGAGGCGCTTGTGCAGCAGGCCCGACTGCCCGTCATAGCACCAGCACGTATCCGCACTCGGGAAGATCAGCACATAGAACTCGTGCGTGTCTTCCTGATACGTGTAGCCGATGGCATCCGCCGTGGTCGGATATTGGGATACCTCGGCGCTGAATGCGGGCGTAGATATCGTCTCATCCATAAAGCCGCGGGTGCGGATAATGACGTTCTCGCCGCGTTCGGATCGGCCAAACCAGATCAACCCCTCCTGCCCCTGAAAGCCGAAGCGCGCCACTGAGTGTTGAGCCTTGCATCCAACCTGAAGAAGCGTGCCCTCGATGCGAGCAAACGGGAAATACTGACCGCCTGCGTCATACCAGATTTCCGTGGTCTTATCGCCGATCAGCCAGAGCATCTCCTTGTTCTCGATGAGTGTCACGAGATTGTCTGACGCGCCATCCTTTAGCGCGAAATAGAGACCATTGAACGTCGTGCTGTAGATCGGCTGATTGGTATAGAAGGTTTGTGTGCCGGGCTTGTTGAAAATCCACCAGCCGTCGATATAGGCCACGCGGCTAGCGCCCTGAAAGTTCGGATCAGTGATCTGCGCAAACTTGCGAGTGGCGATGTTATAGGTATAGCCATATGTGCCATCCACGATGACCGCAAAGCCACCCTGATTATTGTCGCGGATGCATACCGGACCGGCACTTGTATTCAGAATGCCGACTTGCATCAGGGATAGCGTCGGAAACGTCGGCGTAATCGTGGCCGTGACCAGATAGCAGATATTGCCAATCACTGCGAGCGCGGTATTGCCGTTCGGCAGTTCCCACAAACCACGCACCGGCAATGACGGGCCAGCATATGGCTTCGGCCACTGCGTCATGCTCGAGCTAAACCCGGGCGCACCGCCACCCGGAGCCGCAACAAGCTGCGTAAGACCCGGGCAACCAAGCAGGCCAATCGGTTCCTTTGCGTTCTGTTGGTCGATTTCTGCATACCAATTGATGCAGATCTGGTTGTCCTGCTGCGGGTTCGGCGCGGAGTCTTGCCCCCCAACAAAACCGAAATCACCAAAGAGAGCGAGCGGGCCGGCCATTATCGATATCCGCCGCTCAAAATCCAGCCTCCGTCAGGCCGGTTGCCGCGAACGAGTTCACGGTCATAACGCGAGACAGATGCTGGCTTCGCATTGAGCGCCTTCACGAACTCCGTAGCCTCGCGCGCATTCATCAGGATCGCCTGACTGAGCGGGAAGCCGTATTCGGCGCACAGCTCCTTAGCGAGCAGCCACTTGAGCATGCGTGCATAGCCCTGCGGCATCACCAGCACCTGCGATAAGGTGAGGTTTTGCAGGAGCGTGTCTGTAAAGAGATGGCATTCCGCGTTGTTCCCCGGCGTCTGGTAGACGTTCAGAAGCCCATACGGGAACGTGTTGTTGTACCAGGCAACCGTAGGCCATGGGCCAGGCTGCGCCTTGTATAGAAACTCGGTGTACTGCGTTTCGGTCTCGTACACGTCAAGCGTGAAATCGAGCGCATTGAAACGCGTGAAGCCATGCGTGATACGCAGCGGACGCGGAATCGGCAGATCGCCAGGCACCGTGTAACTGAAGTTGTCTGCACCCGTCGAATTACCGATCGCGTTCGCGGACAGCGTGAGGCTGTTCACGCCGATCGCTGTGACCGTGGTATTGGCAGGCAGCAGACCCTGCACATCCGTCACGATCGAGCCCGAGCCGACCGTATAGGCAGGATTCTGCCCGGCCACGACCTGCTGCGGCATGTTCGTGATACCGGTGATGACGTTCGAACCCGCTGTGAGCGCGCCGGTGAAATTCGGCAGGTTGAGCAGCGAATTGATTGGGTTGCCGACCTTATAGAGCCGCTGCTGTGCGGTCCAGTTAAGGATATTTTCCTGAGAGCCGAAGATGAACTGCTTGTCGGTCGAGAGCGAGTCGAGCAGGTCGTTGAGCGTGTCTAGGCAATCCGCCTCGTCGGGCGCCGAGATCTGTTCGCCCGACTGGTAGGAGTTGATCCGCCGCAGCGCGCCCTGGATGATGTTCAGGGCCGTCGTAGTGCCAACTGTCATCACGGCACCTGTGTAATCGAGAGGTAGTTTGCGTTCGCGTTATTGGCGAGCGCTACAGCACCACCGCTGTTCTGGAAAGCCTTGACGACGATCGTCTGTCCCGAAGTGAGGCTGACGAGCGCGGAAACGGCAGCAGGTAGTACACCAAACGTCGAAGTAGTTGGATACGGCAGATAGCCGGTTGCGACCTGCGTGCCATTGGCGAATATAGCTAACGCAAGACCTACCCCTGCCGCGCCCGTCATCGTTCCCCACGCCACGCCTGCCGATACGAGGTAATAGCCGGTTGCGGGTGCAGTGAAGGTGCCCGTCGATGCCGTGAAATTGCTATTCACATCAAACGACGTTGTCCAGGTCGTGACGGTCGTAAAGGCAGAGTTGGGGATGCTCTGCGCGCTTGTGTTGGTCGCATAGACCTTAGCGAGCGAATTGCCCTTGAGCGTCGTGAAAGTGCCTGCGGCTGGCGTCGTCTGCCCGATCGACCCATTGAGTGTGCCGCCCGTGGAGTTCAGCGTCGTAAAGCTGCCCGTATTCGCCGCAGTGCCGCCAATCGCAGGCGGCGAAGCGAGGTAGGTACTGAATCCCGTGCCACTGACTGTGCTTGATGCGGACAAGGTTGTGAATGCGCCCGCAGCGGCCGTCGTCTGCCCGATCGAAGCCCCGTTGATCGTCCCGCTCGTGATACACCCGGCCGACAGTGCCGCATTGAGCCCGGAAGCCGTGAGAATCTGGTTGGAGGCGAACGGATTGCATTGCCCCCATGCGAGCAGCGGCAGGAACAGCAATAGCGCAAGGAGCTTTTTCATTTGAGCTTGCTCTCGTCGAGGATAAAGGGGAAGCCGGTACCGTCTTTCAGTGCATCGCTTGGCACCTGCGGCTGCACGACTGGTCCATCTGTGCTGACCGACATCGAATGGGCAGAAAGGGTGAGCAGGACAGAGGAATTGACCGCAATGCTCTGGCCGGACGCCGGGTTCTGTTCGAGCACGAAACCCGGTCTTTGTGCGCTATGCCTGAGCCAGCCGACCGTGACGGGATCAACCTGAAAATAGCCAAGCGGCATGGCACGCACGCCGGCGCGCACCATCGCGGCCAGCGCGTCCTGATATTGCAGGCCGATCAGATTGGGCATCGTCGGCATGCATACCCCTACGAAATGCCGTTGCCGCGCAGGAAGCGCACATTGCCGGCTGTCGCGCCCGTGTTGAGGATCACCGAGACATAGGCGGTATCGCGGCGCACGGAGACGATACGGAATGATGCCGGCGGCACACCAACGCCGTTGTTCAGTGTGGCGTTCGGAACGCTCGCATCGCCGAAATTGCAGAACGCCCAGCCGTTCGTGGTGTTCTCGATGCAGATTGAATCGTTCTGTTCGTCGCCCTGCGTGCTGCCGGGAAGCAGCGTTGCAGCAGTGACCGTCGTCGACGCAGCAACAACGGTCGGCGCGGTCTGCTCCGCGCCCGAATAGAGCGGCTGAAATGCGCGCGGCTGCATGTCAGGAACCCTGCACCGAAGTCGGCAGCGTCTGATATTCGCAGCGGCAGATCGAGATCAGGTAGACCTCGGCCGTCGGCGTGATCGGGCTGGCCGTGACGTTGCCGAACTGCACCGCGATCTGATTGGCCGCCGGAACGCGCACGTTCGAGATGACGATGCCGGACGTATGCGAGGGCTTGTTGATCTCGATGAAGTCATTCGGCAGCGTGCCGGGAAGCGCATACGTCGTCTCGACGGTCGAGTTGCCCGGAATGTTCGTGCCGTTGTTCGGCGTGAGCGTGACTTGCAGCACTTCTTCGAGCACGAGATTGCCGCGCGTGACTGTCGTTGCCATGTTCCTCTCCAGTTCAGAAGGGGGACCGAAGTCCCCCATCGATTACCAGTCCATCTGGTTGCCGGAAGCCGGCGCGGTCCAGTTGGGCTGCACGCGGAACACATCCACCAGATACGTGCCCGCAGGCGGCGTCAGTGAGCCCGCCGTCGGATTCACGAACTGGATGGACAACTGGTCGGCAGCGGAGACCCATGCAGAAGCCTGCGCAACGCCCGCCGTCGCGCCCGGCGGCGTCACCACCACGGAATCGGTCGTCAGCAGCCCGATGCCGGTGTTGGCGAAGTTCTGGATCGGCGCGGAGATGGTTGCGACAGCTGCCGGCGTCAAAGAGATCGCAAAACGGCCAATCTTCTGGACGTTGCCGATCGGGCTTTGAGTCGTATCCGGCGTGTTGGATACGTTCGGTCCCGGATTCGAGCCGTCGACGTTGGTTGTGGAAGGGAATGCCATGTCGTCAGCTCCTTAGCCCGAGACCCGGACACCGAGCGAACGGTAGAGGCTCGAAAAGCCGTAAGCCACGTCCATACGCGTCGGTTCTGCGTCGTTGTTGATGGTGTACTGCGTGGCGATACGGATCGAGAGACCCAGGTCCTCGTCGTATGCGCGGCTCGCTTCCACAGCAGTGCGCGGCAGCGGCAGATCGACAAAGGCCAGCGCGAACGCGTCGCGATGGAAATACAGGTTCTCGGTCGAAGCCGTACCGGATGCTGCGCCACCGTTGATCGTCACGGCGGGCGTGCCAGTGAAAGCAGCGGTTGTCGCGCAGTTCTGGAACTGGCCGCCCGTGATTGCGCATTCACCCACGGTCACAGCCAGCGTGCCGGAGCCACTCGACGTATAGACGCCCGTCGTTGCGTTGAACGTACCGGCCGCAAGCGTCGCGGGTGCGAACTGCGGACCGCCGGGAGCCGCCGAGCCCGTCATCTGCGCATAGCCACCCGGCGGCAGCACGACGAACTGCTTGAGCGTGTTGCCATAACGGCCGCGGTTCTGGGGGTTGACCGGATAAAGGCCATTGACCTGGATCGTGTCACCAACCTGACACTGCGCGGCAGAGTTCGTGAGCCCCGAGAGGTTAAACACGCCCTGTTGTGCCCAACCAGAAGTGATGATTGCCGATCCGCCCGAAGCTGCTGTGACGCCCGCCAGCACCGGCGTGCCCGTGAGCGTGCCGGTGTTGTAGGAGGCGATGTTCGGATCTTCGAACCAGTCTGCGCCGGCCGTCTTGCGAGCAATCAGGCCTTCCTCGAAGAAGTCGCTGATCTGCGCCTGCGGATTAAACAGGCCCTTCAGGCTGTCAGCCATCGAGGACGATGCGAGCGGGTGCAACACGGCGCACGGCATCATGCCCTTCGGCATACCTTCCGAGACGAGAACGGCGCGCGCATCGGAGAACGACTTGAACGCGGTCGGCGTGGTACCGGGCGTGCCCAGACGGTTCGCGGTGTTCTGCAACGCGAAATAGGCGCCATCCGAATCGATACGGTTGCCGACAGCGATACACGCCGGACGGATGAAGCGTTCTTCGAAGTCATCGATGTCCAACAACATGTTGATGGTGTTGAACTGGATGTCGACGTGGAACTGGTACAGGATGTTGACAGGCACGTAGTTTTCGGTTGAGGGCTCAACGTTCAGAGCCGGACCGAAGGTGCCGAGATAGCGCGGGGGCAGGCGCACGTTACACGTGGCGCCGATCTTGCGGCCCTTTTGCCCGAATTCCTTGTCGTACTGACGGTTGAATTTGTCCGTGAGGACACAGGTGTTTGCCAGAACCGGAAGCGCCCGGTTGGTGATCTGGCTGATTGTGAGAAGCTGATTGGCCAAGGAAGGCTCCTAGCGCGCCTTGCGACGCAAGCATCTGAAGATGCGTGGCTAGAAGCCCTCCGGGAAACGCTCAATGGCGTTTTCGCATGCCGAGGTTGACCTTGTTGCGCTTCGACCAGTCATCGATGGTTTCTCGGATATTCATATCCTTCGAATCCTTCGCGACACCAGCGCTACCAGTGCCTTCCAACGGTGTGATCACCGGAGCCGCTTTGCCACGCGGCTTGCTCGGAACAATGTCCGTATCTGCGCTCGGTGCAGGCTTGGCCTGGCCGTTGGTTTCCGTGCTCGACTTAGAGTCGTTTTGGGGCTGATTTCCCCCGAATGGAGAAAGGGTACTCTCAAGTTTGCCGATTTTCACTAATTGAACATCAGCCGGAAGCTTTGCGAGTGATACCAACACATCCGGATTCTTGGCAAAGTGATAAGCGAGTTCCGCGATCATTTCGGACTTTTCCATATAACCCGCGATGGCTGGCGGAATGACCGCATCATTGCCATCCATCACAGCCGCGAAATCCGGGACGATCTCAATGGCATGATCAATGCGCCCCTTAATCGCTGCCATCCGCTCTTCTCGTTCGCGTTCGGCCCGTGCTTTGGCGTCTTCCGCCGCCTTTTCCCGCAAACGCTGATCGACGCCATATTGAATCATCGCGTCAACATATTCTTCCTCCGATTCGAAATTCGCCCGAACTGGTTTCTCGGGTGCCTTTTCCTCCTTTGCCGGCGCACTTTTGGAACGCAGCTCGGCGAGTTCCGCCTCGAGACGCGCGGCTCGCTCTTCAGCGAGGCGCCGCGTGTTGTACTGCTCGGCGGCGAACTCTTCGGCCTCCTTCTGCATGCGATGCTTCTTGCCGATGGCCTTCTGCATCTTCTCGGTGAATTCGGCCTTTTGCGCGGCCGTGAGGCCGTTCTCGTCCTCTTCGTCGTCCTGCTCGAGCTTTTCAGCCGACTTATCAACCGGTTTCGGATCGTCCTTGGGCTCGGGCTTTTCGGTCACGACGCCCGCATCGGCGAGGATTGCTTCCACGTTGTTTCCATCGACTACGGTCACGGCCATCACTGTTCTCCGGTGGGTTGAGACTGTGCAGCGGCGGCCCGGTCAGCTGCCGCATTCATGTTGTCGTTGCTCATTTGCTGCATCGCCATAGAGGCTTCGTGCTCTATCTGATTGGCAAATTGCTGTGCCGAATGATCGCGGTCGGCGCGTGCGTCGATGATCTTGCCCGCGGCGCGAATTTCCTCGACCTTAAGAGCGGTATCGGCCTTCGTGTTCGTGTCATGGATCTTCGTCGCCGCGCTGATCTGCTCTTTCTGCAGGCCAAACTTCTGTTCGACCTGTGCGGCCTGAAGCGCCTGCTTGAGCTGAATGTTCTCGTTCGCGAGGAACCGCACAACCGCCTTGGCGCGGCTGGAGAGACCTTCCATGACCTTTTTCAGGCCTTCCGGTGTCGCTGCCATCAGACGATCGGCCAGTTCCTGCATGTACGGATGGTCAATCGAGCGGAACACAAGGTCCATGCCCGTTTTTGCGATGATCTCTGCGAGCGGCGGAATCTTGATCAGCTCGATCATGTTCTCCGCGCCCTCTTCGCGCTTCGTCTCGTAGCCGGGACCGGTGTCCATCACCACATCGTATTTGCCAACCGAGAGGTCGTTTTTGATGCGCTGCTCGCCCTCGTCTTCCGTGGGCTGGTTGAGTTTCACCATCTGTGGCGTCGAATCCTCGCCGATGATGCGCTGCATGCGCCCGGGTTCGGAGAAATAGGCCGGAATCCATTCCGCCATCACACGCCAGCACTGCGCAATGGCTTGTGTAAGGTTGTCGTAGTACTGGAAGTGCGACTGATCGGACAGGAATTGGCGGCGGTCAATGGCCTTGCCCGATACCACGACGCCTTGCGCATCCTGTCCCGGCTCGTTCGGCATTCCGGCGACGGCCACGAGGTTCGAGCGCATTCCCTGCACGAATTCACTGAAACCCGCCTCGATCTGCGCGGGTTGTTGACGCTGGGGCGGCGGCAGAACCACGGGGCCGGCGCCAGTCTCGATCACGACCGGCTTGTAGGTGAGCACCGAATAGGTCTTCTGATTGGCGTCGTCCCACTCAGAATGGCCGTCAAGCTGGCCCTCTGCAGCGACCCAGGGCGCTTTCGGCGCGAGCCCTAGGCGCTTGATCTTGGCGACCTCGCCATAGTTCACCATGCGTTGCGGGTCCATCATCGGCTCAACCATGCCCTTGCGACGGACCTTGCCGTTGATATCGCGCGCATTTCCGGAAACGCGGAATATCGGAATCCATGTGCCCGGAATTTGCTGTCGCTCGATCACGACAAGACCGTTCAGCCTGAACCACTCCACTTGGCGCTTGCAGGAATCGCGCTCGCCTTCGATGTACCAGCCGGCACCCGCAAGGCGCTTCACGGCGTCATCAATCACAACCTTGCCATCTTCGCGCCGCGGCAACTCGGAACGATAGAGCGTGCGCTCGATGCCCTGCCGATTGCGGATCATGTAGAGCGTCTCGGCCTTCTCGCGAATGCGGAAGTATTCTGCTAGGCGCACCTCTTCCTTGCTCTCCCAATCGTCGCGCGAGCTCTGACGCTCGAGATCGCTCCAATTGACGTTCTTTGCGTTCGGGTAACGTCGCTTGTACTCCTGCCGTTTCATCTTCGTGGAGATAAGACACCACGTCTGGTCGGCACCGCTGGGCATGATGGCGCCTGGATCCATGCTCACGCTGAAAATGTTCGGAATCGGGAGGATGCGTAGGTCTTTCTGGAACGAGCGTGGACTCACATACTCCGCGATCATGCGGAAATAGCCCTCGCCAGCCGTTACCGCGCAGTCAGCTGCCAGATCGTAGGCGACAGCAGCTTCTGAGCGTGTCTCGACGTGGCGGCCGATACCATTGATGATCTCGGCCAGCTCGATATCAGCACCATCGCCTACCGGATGGCATTTGCCGCGCGGGCGCTGCTGCTTGATATTGTTCACCACGCGACTTGCAAAGGCGTCCGTCAGGTTGATCGTTAGTTCTGGCGAGTCGTCAATTGCCGTCGTGACCACATCATGGTCCCACTGATCGCCCTCGCGAAAGAGCATCGCCGCTTCGGCGCGCTTTCGGTTGTCCGTATAGGCCTCGTGCGCAATCTGGAGGCGGTCTTTCGCTTCCTCCCAGATATCGTCATCCTTGATCGCAGCGAATTCTCGCTCTTCTTCAGTGCGTTCAGTCGGCTCGTGAGCAGCGTAGGTGTCTTGTGTCTTGTGTCATGTCCGCATCCATGAATTGCCGCCCGTGCGGCGAATGATCTGAGACTTCGGTTCGGGTTTTGGCTGCTCAGGCTTCGTCAGTTCGGGGAACAGATCAGCAAATGCCCATACCATCGCATCGGCGCGGTTTGGGCTGTTCTCTCCCATATAACCGTGGGTAGTGAAGGCGCATAGCTCGTCTTCGAGTTCGAGAAACTGTCCGGCCATGCGGATCTTCCCGGACTCAACGAGCGCCGAAACAGGTTCTGCACGAACCACTTTGCCGCGGGAAGCCTTCACCGGACGATATGGAACGGCCGCACTTTGTGCGCGGATGACGAACTTGACCATTGCGCCGCCGAAGTTATCCTCGGCAACGATGCGATCTGCCTCCCAACGCCGGTACGCATCGACGGCTACCTTGCCCCATACGCCAGGGCCCGCTTTGCAAGTTAAGTCCTCGAGCAGATAGCCATTGCCATCAATCCCTAGGCCTGCAACGATGATGCCGATCTCATCGTTCTCGATGTTGTCATCGTCATCTGCACCAGATGGGTCAACCGCGACCACAATACGCAGCATGTCCGGCAGCTCGCCATCGATATTGCGCCAGCGCTCCAGCCATTCATCGCGGAACAGCGCGTTAGGGTTGGCATCGCGGAACTCTCCATACAGAAAGCGCTTACGCAGACGCTCCGGCAATGATTCCAGCGTTTTGATATATGACTCGGAGAGATTCTGCCGGTTGTCGCCCGGATTGATACGGTAGAAGCCATATTCGTTCGCATCAAGCGCCTGACGCGTCTCAGGGTCTTGCAGAAGCTTAAATACCTTGTATGTCCAGTGCCCTTTATCAGGCGGATTCTCGTCGTAATACATCTTCAAGCGCAGATCGCGACCTGTTGCGCGGTCCGTGACCTTTTGCGCAAGACGGGTCATGGCGATGTTGCGGCTGTTATACGGAATCTGGCTGCACTCGTTGAGAAAGATGTCGGTATATTCGTTACCGAGAATCTTCTCTACGCGCGCCGCATCATCAAGGCCGCCGAACCATAGTTCACTGCCACCCGGGAACGTGGCATACATATCCGACTTATTCAGTTCGTATTCGATGCCAGGGAAACACTTGCGCATCACCGTAGGGAATGTGTCGAGCACAATTGACTGCTTGACGTGACCAGCCCGGAAGCGAAGCACCGCACCGCGTGATCCAGGCGCTTTCAGACGGCGCTGCACCTGTTTGCGGATGGTCAGGAATGTCTTGCCCGAGCGGGAGCCACCCGCGAGCATTACGTGCGTCGCAGGACCGTTCAGGATCTCCTGCGCCTCGGCCTGCTTCTCGGTTAGAGTGAACTCAGCCATGGACATCCGAGCCGTTCAAGATGAGCGCCACCGGTGCATCAGGATCACCCGAGTGTGTGATCTTTTCCCCGTACTTTTTCGGATCCCATTTGGCGAGAATCTTGAATCTAGTCTCGATCTTCAGCTTTCGATGCCCGAGCATGTCGCCACGCTTCTCCTTTTTGCCCGTCTCACTGATCTCAGTCTCGACACCTTCTTCCGGCGTATCAGCAATGACCAGTGTGTCCTCCATTATTGCTTCGCGCCCCATTTCCCTCGCGCGCGCGATGCGTGCCGCAAAGTCCTTGTCGGCCTCAATCCAGTGATAGACCGTGCGCCAAGCCGGCATGTGCTCGTCACGACAGATGACGCGCAGATACTCACCATCAGCGAGTCGATCACATATCTCGTCAGCCGCCTTCAGCGTATAGGTGGTCGGACGGCCAGGTGGGCGCTTCTCAGCTTTCGCCATCTTCTACTCCGAGCATTTCATTCGCGACCGCTTTCGCCCATTCAACAAGCGCCTTCACATCCCACTTGCGCGCGTCCTGACCGGAGATCAGTTCGACAATAAGCCGTTGTCGTTCGCTCATCGCGCCCTCGGATCATGATGCTCAGCGGCATACCAGCGCGACACGAAGTCCTGGCACTCGCCGAGGTTGGTAAAGCGCATTGAGCGCTCGGGATGTTCCTCGTCGAACTCTTCGGGATAGAGCGTGATGACGTAGGCATCGCCGCGGTTGCGCACGTTCAATAGCGCTCCCTTGCGCCAGTCGGCCGGCGGTTGGTTCGGTTCGCGTGGAACTTTGACCATTTCCGCGGACTCGGCAAGCTCAATTGCTTCCCGTTCGTGCTGAACGGCTATTTCGCTTGAAACCTTACGCGGGCGCGGACGGCCCTTCGGCCAGCTCATCGCTTGCTCCGTTTCGGAAGTGATACCGCCCGAGCGCGCAGAATGCCGATGTTCACCCAACCAGGAATGCGCATCACCATCGGACCGAGGCGCGTCGGCAGAATCAGGTCGATTCCATAGAGTTCTTTCATGCGGCCTCCGCCTCATTGACCACCACTCCACTTACATCGGCCTCGCGACAGAGAATGTGTGGCTTGGCGCCCCAGAGGACCGTCTGAAAGCTGTAACCGACGATTCGGCCGCCCTCCTTGACCGATCCAAGCTCCACCACGTCACCAACCTTGACCTGCGTCGGCTGGAAGACTTTGCTGCGCCACATCTTCGTGCGCTTGTGCTTGTCAGGATGGTCATAGCACATCGGGTAGTGGCCAGGCCCGACCGCCTTCACGACGCCACGAACCGGCTTGATGTGCTCGATCACGATCAGGATGGCCGAGTGCTCGACACCGAGCGGCTCGACGACGATGTAGTCGTGCAGAGGCTTGATCTGCGCGCCCGGCTCGACGTAAGTGGTCGATTCATAGTTCAGTTCGCCGGATCGACCATTGAGATTGATGCTCACGAGCGCTTCTCCTTCTTTGCCGCCTCGCGCGCCTCACTGTATCCGGTCGCAAGCCTTTGGGCTTTGTTCGGAAACCTCCGCTCTTCCCGCTTTGATGACACGAAGCGCCCGATGAAATGGCCCAACTTCTCGCCTTTCTCGCGTGCCGGCATAATCGACTCCTGAATGAATGCAATTGGTATATCGTTTAAGGTTGCGAGATACAAGAGCAACTATCACCCAACGCTCCGCGAACATCCTCTTCGATCCATTCCAGCCGAGTGTCGATGGTGTATATGCCGATCATCAAACCACGGGTTCCATATCCTCTGCGAGCAGGATAGGGATAAGTGAGCAGCATTCCTCGATGGAGACGAACTTGGCGTGTGCCGAGAATCTGCAACTTCATATAGATTCGCTCGGCAAGCAATGCGGCTTTTTGGGCTGGAGTGGTCATGATTTCCTCAGTCAGCGAGAGCCCAAACTATGATGATGCAAAGGATTAATCCGAGAAGCCAATGCATAGTCATTCCCCATTTTTTTGACTAAAAATCCCCCAAGGCCCGGCAGCACGATTCAATGCCTGATATTTATCTTTTCCAACAAGTCGAGCGATCTGGCACACCGCCGTTTCAGACGATCCGGCTGATGATGCATGCCGAGCAACTAGCTTCGCGATGTAGACACCATTCCCAAGAAAACCTGCACCAAACAAAGTCAGTAATCTTTCCACTGCTGCCGACGTCCAACTTTCCGGGGCTGAGCTTTTCGTCCTGGCCTTTGCGCGGGTGCGCCACGAGGTGAACGTGGACGTTGTACTGGCGCGCGAAGTTGGCGAGCAAACGCATCGCTTCCTTCTGCGCCGTCATGGTGCCATGCCGCTCGAGCAGAGCGCAGATATTCCGCTGGGCGGATCCTTCTCTTTGTATCGGACTCACATTTCCCTCCTTAGTGATGCTTATTAGCACCCGCTGTTCAATGCCAAACCACATCCCTACGCTTACTTTCTGTTTGGTGGGCAGACCTAGCCCATCCTAGGTTTGCCTTCACATGCTTTCCGTCCGGAGCCGCATGACCCGCCAGCCGTTCGGTCTCGGGCGCTAGCTTCGCCACCCTTATCGGTATTTCAGACCTATCCCCCAGTACCGAGTCTTCCCGCGCCGCTGGTGTTAAACCGTGTCCGCCCAGCGCGGTGCTTTACTGCCTCTCAGGAGCCTCTGCGTGCCTCCATCAGCTTCTGGCACACGGCCATCACGCCGGCTCGCTTGTGGAGATCATTGGCATCCTCGCCAACGCGGTCGCTCATGCACCAGGAAAGACCTGTCTTGATAGCTGCTTGCTGTCCGGCGCCAGATTCGTCGTTGTCCGCGAAGACGTATTTGCGACCGGCTACAGAGGGCGCTACGGCCGCCATATTCGAATCGCTGAAGCAGATGAGGACAGCAGCGTTGAAACGGAGTTGGCGCGCCGCCATGTCGATCGACAGACCGGTTGCATAGCCTTCGCACAGGATGGTTTCCGTGGCGCGAGTAGGTCCGATTCGGAATACGGCACCACTGGCGCTCATACCGAAAATCATCTTCTTGCACCACTTGCGTTCGTCGTAATCCCACCAGATCGACTGAACGCCACGCAACTCGCCACTGAGCGAACGCATCGGGACGATCAGACGGTTGTCGGGCAGGACAAGGCCACGAGCCTCGGGGAGTCCCTTGTAGTGGAGATAGTTGTGCTCAGCGACAACTGCAGTCGAGATGAGGCATTCAGCCTGTCGAACCGCGGCCTGTCGGCGGCGAGCAGCAAGCTTCTCAGAAGCTCGGCGCTTCTGAGCCCATGCTCGTTTTTCCGCATCCGTCCACGGACAAGCATTGGGATTGTTGAATCGGATGACCTCACCCTGCCCATCCCATGCCATCACCCATCCGCGCCGGCCGTCGAACATATACGCACCGTTCTTCGAGCGCGGGTGAGCCTCAGTGGGGCAACGACGAATGCGGCCTGAGTCGTCAAGGTTCTGTATCAGCACCCCATGGGCGGCGGCAAACGAAACGAAATCGCTCATGCCGCTGCCTTCTTCTGAGCTTTACTGTATGCGATGTTTCGTGACTGAATCTTTCGCAATATCGCGGGAGCAACCTGTCCGAATTCTTCGTTTGAGAATTTGAACGATGGCCAATGCCCCGCGATGTCATGGAAAATGTGTCGCGCATACCCAGACGGATTGTTGTAATTCCGTCCGTTGACGTATGAGCACACCTGATTCCACAGATCGCGCTCACTCGAGGCGACCTTGTTCTTGCCGATGAAGATTTCCTTCATCTCGCCAGCGTGCGCGGCCACAACGGGCGCGCTAGCCGTTTCGTGACCGCATGACATGCACCGCTTAAAGAAAGGCCTGTAGCCGCATTTCGGGCACTGAGCAGTCTCCCGCTCCTTCACATCATTGCGGACGGTGCGATCGAGCTTTTCGCCCTGATCAAGTGAGTCGAGCCCGTTGTGATAGAACTCGGTGAAGTCTTCGATGAAACGGACGATGTTGCCGCTGTGATCCAGTAAGAGACAGTCGCCCTTCGCCGTTTCCTTCGATGCGCGAAGACCGCGGCCCCACATCTGGATTGCAGTGCTCAACGATTTGCGAAGCGGACGGCAGTCGACGACGCATGACACGTCCTTGACGTCGAAACCTTTCGCCAGCGCCTCGACGCTAATCAGCACACGGATTAAAGAGTCCGGTTTCTTGTATTCATCCAGAATACGGTCTCGCTCGGGATCCTTCGTCTTGCTCGTGAAGATCTCGGCGAGAATGCCGCACTCGTTGAACTGCCTGCACAACTCCTCGCAGTGCTTGATGTTCGATGCAAAGACGATCGTCTTTCGGTTCTCGCCATAGCGCGACCATTCCGAAACGACGTCGCCAACGATTTCCATGCCGCGTTCCGCCGCAGCTTTGTCCGTCCACTCGCCGTCGGACGTCTTAGCTCCGTCCATGTTGATACGGGTGCACGAAAGCACACGCATCGGGACGAGATCTCCTGTCTTCGTGAGCTCGTGCATCGTTGCCGCATTGATGAGATTCGTGAAAATCTCTCCGAGCCCACGCGTGAACGGTGTGGCCGACAATCCTATGACCGTCGCGCTCGTGCTCATGATGTGATCCTTGAGCGCTTTGTAGATCGTGTGCGCTTCGTCGACGACGATCAGATTCGTGTCGTGCCAGCCGCGGTCCATGATCGTCTGGACGCTCGCGATCTGGAACGGCAGATCCATGTTGAATCGTGGGTTCTGCGCCTGGATGATCCCGTGCTGATGCAGGCCATATGCGGACGCCACATCACTCGTCTGCTTGATGAGTGACTTGCGGTCGCACACGAACGTGGCTTTCTTCCCGATCTTCAGCGTAGCGTGCGCCAGTTGGAGGCCAAGATAGGTCTTCCCGGCACCGGTGGGCGCGACCAGCATTTGACATCGGTGACCCGCACGACGGCCGGCGATGATCTGCTCGATCGCCGGTCCCTGAAATTCCCGCGGCGCAGGGAAGCACACGTCCTGATAGTCTGGGAAGAGATTGAACAAGGGAGCGTTCACTTGGCCCCCTTGTCAGAGTATCCATGCTGCTCGGCGATCCGCCTCCAGCGCTTCGCAGCGGATTCAAGCGCTACCTTCTCGTTCAGCAATCCAGTCTGGCGTTCGCGAAGAACGGCGATTTCAGCGCGAAGTCGACCGATTTCTTTCGACTGGTCATTGACGAGCTTCATCAACTCGCCCATCTTGTCATCGGCATGGGCGACTTCTACGAGCTTGTCGTATTTCTCGCGACTCGCTCGCTCAATCTCTTCCGCTTCAGCGATCTCCTCCGGGCTCGGACCGAAGTCTCCTTCAACTGAGGACTCCTCATCTGTATGCTCATGCGGAGAAGCGATCTGGTCGCCAACGTTCGAAACCTTCCCCTCGACCTGCCTCACCGCCTTCGGAAGGCTGATCTCGCCGCGCGCGACGCGCTTTGCCAACTCAGGATCTGCCTTCGCGACTTTGTCTGCCATGCGTTGGGTGCGATCGCTCGCCCCTGACTGCGCCGCACGATCGGCAACCGTATCAAGCGGCAACGTTGCCGCTTGGTCGGATTTTCGATCGCCGCCATGAGTTTGAGCTTCAAGCCAGTCGGTAGCAGCGGCAACGATCGCAGCCTGTTGGCCAGGCGTCAAATGACGGCGGTGGAGATTGCGCGAGAGAACGAACGCCAGAGGATCGCAGCCGTCAAACTGAACCGTCATCGGATCGACGCCAGCTTCAAGACAGGCCCGATAGCGGTTGCCGCCGTCAAGAATCATCCCGTCGTGAATGACAATAGGCTCGCGCAGGCCGTTCGCCTGAATATCGACCTTCAGCGCCTCGAACTCTACGCCGTCGATGCGCGGGAACAGCGTGCAAAGGGGATGAAGTTGGAGATGGCCGAACATCACGCCTCCACCAGATCCAGAAAACGGATCAAGAACGTGACAACAGAACCTGGCAGAACACTCCAGTTGTACCCAGTCATCAATGCCTGTTTGATCGTCGACTTCATCCCTTCACCTTCTTTTTGCTTAGGATTACGAATCCACAAATACAAAGCCCCGCTCTGGGGAAGCGCCGGTAATCAGCCGGATCGGTTTGCCGGAAGGGACGGCCGACCTACACTTCCCCAGAGCGGGGCACCCTTCAAAAGCGTCGGTGATGAGTCGACGTACATAGGCTAAATTATCTTCCCGTCATGTGCTGGCACCGAGCGGTGATGTAGGCTAAAACGACCGTCCGCTCACGCCTGATTACCTAAGGTTTCCGGGCTGGGTTTAGGTTTTTCCGAAGCCTTGGAAATGATCGAACAGGTGCTATCGCTGATCCTGGAAATGTTCCGGAAGCCACGCCACACCCTGGTGTGGCTCACGTTTTCGAAGAACATCGGCAACTGCCCGATCATCTATGGCACGACCTGCTCGATCACTTCCTCCATTCCGTAGAGCCCACGGAATGCCGGATACACCTTGATGACCTTGTTCGCGAAGATCCCCATGTTCTCGAACAGTCCGAGTGTCGGCTTGTTGATGTGTTCGGCGATCTTCGGCGTATCACTGCATTCAATGATCGGTTCCATTTTTTGATTTTCGCAAGGCCGCTTACGCGGCCTCGCCGAGGCCAGAATCAACTCGATAGCCGAGCGGATCCGCCAGCCACCGGTGCACCTCGGCGTTGCTGTAGCAGGAATGCGTGCGACTCATGCGGATGGGCTGAGGCGCCTTGCCGGCAAGCCCCAGCTTCCGCCAGGACTCGCGGCACATCGGAATAAAGGGCGCGATCTGTGCCCACTTAGAGAGGCCGACCCGCGGGAGGATCGGCTCGGTCGGCTTGCCGGAATCGGCTGCCGCTGCTGTCTTCTTCACGTTCGCTCACCGTTGGTAGATTTGGGCGATGAGCTAATGATGGCTGTTACGTACGGGGTTCTGAAGTACGAAATTTCTTATAAAATTTTTCCGGAAAGAAAACTCTACAAAATCTTTCCGCTACCAGTAGATATCCCCCTGATTGCGGAGTTGATCCACACACGCTTGTGTCATGACTTGTCGTTCCAGCGGCTTCGTGTTCTTTCGGAACATTCCGTCCGTGTCTCCCTGTACATCTCCGAACAAAGCATCCACGTAGAGCCAGTCAGGAATGTGCGCGCCCTCAGACATCGCCCACAGCTTGAGGTCAAAGTAAGGAAGAATCGCGTATCGGTGCCACCGTTTAAAATCGAGTTCCGTGAATGCTCTCTTTGAGTGAAATGGAACACCTCGACTTGACTTCACCTTTTGCACCCATTCCTTAAAAGATTCTACAAGGTCATCTAACGGGGCATGAATGTCAACCTCGGCGTAGACGAGATGACCTGCACTCGGAAACATTTCATTCATGTAATCACCCGCCGAGTTTTCGAGTGCACCATGCTTATCCTTCAGGCGCTCCAGAATCCATTCCTCGCTAGTGTTCATGCTCCATTCCCAAGCCTCCCAGGCGGCTTGATATTTTTCACTTTTGTGCAATTCCTCGGCCACGCCCATTACATCATGAACAGTCATGTCTCTCACTGGCTTTGCCGTGGGCAAGCCACACTCACTATTTTTTCGCTTTCTTCTAGTTTCGTTTGCGGGTTGATCAAGTAATTTTTTGAGTATCTCCAAATAAAATTCACGATCGTCACCCCTTACCTGCAATCCGTCGCGCTTTAGCCTATCATTTAATTCCAACAACGATTTTCCATCGAAAGCGGACAGCAGCACGAGCCGAAAACTAATACTCGAAAACCAATCGAAAATATCAAAATCCGCCACGGGCGCGTATTTTCCGATATCGAACCAATCGGGAACAGCAGACAAGATTTGTTTTTTCATCTTGATGCCTGTAAAGCTATTCAACGTAGGGAGGCGAACAAGGAAATGGATCCCTGCTTTCGCCCCGTCGGACTAGGCGCGGTCGTAACAATTCTCAGAACTACCCAGCACTCCGGGAAAGGGAGGCCCGTAGCTCGTCGAATTTCGCTCGGGCCGCCGCCCTCTCATCGTCCAGGAATTGCGCAACGTCGCGGATATCGGCAACCCATTTGCCGGCGCACTTCTGCATCGGAACTGGAAATTGCCCGAGACTCAGTTCGTTATAGGCAGTCTGCTTGGCATAGCCGATGGCCTCGCAAACCTCGTCAAGCGACAGGCGCAACTTGGAATCAAACTGCGCCATCAGGATAAATAGGGATTTCATCGAGTCCTCCTTTGTCTCGTGCCACAATCATCACAGACCCGCAAAGACGAATCAGCATCATTCGTATGCCGGGAATATCTCCTTCGCCGCTCTGGACGCCCATATGAGGTGATACGCAAGTTTATCGAGCGATGCCTTGATCTCCTCGTACGTCGGCTTGCTGGCCGCGCGGAAATCAATACCATCGATGACATCCGCCAACGGGGCACCCTGAATGGGTTTCCTACGGCGTCGACCTTTCCGAAGTTGGCGCGTCGGCATGTGGATGATCTCAGCCATGCCCCACCTCCGTCGACGAATTGAGTTGAGCAAGACCTACAATCGCTTCCCGTTGGATGATCGCAGCCGCGTACGAGATACGCTCGAGCTTCGTCCGCACGTCAACTTCATCCACGCAAATCCTGAGGATCACCGCTGCGGCGGCTTCGATGGTCGCGATGTCAGTCATGGCGCTGCTCCCGAGTACCATGCGCCTCGGCCCGGCCCGTGTACCCCGCGTCATCGACGAAGTCGTATATAAAATCGCTCAGGCATTCGACTGCGCCAGCCAAGTTTTGCTTTGTCCAGTTGTCCAAGCTGGCGATCTCTATCCCGTCATCGTCATCGCTGATCGAGTTGTGAAGAATGCGACCGATCGCGGCGATAGCCCGGGACGCACGTGCTATCTCGTTTATTGCGCCGGTCCTTACCCGAATGAACTCCGGTTCGTCGACAGCGACCCAGCGATCTGCAGTCAGAGATGGACGCTTATCCATGATTAACTCCCACGTTGGCAGCTGCGCGGTATGCGGCGAGGATGCGGGTTTTGCGCGCGTGGTCGATCTCATCGACAAAATTGCTCCCAACCTCTTCTGCGCACACGTTGACGAAGTTCATCAAATCGGAGGCGAGATATTCCATCAAGCCTAGCGATTCCATGATGACGAGCGGGTTACGCCAAAACTCCTGCGACTCCATCGCACGAAGCGTAGACGTGATCGTTGCATTGATCTGCCCGAGTTGCGTCTGGCACATCGAATCGATCGACTCGATCTGATCGAGGAGTTGGCGGATGTCGGTGGATTGCTCAGGACGAGCAGATGCATTGGAAGACATGATGGATCCTTGAGTGTTGGACCCGCCTTCCGTCGCCAAACGGGGTGGGCGGGCAAATGACAGGGTTGGCGAACCGGCACTCAAGGCATCCGGCATACCCTCGCGGGTATCCCCACCATCGCCCGCCCAAAGACTGGACGTATGCGTAGTGTACAGACGAAAAAATACCGCCATATGGCGGTCGTCATCCGCCTTGAGTGACAGGTCGCCAAACCCGATGCCTGTTGTCTCAGGCACGCTGAAAGATTATGTCTCAGCCGTTACGTCGTCAAGAGGAATTTTGTAAACGCAAGCTGCGCGCGGTGATGCGTGTCACTTTTTCTTTCGCGAGCTCTCATTCGACGCTTTCTTATCCTGCTCGTACCGCTCCTTCCGCATCCCCTGAAGGAATTCACGGAGGCTGCTTTGCTTCTGCTCACCCGGCAGCGTAACGGTACGCGCCGGATAAGATTTCCGAGCACGGCCGACCGGATCGACCGTCGGCGCTTGCACCGGCCGCACTTCGTTCGCCAACAGGAACTGCTCAAGTGACTCGACGTCGTAGACGAAGGTCTTGTGGCCAAGCTTGTATCGACGGATGATCTCTCCCCGCCGATCGATTCGACTGATCGTGTTTTTAGGAACTCCTAGAATGGAGGCGGCTTCAGCAGCACTAACGCGCTTCTTTTGCAGGATGCTCACGGCGCTCTCCACAGTTCAGACAGGAGCATTCTATGACTACCGCGAAGCCAAAACTGATACCGTTAAGCGTCTGGGCCGAGCAAACGTTCGGCGAGTATGCTCCCCATCGCAACACGCTGCTGAGCTGGGTGAAAAACGGGAAGATCCGCCCCTTCCCGAAGAAGGTCGGACGCCGGTATTTTGTGACTCCCGAGGCTGAGTACATCGACCCGGTCGCCCAGAAGATTCAAAGGATGATCGATGGCCGCTGATGCTACGCCCAAAAGCGATTTGTTCCTGACGGTCGACGAAGTCGCAGAACTCACTGGCATCCGTAACGGACGGCGCGGCCAGACGCGCGAGGAACTGCAGATCGCGTGGCTGCGCACTTCCGGGATTCCATTTTGGATAAATGCGCGAGGCCGCCCGATCATCGCTCGCGCCAGAATTACAGGGCAGCCAACGGAGCCGCCACCAAGGCCAAAGTGGCAACCTAAGGCCCTCAATCCCGATGGGACATTGAAGTTGAATCCGGACGGCACTCTGAAGACGGACTGAACATGAACACCGCCTTCATTCTCATGGCGCAGTACGGCGCCCGCGCCATCATCCCGATAGAAGACGTCTGCCGGGATTACTTTGCGCCGCTCACCCTGCCGAAATTGCTGCAAAAGATCGCGACCGGTGACATTGCACTTCCCCTCGTACGGATGAGTGGGTCACTGAAGGCCGCTAAGGGCGTCCACATCATGGACCTCGCACTCTACATCGACAAGCAGCGCGCCGCTTCGGTCAAGGAGTTCGAAACGTTCCACGGAACGAAGTGGATCACCCCGAATAGGTTCGGCAGCGGACAGATCATCAAGAATCCACCTGTTCGCTTTGTGCGCCTTGGTAGGGCTCGGCCGCCATCTGATCGGCCGGATACAATTGCAGCATCGCACGCGCCGCCTCGACGTTCGATGTCGTCAGCCACTCCTCCCAATCGTCCGGACGCAGGATCACGACCGATCGTTTTTCCTCTCCTGGTCGGTGCATGTGCTTCATGATCGGGTGCTCGTCCGCGTTGACCGTGATCATCGCCATGGTGTGGCGCTCGGCACCGTCCGGATACTGCAGCGTCCGCCAGATGCCGGCGACGCACAAGGGCCGCCAACCAGTGAGACCGATCCTGTAGCGCACGTGCTTGCCGGTCTCCCAATTCGGTTCGTAGATCCATTTGGCGGGGATGAGGCATCGCTTGCCGGCGCGCCACGCTGGCCCGTAGAGAGGTGATTTTCCGAGGTTGTCGTCGCGCACGTTCATCGTGCTGCGGATGATCGGCGGCTTGCGGCCCTGCTCCTTCGCCTTCTCGACGTTCGCCTTCTGTAGGGCTCGCGGCCAGAATCCGAAGCCGGCAATCAATGGTGTGAACTGTCCGTCGATGCTCGCGACGATAGGCGCGTCATAGTCCTGGTAGATCTCCGGCTTCCAGGGTGTCCAGCGGTACAGGTCGACGAAGCTGTCGATCCGGAGCTCACTGAGGCCCGGATCCTCGCCCGGGGCCACGTAGTTCGTGCACATCGCCCGTCTCCCCCAATTTCGGTCTTGACCGCAGTAGCTTATCTCGAAATATACTGTGTTTTTATACAGTATTTCAGCCGTGATCAAGCCACAGTGGGCCTACATCTGGGAGTACGGATTCCAGGGCGACAAGAACCGCCTGAGGACTCCGATCGAGCTCACGAAACGTGAATTTGAGTTTTGGCTCGACAAGGATCCAAGGTCGAGTGCCCTAGTCACATACACGCCAATCGAAACGACCAGGATCGACCGCAACCGCGTCCCGCTCACGGATCCGCGGTTCAAGCTGCGTCCGGCGGTCCCGGAATTTGACGCGCCGACCGAGGCCGAGCTTCGCGCGCTATGGCGCGAGTACAGCGACCTTCAGGTGCGATGGCTGATCCTCGAGATCCGCGCGCTTCGGAAATCGCTCGAACGCATCGAGGAGTGGTACAACTACACCGATACGAACGTCGCGAACAAAGGCGATCTCGCCGGCGCGCAGGGGCAACTCCATCGACTGATGCATCTGCTTCGCGAGGAGATGAGGCGCGCCGGAATGCGCTAAGCCTCGTAAACCCTTGATCTGTAGCTATTTACCCTCACCTTCGGTAGCGATAGGCTAACGGGACGTTGACAGAGAGGCAACCATATCTTGCGTCTGCCGACGCCGTTTGATAGCCTCAAATCAGACCAACAACCCCTGCAGAGGACACACTATGACGAATGAAGGTACTGGCTCGGCCTAATTGGTAAAAAATTTCCACATCAAGCCCCATTTTTGGGGCTTTTTCATTACAAAAATGACCAAACCAAAGAAAATCCTTCTATTGCTGCTTCTTGTCTACGTCGGGGCGATTGGGTTTCTCATCTGGGAAGAAGCGATACATCCGCTAGGACACACTCCCGCTGGAGCAAGTGAGCCCTTGTTCGGATTCGGGAAAACGGAATGGCCGGTGGTAGGGACGATTTCCGGGGCAGTCCTTGGCTGGATGGTCACGGCGCTAGTTTCCCTGCACAACTCGATCAAGCAGCATACGATCAACACACTTCTGCAGTCCCGACTAAGCGCGACGTATCAAGGATTGGTCACGTCACTCGACGCAACATACCCCACCACCAACCAAGGTCGCACAGAAATTAAGGTCGGAGATTGGCTTAGCAACGACGAGACCGTCAAAAGCAGCCTTGCAGCGTATCGGTATTTCCTCAACTACTACGAGTTCCTCGCAGTCGGCATTAAAGCCGGAGACCTCCATGCACAGCTTCTCCGACAAAGTATGCGAGGCATCGTATGTGTAAACGTTAGAGCCGCTCGGGCATACATATCTCACTTGCGAGAACCTGAGATCCGCGTTTACGCAAACTTGCTGGAACTGTACGAGGAGTGGCTACAGCCAACCCGCTGGGAGCGATTCGTCGAATGGTGGAGCGGCCACGCCGATCCCAAAGAAGTCAAGGACAGGCGGGCCAAGAGAGACCTCGCTATTCGAGGCAAGGTAGAGGCCGAACGAAGCGCCAAACAAAAAGACATTGAGGATGCACTGAAATATGCGGAGGCCAACGCTCCCGCTACTTGACTTTCACCGCACACCCGCGGCAACGGTCGAGTCTATTTCACAGCGACGTTCGACAGATAGTCTCCCCACCACTGCATCATCTTCCGGCGCTCTGGCAGGTACTCGGCGTGGTTGTACGCCGCCCGGACGCCGTCGCGCTCGCTGTGAGCCAGCTGGCGCTCAATCCAGTCCCGGTTGAAGCTGTGCTCGTTGAGGATGGTCGAGGCGAGGCCGCGAAAGCCGTGCCCGGTCATCCGTGAGTGGTAACCCATCCGGTACAGCGCGTACAAGATCGTGTTCTCGCTCATCGGCTTCTTTGAACTCGACCGGCTCGGGAACACAAACTGGCTTTGGCCGTTCAGTTCGCGCAGCTTCGCGATCACCTCGAGCGCCTGCTTCGACAGCGGCACGATGTGGGGCGTGCGCATCTTCATCTTCTCGGGCGGGATGCGCCACTCCTTCTTCTTCTCGTCAATCTCTGTCCATTCAGCGAACCGGAGTTCGCTCGTACGAACGAACGTCAACGCCATGAACTGCAGCGCCAGTCGGGTCTGGTAGTCGCCTTCGTATGCGTTGATCTTCTCCATGAGCTCCGGCAGTTCGGCTTCGCTCACCCGCTTCATGTGCACGACGGTACGAGTCTTCAGCGCGCCGCGGAGATCCGGCGCAGGGTCACGTTCAGCCCGGCCGGTGGCGATGGCATACCGGAAGATCTGGCTCGTTGCCTGGATCGCCTTGTGCGCTAGTTCGATCGCATCGCGCGCTTCAATCTTTCGAATCACTGCGAGCAACTCGGGCGCCGTGATCTCGGCGATCGGCCGTGCGCCGAGCACCGGAAACAGTTCGCGCTCGAGCAGCTTCATGATGCGGTCGGCGTGTCGGTCGCTCCAGGCGCCCTTCTTTTGCTCATGCCACTCGCGTGCGATCGGCTCGAACGAGTTCGCGCGGTCCAGGCTGCGCTGTGCCTTCACACGCTTCTTTTCGTGCGAGGGATCGAGGCCGCCGCGCAACTGGTCTTTAATCTCGTCACGGGCCTTCCGAGCAGCCAGCAGGGTCACAGCCGGATAGACCCCGAGGGCCATCCGTTTCTCCTTGCCGTCGATGCGATACTTCAACCGCCAGTACTTGGAGCCGGACGGCATGACCTCAAGGTACATGCCTTGGCCGTCGGCCAGCTTGTACGACTTTTCGCGGGGCTTGGCCGCACGGACAGCGACATCGGTAAGGGGCATTTTGAGCGCGGGGGCATTTCGATGCCCATGATCGGAGAAAACTGCCCCCTACGATGCCCCCGGGTTACGTGGGTGTCAATGGGAAATGCTGGGCAACGGTGGCAACAAAAAGCCCCGTAAGTGCTTGACTGACGGGGCTTTTTGGCCAAACATGGAAATGCTTGGGAGTATATGTGGTGCGTGAGGCCGGACTCGAACCGGCACACCCTTGCGGGCGTCAGGACCTAAACCTGGTGCGTCTACCAATTTCGCCACTCACGCGCATTCCTGTCGCCTGACCGCGCGGCACGCAAGAAGCGTGCTCCACGCGCCCGGGCGTCATGCCGGCCCGAAAACCCGAAAACCGGCACGCCCGATCAGGCGAGCGCGAGATTCTACCCGATCCGCGCAGCATTGTCTCGCCCCGCCGGCGCCCGTCGGACAGCGGTGCTAGAATGCCGCGCTCGACGTGCCGGCCACCCGCCGGCACGCGCCCCCCCCGAATCCACCTCCGCCACGACCCCACCCGTGAACTTCGACGACTACTGTCAGCAAAAGGCCGCCCCCGCGGGCTCCAGCGTCTACTACGCGCTGCGCCAGGCGCCGCTCGTCGCCGCACCGCGCCTGACGGCCCTGTTCGCGCTGCGCCGCGAACTCGAGGAAACCGTCAAGGAAACCAGCGATGCGACCGTCGGACACACGAAACTCGCGTGGTGGCACAAGGAACTCGCGGCGCTCGCCGCCGGCGAACCGTCGCACCCGGTCACGAAGGCGCTCGCGCAGCACCACCCGGCGATCGGCGCAGAAACCGACGCGCTGCGCACGCTCGTCAACGGTTACGGGATGGATCTGGAACAGGCGCGTTACCTGGATTTCGCGAACCTGCAGCGCTACATCGCGCAGGTCGGCGGCACCTTTGCGTCGCTGGTCGCGCGCGCAAGCGCCGCGAATCCGGCCGAACCGCAACCGTGGGCCGCGCAGGCCGGCCACGCGCTGATGCTCGCGCAATTCGTGCAGGAACTCGGCAACGATGCGCGCCACGGCCGCATCTATCTGCCGATCGACGAACTGCAACGCTACAACGTGACCGCCGCCGACCTGCTGAATCGCCGCTACAGCCCGGCCTTCAGCGAGCTGCTGCAGTTTCAGACGGCCCGCGCGCGCGAAGCGCTCGCCGCCGCCGACGCGGCGATCCCCGCGTCCGAACGCCGCGCGCAACGCACGCTGCGTGCGCAGATCGCACTGGCCGGCGCGCTGCTCGACGAAATCGAGCGCGACGGCTACCAGGTGCTGCACCAGCGTATCGCGCTGACGCCGATCCGCAAGCTGTGGATCGCGTGGCGCGCCGCACGCGGCCGCTGATCCGCCCCGTCACGCACGACCGCCTCACACCTTCAGCAGCGGCAGCGTCTCGAAGCGCTGCTGCAGCACGTGCGTCGCATCGAGCCCCCACCACGGCCCGAGCACGGTCGCATAGAGCTGGCGGAAATCGACGGCGACCGGCAGGTTGCCGTTGCCGTCGAGATGCCCGAGTGCCGGCGCCGCGCCGTACAGCCCGCCGGCCACGCGGCCGCCCATCACGAAATGCGGCGCGGCGGTACCGTGATCGGTGCCGTTGCTCTGGTTCTCGCGCACGCGCCGCCCGAATTCCGCATACGTCATCACGAGCGTCTGGTTCCAGCGCCCGAGCTCGACCAGCGCGCCGCGCATCGCACTCATCCCTTCCGCGAACTGCCTGAGCAGCGCCGCCTGCTGCCCCGGCTGGTTCTGGTGCGTATCGAAACCGTTGAGCGTGAGCCGCAGCACCGCGACGCCGTCCTGCGCGCCGGGCCCGGACGCCTCGCATGCCGCGAGCACCTGCATCGCGGTCTTCACCGAGGTCCCGAACGTACCGGCCGGAAAGGCCGTCCTGAACTCGCGCATCCCGCCGCGCGGGCGCAGCCGGTCGGCCGCCTTCACGATGTCGTTCTCGACGTCGATGATGTGCGCGAGCGCCGGGTTCCGTTCGCGCAGCGACGACGGTTCGGCCAACCGCGCCGCGCGGATGAACTGCGCGGGATTGACGAGCGCGATCGCGCGCGCGCCGTTCGCGAGCGGTCCCATCTCCGCACTGCCGAGCACGACGCCGTCCGCCGCGAAGCCGGGCGGCACCGGCGCCTGCGCGAACGTGCGCGTGAGCCAGCCTTCGTGCAGGTACTGGTCCGAGCGCGACGCGGTGTCCCAGATCTCGATCGAGCGGAAATGCGACAGGTTCGGCTGCGGATAACCGACGCCCTGCACGATCGCGACCTGTCCGTCGCGCCACAGCGGCATCAACGGCGCGAGCGACGGGTGCAGCCCCGTCTGCGCGTCGAGCTGCAGCACCTGGTCGCGCTTGATGCCGATGCTGCGGCGGAACTGGTAGTAGAGCGGATCCGCATAGGGCACCACCGTGTTGAGGCCGTCGTTGCCGCCCTTCAGTTCGACGAGGATCAGCACGTTCGCATAACCGGTCGCCGGCTGGCGCCTGACCGCGACCATCGATGCCGCCTGCGCGGGCGGCTGCCACAACGACACGCCCGCCGCGGCCGCGGCGCCCGTCAGCGTCAGAAAATCACGTCGGTTCATCGTGCATCCTTCGGCTCGCCGTGCGGCATGGCCACCGCGGCAGCGTGCCTGTTCGTCGTCGTTTCGGTCGTTTCAGTCATTTCAGTTGATAGGCCGGATCCATCAGCAGCGCCTCGAGATACGCGCTGCCGGTCGAGTCCGTATCGATCGCCGCGACCGGCGACACCGGCAGCACCGCATGCTGCAGCTGGAGCTCGGTCGACAATCCCGCCATCGCCTGCGGCCGCGCACGATACTGCGCGAGCCAGCGTTCGAGGTCGAATCGCAGGCCGCCGCGCGCGAGTTTGACCGGCGCGCCGCGCATGCCGGCAACCGACGCGGCGTCCGCAACCGGTATCGCCTGCGCCCGCGCATTCGGCGACGGCGGCGCCATCGCATGCGCGGGCGAGCGCATGCCGGCCGTCTCGGTCGCGCGGAACAACTGCTCGACGAACTGCTTGCGCGCCAGCAGCGTGGTGCTGTTGATCCACATCGCGCCGCCCGGCCAGCCCTTCACGTTCGGCGGATAGAACAGGTTCTGCCCGAGCGTGCGCACGGTGTTCGCGAGCGTCTGCGGATCGCCGTACGCGACGTCGAACAGCCGCACCGACCCGACGACGAACTCGGCCGGCGACTTCACGAGCACGCCGCGATTGCGCGGATCCCAGAACGCGTCGGTCGACCAGAGCGCGGCGAGCGCCGCGCGTATGTCGGAGCCGCTGGCGCGAAACCGCTCGGCCACGGCATCGAGCGCGCCGGCGTCGGGCGTATCGGACACGAATTCGTGCCACAGCTTGCCGGCGATGAAGCTTGCCGTCTCGGGCCGCTTCAACAGGATGTCGAGAAACCCGTCGCCGTCGAACGCGCCGGTCTCGCCGAGGATCGTCTTGTCGCCCGCGTCGTGCCAGTCGGGCCGCACCTCGAAGCGCAGCGTATCGGGATCGACGCTCCAGCCGGTCATCGCGCGCGCGGCTTCGGTCACGTCCCGCTGCGAGTAATGCCCTTCGCCGAGCGTGAACAGCTCCATCACCTCGCGCGCGAAATTCTCGTTCGGGCGGCCCTTGCGGTTGCTCGCGCCGTCGAGATACTGGAGCATCGCCGGATCCTTCGCGACCGCATGCAGCAGCGTGCCGAAGTTGCCGAGCGCCTCGCGCCGAAACAATGCATTCTGCGCGGCCATCGTCTGCGGATACGGGACCTTGTCCTGCCCGGACGTGAAGTGCCCGTGCCAGAACAGCGTCATGCGCTCGGTGAGCGGCGACGGCGTGACGATCATCTCGTTGACCCAGGCGGCGCGCAGCGCATCGTAGCGGACATTGCGCTCGCGCTGCTCGTCGCGGCGCATGTCGGGCGTCAGCGCCTGACGCTGCGCGCGCGTCGGCGGCAGCTCGGCGATCCAGTCGGGCGAGGCCGTCACGGGCTCGCGGCGCACGTTGCCGAGCGTATCGGCCACCACTTGCGCGCGCGTCATCCCGACGATGCGGGCAACCTCGGCCGGTGCGGGAGAAAAGCCGGTACGGCTCAGGAAGAACAGCGCATCGTCGGCGTCGAGAGGCGCCTGCATCGCGGGCGAGGCCGGGGCGGCAGCGTTCGCATTCATCGTCGTGGACTCCCGGAGCGCACCGGCGGTGCGGATGCCGGTTCAACGGCGGCACGCATCCGAAAGTTGACCGAAAAATTGCTACGGAATCTTTCCGCGCCGTGCGAACGCGCGTGCGTGTCAGCGCTTGTACAGCTCGCGAACGGCGTCCTCGATGTGCTGGCGCAGCAGGTGGCGCTCCTCGGGCGTCATGTGCCCGTCGCGACGGTGCTGATCGAGATCGGGAGGCACGGCGGAACGGACCGCCGTGTCGGCGGCGCGGTCGGGCTGCGGCGCTTTGCCGCGCGGCAGCTTGCGCGACGAGGCGCCCTGCTCGGGGCGCTGCGCATACGCGAAGTTCGACGCATATGGACCGGCAAGTGCGATCGTCAGCATCAGTGCAATCCGGGCAGATCGCATGACCGTCCTCGCTTCTTTGGTCGATTTGTTCCCTTCGTCACGCGGCAACCGGTTACCTCTGGTACTTGAAAAACCCTGCGGAATTCGGGTGTACAAAGATGAAAGATGGAGTGCAGGGGAGTATCTACCGAATTTCAGCTTCGAGTAAAGGAATCTCTATAGCCTGCCTTTACTCCGCGCGACACTACGGGTAAATTTTGTAACGGACTGTAACGCACGAAAATACGCGACCGTGCGTGATTTCCCATTCGCGATAAGATGCCGCTCATGGAAACGAAAAACCCCTCCAAGATTCTCGTCGTCGACGACGACCCGCGCCTGCGCGATCTGCTGCGCCGCTATCTCGGCGAGCAGGGTTTCAACGTGTACGTCGCGGAGAACGCGACCGCGATGAACAAGCTCTGGGTGCGCGAGCGCTTCGACCTGCTGGTGCTCGACCTGATGCTGCCGGGTGAAGACGGCCTGTCGATCTGCCGCCGCCTGCGCGGCAGCAACGACCGCACGCCGATCATCATGCTCACCGCGAAGGGCGAGGACGTCGACCGCATCGTCGGCCTCGAGATGGGCGCCGACGACTACCTGCCGAAACCGTTCAACCCGCGCGAACTCGTCGCGCGCATTCACGCGGTGCTGCGCCGCCAGGCGCCGGCCGAACTGCCTGGCGCACCGTCGGAAACCACCGAGGTGTTCGAGTTCGGCGAGTTCTCGCTGAACCTCGCGACGCGCACGCTGACGAAGTCGGGCCAGGAAATTCCGCTGACGACCGGCGAATTCTCGGTGCTGAAGGTGTTCGCGCGCCATCCGCGCCAGCCGCTGTCGCGCGAAAAGCTGATGGAGCTCGCGCGCGGCCGTGAATACGAAGTGTTCGACCGCAGCCTCGACGTGCAGATCTCGCGCCTGCGCAAGCTGATCGAACCGGATCCGGGCAGCCCGCGTTTCATCCAGACCGTCTGGGGCCTCGGCTACGTGTTCATTCCGGACGGCGCCGCCTGATCTTTTCTCTTTCCGGTTTCGCCCGTCCACGGCCCGTCCCATGCGTATCGACCGGCGCCTCCTGCAGCTCGCATTCGGCGGGCTGTTCTGGCGCACCTTCCTGCTGATCGCGCTGCTGATCTCGGTCAGTCTCGCCGCGTGGTTCCAGAGCTTTCGCGTGATCGAGCGCGAGCCGCGCGCGCAGCGCGTCGCGCTCCAGCTCGTCGCGATCGTGAAGCTCACGCGCACCGCCCTGCTCTATTCCGATCCCGATCTGCGGCGCGCGCTGCTGCAGGATCTCGAGAGCAACGAGGGCGTGCGCGTGTACCCGCGCGAAAAGACCGACAAGTTCAAGCTGCAGCCCGACGAATCGCTGAACCGCCTGATCGAACACGACATCCGCAGCCGGCTCGGCGACGATACCGTGATCGCGCAGTCGGTCAACGACATCCCGGGCGTGTGGATCAGCTTCAAGATCGACGACGACGATTACTGGGTCGCGCTCGACCGCGACCAGCTCGACAGCGTCACGGGCCTGCAGTGGGCCGGCTGGGGCCTGTTCGCGCTCGCGCTGTCGCTGTTCGGCTCGGCGTTCATCACGAGCCTCGTGAACCGGCCGTTCTCGCGGCTCGCGCTCGCCGCGCGGCAGATCGGCTCGGGCCAGACGCCCGAGCTGCTGCCCGAGCGCGGGATGGGCGTCGCGGCCGACACCAACCGCAGCTTCAACCAGATGGTGCGCGACCTCGAACAGCTCGAGGCCGACCGCGCGCTGATGCTCGCGGGCATCTCGCACGACCTGCGCACGCCGCTCGCGCGGCTGCGGCTCGAGACCGAGATGAGCCCGTCCGACCAGGCGACCAAGGACGCGATGGTCGACGACATCGAGCAGATGGACCGCATCATCGCGGCCTTCATCGACTACGCGCGTCCGACCCAGCGCAAGCCGGAGCCGGTCGACCTGTCGTCGATCGCGCACGAAGTCGCCGCGCGCGTGTCGGGCGAGGACGGCGTCGAGATCCGCACGCGGCTCGCGCCGACCGCCGTGATCGAAGCCGACGAGACCGACATGCGCCGCGTGATCGGCAACCTCGTCGAGAACGCGCGCAAATACGGCCAGAGCCGCGACGACGGTGTGTCGCGCATCACGCTCGAGACGCGCGTGACGCACGCGCGCGTCGAGCTGTCGGTGAGCGACGAGGGCCCGGGCATCCCCGAGGACCAGCTGCCGCTCGTGATGCGGCCGTTCTACCGCGTCGACACGGCGCGCACCAAGGCGGACGGCACGGGGCTCGGCATGGCGATCGTGCTGCGCCTCGTCGGCCGCTATCGCGGCGCGCTGCGCCTGCGCAACCGCAGCCCCGAAGCGGGCCTCGAAGTCACGCTCGAATTCCCCGGCGCCGGCAAGGCGCGTGCGACGGCGTGACGCGTTCGCGCACGCTTCTTGCGCGTCACACTATCGGCGCGGTTGAAAAAAACTATGGGAATCGTTAGCCAAAAACTATTGAAGCGACTTATTAATAGTGTTATAGTCGTGCCCATGCTGTCACATCAACGTTGCAGCACCGAGGTAGCTTGACTCAGTCTTCTTCCCAACTCACACAGGAGTATCCGCATGAAAACCGTGGGCGATAAACTCGAAGCATTCACCGTCGTAGCCGCGAAGCCGGGCTTCAACAATCACGAGGAAAACGGCCAGTCGGCGTTCGAGACCGTCACCGAAGCGTCGTTCCCGGGCAAGTGGAAGATCATCTACTTCTATCCGAAGGATTTCACGTTCGTGTGCCCGACGGAAATCGTCGAGTTCGCGAAGCTGACGAAGCAGTTCGAAGAGCGCGACGCCGTCCTGCTCGGCGGCAGCTCGGACAACGAATTCGTGAAGCTCGCATGGCGCCGTGAGCACAAGGACCTCGACAAGCTGAACCACTACTCGTTCGGCGACGTCAAGGGCGAGCTGATCGACCAGCTCGGCGTGCGCGACAAGGAAGCCGGCGTGGCCCTGCGTGCAACGTTCATCGTCGATCCGGACAACACGATCCAGCACGTTTCGGTGAACAACCTGAACGTCGGCCGTAGCCCGGAAGAAGTCCTGCGCATTCTGGACGGCCTGCAAACGGACGAACTGTGCCCGTGCAACCGTGCAGTCGGCGGCGCAACGCTGTAAGCGCATCGATGCACGAAGCCCGCGGCGCACGTCCTGCCTGCGGGCTTTTTTAACGGCCAACCCATAGGAGATATCAATGGAATTCATCGATTCGATTAAGGCACGTATCCCCGACTACGCGAAGGACATTCGCCTGAACCTCGACGGCACGATCTCGCGCTCGTCGCTCGAAGGCACCGATGCAGTCGGCGTCGCGCTGGCGGCGGCGGTCGCGGCGAAGAGCACCGTGCTCGTGAAGACGATCCGCGAAGCCGGCGTGCTGTCGCCCGAAGAGACGAACGCCGTGCTGACGGCGGCCGCGCTGATGGGGATGAACAACACCTGGTATCCGTATGTCGAGATGGCCGACGATGCCGACCTGAAGACGCAGCGCGCCGAGCTGCGGATGGGCGCGTATGCGTCGCACGGCGGCGTCGACAAGCGCCGCTTCGAGATGTACGCGCTCGCCGCATCGATCGTCGGCAAGTGCCACTTCTGCGTGAAGTCGCACTACGCGCTGCTGAAGAACGAGCAAGGGATGACGACGACGCAGCTGCGCGACGTCGGCCGCATCGCGTCGGTGATCAACGCCGCCGCGCAAGTGATCGCCGCCGAAGGCGAATAAGCAGCCACGCGAGCGGCAGCGCGATACGGCGGCCAAGCGCGCCGGATCGTGCCGCAAAACGAAAATGCCACGCAAACGCGTGGCATTTTTCATTCCGGCGGCGCAACCTGCGCGCCGCTTCGGACCGGCGTCAGGCGCTCACGCGCCCTGCTTCACCAGCAGCGCGGCGGCCTGCGCCTCGATGCCCTCGCCGCGGCCGAGGTAGCCGAGCTTCTCGTTGGTCTTCGCCTTCACGTTCACGCGCTCGAGCGGCAGGCCGAGATCGGCCGCGAGGTTCGCGCGCATCCCGTCGATGTGCGGCGCGAGCTTCGGCGCTTGCGCGATCACCGTGCTGTCGACGTTCTGGATCGTGAAGCCGGCCGCCTTCACGCGGGCGACGCATTCGCGCAGCAGCACGCGGCTGTCCGCGCCCTTGAACGCCGCGTCGGTGTCGGAGAAATGGCGGCCGATGTCGCCGAGCGCCGCCGCGCCGAACAGCGCGTCGGTGATCGCGTGCAGCAGCACGTCCGCGTCCGAATGCCCGAGCAGGCCGCGCTCGTACGGAATCGTCACGCCGCCGATGATGAGGGGGCGCCCCGGGACGAGCTGGTGCACGTCGTAGCCTTGTCCGATTCTGAAGTCCATGCGTAATCCGGTTTGAGATGAGGTGAAAGTCAGGAAGCGTTCGCGGGGCGCGCGAGGATCGCTTCCGCGAGCGCGAAATCTTCCGGGTACGTGACCTTGAAGTTGCGCAGGCTGCCCTGCACGACGCGCGGCGTATGGCCGGCCCATTCGATCGCGCTGGCCTCGTCGGTCAGGTCGTGCCCTTCGCGCTGCGCGCGCAGGATCGCGTCGCGCAGCATACCGATGCGGAACATCTGCGGCGTCTGCGCCTGCCACAGCGCGTCGCGCGACTCGGTGCGCGCGATCGCGTCGCCGCCGGCCGGCACGCGCTTGAGCGTATCGGCCACCGGCAGCGCGACGATGCCGCCGACCGGGTCGTCCTTCAGCGTCGCGACCAGCGTGCGGATCAGCGCCGGCGTGATGCCAGGGCGCGCGGCGTCGTGCACGAGCACCCAGTCCTGCTCGGTCGCGCCGAATTCGGCCAGCTCGAGCAGCCCGTTGAGCACCGACGCCTGCCGCGAGCCGCCGCCGCAGCGGCGCACCGCGAAGCGCAGGCCCGCGAAGCGGCGCGCATCGAAGTGCGTGTCGTCGGGCGCGAGGACGACGAGCGTCTGCGCGAATTCGCTGCACGCGTCGAACGCGGCGAGCGTGTAATGCAGGAGCGCGCGGCCGGCCAGCGTGCGGTATTGCTTCGGCACGGCCGAACCGGAACGGCTGCCCGTGCCGGCGCAAGGAATCAGGGCGAAAAGTCGGGGAGTCACGAAGGGGAAACGCCGGAAAGATGAAATCGAGAAGCGGATTTTATAATAGGTCTTTCGTCTCGACCGGCGCGCCGCGTCGCGCCCGTGCCCGCCACCCCTGCCGTCCCTATGCCAGACAACGCTTCCACCCCGTTCGCCTCGCCCGTCGCCCGCGTCAAGCCGGGCCAGCGGTTCGCCTTCGACGGCGCGCACGGCTCCGCCGACGCACTCGCCATCGCCCGCTATCTCGCCGACAACCGCGACGCGGTCCCGCTCCTTGCGGTGATCTGCGCGAACGCGGTCGACGCGCAGCGGCTGTCGCAGGAACTCCGCTACTTCTCGCCGGAGGCGCGCGTGCGCCTGCTGCCGGACTGGGAAACGCTGCCGTACGACACGTTCTCGCCGCACCAGGATCTCGTCTCCGAGCGGCTCGCGACGCTGCACGACCTCGGCGAGGGCCGCTGCGACATCCTGCTGGTGCCCGCGACCACCGCGCTGTACCGGATGCCGCCCGCGTCGTTCATGGCCGCGTACACGTTCGCGTTCGCGCAGGGCGAGCGGCTCGACGAGGCGAAGCTGAAGGCGCAGCTCACGCTGGCCGGCTACGAGCACGTGAGCCAGGTCGTGCGGCCCGGCGAATACTGCGTGCGCGGCTCGCTGATCGACCTGTACCCGATGGGCTCGCCGCTGCCGTACCGGATCGACCTGTTCGACGACCAGGTCGACTCGATCCGCGCATTCGATCCCGATACGCAGCGCAGCCTCTATCCGGTGCGCGACGTGCGCCTCCTGCCCGGCCGCGAGTTTCCGTTCGACGAAGCGGCACGCACGGCCTTCCGCAGCCGCTGGCGCGAGACCTTCGAAGGCGACCCGAGCCGCGCGCCGATCTACAAGGACATCGGCAACGGCGTGCCGTCGGCCGGCATCGAGTACTACCTGCCGCTGTTCTTCGACGAGACGGCCACGCTGTTTCACTACCTGCCGCAGGATGCGCACCTCGTGTTCGCCGGCGACCTCGAAGCGTCGATCCGCCGCTTCACGGCCGATACGAAGCAGCGTCACGCGTTCCTCGCGCACGACCGCGAGCGGCCAATCCTGGAGCCGCAGCGGCTGTTCCTGTCCGACGAGGATTTCTTCGCGTTCGCGAAGCCGTTCGCGCGCGTCGTGCTGCCCGCGCAGCCGGCCGGCGGCTGGGCGACGGCCTTGCCCGAGCTCACCGTCGACCGCCACGCGGACGATCCGCTCGCCGCGCTGCGCACCTTCGTCGAAGCGTCGGGCAAGCGCGTGCTGCTGACGGTCGAATCGGCCGGCCGCCGCGAGACGATCCTGCAACTGCTCGCCGAGCATCGCCTGCGTCCGGCGTCGAACGACCACTTCGCGGGCTGGCTCGAAAGCGACGCGCCCTTCGCGCTCGGCGTCGCGCCGCTCGCGAGCGGCTTCGCGGTGCCGGGCGAAGGCTACGCGATCGTCACCGAAACCGAGCTGTACGGCGCGCTCGGCCGCCGCGCCGGGCGCCGCCGCCAGGAACAGGCGAGCAACGTCGACGCGATGGTGCGCGACCTGTCGGAGCTGAAGGTCGGCGATCCGGTCGTGCATGCGCAGCACGGCATCGGCCGCTACATGGGCCTCGTGTCGATGGATCTCGGTGAAGGCGAGACCGAATTCCTGCATCTCGAATACGCGGGCGACAGCAAGCTCTACGTGCCGGTCGCGCAGCTGCACGTGATCTCGCGCTACAGCGGCGCCGATCCCGACAGCGCGCCGCTGCACGCGCTCGGTTCGGGCCAGTGGGAGCGCGCGAAGCGCAAGGCCGCGCAGCAGATCCGCGATACGGCGGCCGAGCTGCTGAACCTGTACGCGCGCCGCGCGGCCCGCGAAGGCCATGCGTTCGCGCTCGAGCCGCGCGACTACGTGAAGTTCGCGGAAAGCTTCGGCTTCGAGGAAACGCCCGACCAGGCCGCGGCGATCGCGGCCGTGATCGGCGACATGACGAGCGGCAAGCCGATGGACCGCCTCGTGTGCGGCGACGTCGGCTTCGGCAAGACCGAGGTCGCGCTGCGCGCCGCATTCATCGCGGTGATGGGCGGCAAGCAGGTCGCGCTGCTGTCGCCGACCACGCTGCTCGCCGAGCAGCACACGCAGACCTTCGCCGATCGCTTCGCCGACTGGCCGGTGCGCATCGTCGAGCTGTCGCGCTTCAAGACCGCGAAGGAAGTGAACGCGGCGATCGCGCAGATCAACGAAGGCAGCGTCGACATCGTGATCGGCACGCACAAGCTGCTGTCGTCGGACGTGCAGTTCAAGCGCCTCGGCCTCGTGATCATCGACGAGGAACACCGCTTCGGCGTGCGCCAGAAGGAAGCGCTGAAGGCGTTGCGCGCGGAAGTCGACGTGCTGACGCTGACCGCGACGCCGATCCCGCGCACGCTCGGGATGGCGCTCGAGGGCTTGCGCGATTTCTCGGTGATCGCGACCGCGCCGCAGAAGCGGCTCGCGATCAAGACCTTCGTGCGCCGCGAGGAGGAAAGCGTGATCCGCGAGGCGATGCTGCGCGAGCTGAAGCGCGGCGGCCAGGTGTATTTCCTGCACAACGAGGTCGAAACGATCGAGAACCGCAAGGCGATGCTCGAGGAGCTCGTGCCCGAAGCGCGGATCGTGATCGCGCACGGCCAGATGCACGAGCGCGAGCTCGAACGCGTGATGCGCGATTTCGTCGCGCAGCGCGCGAACGTGCTGCTGTGCACGACGATCATCGAGACCGGCATCGACGTGCCGAGCGCGAACACGATCATCATGCACCGCGCCGACAAGTTCGGCCTCGCGCAGCTTCACCAGCTGCGCGGCCGCGTCGGCCGTTCGCACCACCAGGCGTACGCATACCTGCTGGTCCACGACCCGCAGTCGCTGACCAAGCAGGCGCAACGCCGCCTCGAGGCGATCCAGCAGATGGAGGAACTCGGTTCGGGCTTCTATCTCGCGATGCACGACCTCGAGATCCGCGGCACCGGCGAGGTGCTCGGCGACAAGCAGTCGGGCGAGATCCACGAGATCGGCTTCCAGCTGTATACCGACATGCTGAACGACGCCGTGAAGGCGCTGAAGAACGGCAAGGAGCCCGACCTCACGGCCCCGCTCGCCGCGACGACGGAAATCAACCTGCATGCGCCCGCGATCCTGCCGGCCGACTACTGCGTGGACGTGCAGGAGCGGCTGTCGCTGTACAAGCGGCTCGCGAACTGCGAGCACGGCGACGCGATCGACGGCATCCAGGAAGAGCTGATCGACCGCTTCGGCAAGCTGCCGCCGCAGGCGCACGCGCTCGTCGAGACGCACCGGCTGCGGCTCGCCGCGAAGCCGCTCGGCATCGTCAAGATCGACGCGAGCGAGGCCGCGATCGGGCTGCAGTTCGAGCCGAACCCGCCGATCGATCCGATGCGGATCATCGAGATGGTGCAGAAGCACCGGCACATCAAGCTCGCGGGCCAGGACAAGCTGCGCATCGAGACGCGCTCGCCCGATCTCGCGATCCGCGTGTCGACGATCAAGGAAACGCTGCGCGCGCTCGCCCCGCGCGCCGACGCGGCGAGCGCGGCACGCTGACGGCACGGCCGCGATGCTGCACCGCATCGCGGCCGGCGAAGGCGGGCCGGCGCGTTTTTGAGTATGATTTTCCCATTCCTCAGACGGAGTTTTGCCATGTCCACTCTCGACGCGCCGGCGCCGTCCGCCGCAACCCAAGGCGACGCCTCGCTCGTCAGCCTGCCCTGGATCAAGCAGCTGGTGTCGATGGACACGACGAGCCGCGTGCCGAACCTCGGCCTGATCGAAACGGTGCGCGACGCGCTCGCCGCGAAGGGCATCCAGTCGACGCTCACGCACGATCCGCGCGAAGGCTGGGCCAACCTGTTCGCGACCGTGCCCGCGCACGACGGCTCGACCGACGGCGGCATCGTGCTGTCGGGGCACACCGACGTCGTGCCGGTCGACGGCCAGCAGTGGGACAGCAACCCGTTCGAGCCGGAGTTGCGCGACGGCCGCCTGTACGGCCGCGGCACGTGCGACATGAAGGGTTTCATCGGCGCGGCGCTCGCGCTGCTGCCGGAGATGCAGGCGACGAAGCTCGCGAAGCCGATCCATTTCGCGCTCTCCTACGACGAGGAAATCGGCTGCGCGGGCGCCCCGCTGCTGATCGCCGATCTTGTCGAGCGCGGCGTGAAGCCGTCCGGCTGCATCGTCGGCGAGCCGACCAGCATGCGGCCGATCATCGCGCACAAGGGCATCAACGCGTACCGCTGCTGCGTGCGCGGCCACGCGGCGCACTCGTCGCTGACGCCGAAGGGCCTGAACGCGATCGAATATGCGGCACGCCTCATCTGCCACATCCGCGACATCGCCGAGCGCTTTCGCGCCGAAGGCCCGTTCGACGCGCTGTACGACGTGCCGTTCACGACCGCGCAGACGAGCACGATCCAGGGCGGCAACGCGATCAACACGGTCCCGGCCGAATGCCGGTTCGACTTCGAGTTCCGCAACCTGCCGACGCTCGATCCCGAGCAGATCTTCGCGCGCATCGAAGCGTATGCGCGGGAAACGCTGCTGCCGCAGATGCTTCGCGAGCATCCGAACGCGGCGATCGAGTTCTCGAAGATCGCCGCGGCGCCCGGGCTCGACGCGACCGAACAGGCCGCGATCACTCAGCTGGTGCGCGCGCTGACGGCCGACCAGGACAAGCGCAAGGTCGCCTACGGCACGGAAGCCGGCCTGTTCGAGCGCGCGGGCATCCCGAGCATCGTCTGCGGGCCCGGCAACATCGAACAGGCGCACAAGCCGAACGAGTATGTCGAGCTCGCGCAGCTCGCCGCCTGCGAGCAGTTCCTGCGCAAGTTCATCCGCAGCATGTCGGTCGACGCACACTGACTGCCCCCGCCACGCCGGCCTGCGTGTGCGGGCCGGCCCCCTCCCGCCACCCGCCACGTCATGTCGACTGACCAACAGCGCACTGCCCATACGACGATCGACGGCGAACCGATTCCGACGCTCGACGAAATCGCCGCGCAGCATTTCGCGTTGTCGCCGTGGGTCGCGCGCACGCCCGTGTTCGAGCGTGCCGACCTGCCGTCCCTCGAGGGCACGCACGTCAACTTCAAGTTCGAGCTGCTGCAGGTGAGCGGCAGCTTCAAGGCGCGCGGTGCGTTCACGAACCTGCTGGCCCTCGACGAAGCGCGCAAGAACGCCGGCGTCACGTGCGTGTCGGCCGGCAATCACGCGGCGGCCGTCGCGTATGCGGCGATGCGGCTCGGCAGCAGCGCGAAGGTCGTGATGTTCCATACCGCGAGCCCGGCGCGCATCGCGCAGTGCAAGCAGTACCGCGCGGAAGTCGTGCTCGCCGGCAGCGCGTCGCAGGCATTCGACGTCGTGCGGCGGATCGAGGCCGAGGAAGGTCGCTTCTTCATCCATCCGTTCAATGGCTATCACACGATTCTCGGCACCGCGACGCTCGGCTACGAATGGGCGACGCAGACGCCCGATCTCGACGCGGTGATCGTGCCGATCGGCGGCGGCGGGCTCGCGGCCGGCATGGCGACCGCGCTGCGGCTCGCGAATCCGCGCGTGCACGTGTACGGCGTCGAGCCGGAAGGCGCCGACGCGATGAGCCGCAGCTTCGCGGCGAATCACACGATCCAGATGAGCGCGATGCAGACCATCGCCGACTCGCTGATGGCGCCGCACACCGAGGAGTACAGCTACCAGCTGTGCCGGCGCCACGTCGACCGCATCGTCACGGTGTCCGACGACGCGCTGCGCGCGGCGATGTTGTTCCTGTTCTCGCAATTGAAGCTGTCGGTCGAACCGGCGTGCGCGGCGGCGCTAGCGGCGCTGCTCGGCCCGCTGCGCGAAACGCTGCAGGGCAAGCGGGTCGGCGTGCTGCTGTCGGGCACGAACACCGATCCCGCGACGCTCGGCATGCATCTCGCGCACGCAAAACTGCAGCACTGAACCCGCGCACGATACTCAGGGTTATCCCCAGTTTATGTTGACAGCCCTGTTGATAACCCGCCGGACAAGCACGCAAGTGGTTGAGCGCGCAGCGTTTTACGCGCGCAAAGCGCGCCGGACGCGAAATAGGCAGATGGCGCCGTCGAACGCATGGCCCGCGGCGTGGCAACGTCGTACGCGGCAGATGATCGGCGCGGCAGCCGTCGCGCTGCTTGCCGGTTGCGCGGCCCCGCCCTCGCCCGTCGTCGACGCTTCCGTTGGCTGCCTGCGGCCGGACATGCACCGGATGCTGCAGGCCGACCTGCTGTTCGGGCGCGATATCGCGGGACGCGGCCCCGTCACCGAAACGGAACGCGCGGCCTTCCTCGCCGACGTCGTCACGCCGCGCTTTCCGGACGGTTTCACGGTCTGGGACACCCGCGGCCAATGGCGCGACCGCGCCACCGGCCGGATCATCGGCGAAGCGAGTTTCGTGGTCCGTATCGTCGCCGACGACACCGCCGATACGCACGCGCGGCTCGTGGCGATCCGGCACGCGTACCGCGAGCGCTTCCGGCAGGACTCGGTCGGCATCACGCTCGTACCGGCCTGCGCGTCGTTCTGATTCGTCCTCCCGCCGGCTGATGCGCGAAGACACATAAAAAAAACGGGCGCCCGAAGGCGCCCGCCGCATGCGACACATCCGCATATCGCTTACTTGTTCTCGAACATGTCCATGATCTGCTGCTTCTCTTGCTGCGTGACGGGCGGCGGCGCGAGCCCCTCCGAGCCGGCCGAGCCGAGCGCGTCGTTCGCGCTGATCGCATTCGCGGCCGGGTTGATGTCCACGCTGCCGACGAAGCCGTTGCCCGGCGTGCGATCGGCGTAGTACAGCTCGCCGTCGATCGAGGTCAGGCCGTCCGGCATCGGCATCTGCTGCTCGGGCACGCCGTTCAGCGCGGTGCGCATGTAGTTCACCCAGATCGGCAACGCGAGCTGCGCGCCGAATTCGCGGCTACCGAGGCTCTTCGGCTGGTCGAAGCCCATCCACGCGACCGCGACGAGCGACTGCTGGTAGCCGGCGAACCAGCCGTCCTTCGCGTCGTTCGTCGTGCCCGTCTTGCCCTGCAGGTCGCTGCGGCCGAGCGCGTTGGTACCCGCGCCCGTACCGGCCGTCGCGACCGTGTGCAGCAGGCTGTTCATCACGTATGCGTTGCGGCCTTCGATCGTGCGCGGCGCGGTGCCGCCGGCGATCACCGGCTGCGATTTCTGCAGCGGCTGGCCGCGCGCGTCGTCGACTTCGGCGATCAGGTACGGATCGACCTTGTAGCCGCCGTTCGCGAAGACCGCATAGCCGGTCGCGAGCTGCAGCGGCGTCACGAGGCCGGCGCCGAGCGCCATCGGCAGGTACGGCGGCGTCTTCGCCGGATCGAAGCCGAAGCGCTGCGTCACGTACTCCTGCGCGTACTGCGTGCCGATCGACGCGAGGATCCGGATCGACACGAGGTTCTTCGAACGCTGCAGGCCGGTGCGCATCGACATCGGGCCGTCGGGCTGGTCGTCGTCCTTCGGTTCCCACGCGGTGCCGCCCGGCACGCTCGGCGGGAAGTACAGCGGCGCATCGTTGATGATCGTCGCCGGCCCGAGGCCCTTGTCGAGCGACGCCGAATAAATGAACGGCTTGAACGACGAACCCGGCTGACGCCACGCCTGCGTCACGTGGTTGAACTTGCTCTTGTTGAAGTCGAAGCCGCCGACGAGCGAACGGATCGCACCGTCCTGCGGCGCGATCGCGACGAGCGCGCCTTCGACCTGCGGCAGCTGCACGATCTGCCAGCCCGTCTTGCCGTCCTTCAGCACGCGCACGATCGAGCCCGGCTTGATGTGCAGCGTCGCGTTCGCGCGCGGGCTCAGCGCGGCCGACACGAAGCGCAGGCCGGCCGGGCCGATCGTCGTCGTGGCGCCGCCGACGAACTGCACCTCGACCGCGTTCGGCGACGCCGACAGCACCACCGCCGACTGCAGGTCGCCGTTGTCCGGGTGATCGGCGAGCGCGTCGTCGATCGCCTCGTCGCGATCGTCGCCGGCCGCCGGCAGGTTGATCCAGCCTTCCGGACCGCGATAGCCGTGACGGCGCTCGTAATCGAGAATGCCGCGACGCACGGCCTGGTATGCGGCTTCCTGGTCGGCCGAGTTGATCGTCGTCGTGACGGTCAGCCCGCGCGTATAGGTTTCGTCCTTGTACTGCTGGTACATCATCTGCCGCACCATCTCGGCGACGTATTCGCCGTGCACCGCGTACTGGTTGCCCGGCGTGCGCACGCGGATCTCTTCCTTCACCGCCTGGTCGTACTGCGGCTGCGTGATGTAGCCGATCTCGAGCATGCGCTTCAGGATGTACTCCTGGCGCACCTTCGCGCGCTTCGGATTGACGACCGGGTTGTACGCGGACGGCGCCTTCGGCAGCCCCGCGAGCATCGCCGCCTCGGCGAGCGTGATGTCCTTCAGGTCCTTGCCGAAATACACGCGCGCGGCGGCCGCGAAACCGTACGAGCGCTGGCCCAGGTAGATCTGGTTCATGTACAGCTCGAGGATCTGGTCCTTCGTCAGCGCCTTCTCGATCTTGTACGCGAGCAGCATCTCGTAGATCTTGCGCGTATACGTCTTCTCGCTCGACAGGAAGAAGTTGCGCGCGACCTGCATCGTGATCGTGCTCGCGCCCTGGCGCGCGCCACCGTGCATCAGGTCGGCCACGCCGGCGCGCAGGATGCCGAGGAAGTCCACGCCGCCGTGTTCGTAGAAGCGGTAGTCCTCGATCGCGAGCACCGCCTTCTTCATCACGTCGGGAATGTCCTGGAAGCGCACGAGGCTGCGGCGCTCCTCGCCGAACTCGCCGATCAGCACGTGATCGGCGCTGAACACGCGCAGCGGCACCTTCGGCTGGTAGTTGGTCAGCGCATCGAGCGACGGCAGTTGCGGCGCCATCACGACGAGCGCGTAGCCGACGATCAGCGCACCGACGATCGCGAGCGTCGCGATCAGGCCGACGAACCACAGCGCGACGCGCGAGCCGAACGAGCGGCGCGCGCCGTCCCCGCCGCCGCGGCGCTGCGCGCGCCGGTCGTCGCCGCGCTCGTCGTCATCGGGGTAATAGGCCCCCGACGGCGAACGGCGCAACGTGTAGTGAGGTTCGTTCCGGTCGGAAGGAGAAGACGGTCGTTTGATGATTGGCATGTCGGAATGGCGGGCGGCGTGGCGCCCTCGGACGCATGCGGAAAATGCAAGCGGATGAATCAGAGTGGGTGCATCGTGGCAACTGTCACGTCGACAGACCCCGCCGCGCGGCGATCCGTTCCCGCGACGTGACAGCGCATTTTAATGAAATCGACCGATCGGCTCCGCGATTTTTTGTAAAAATTCCCGCACAAGCATGAATTGCGGAACGTATTGGCGCCATGCTCCGCCTATCATGGACTCGCGACCCGGTGCGTGCCGCGGCGTTTCTTTCAGATGCGAAAGGTGAAAACCTGCACACGCACGGCGCTTGAACTCCGGCGCTTAAGCCGTATTTAAGGGGCCGGCGGTGTAATATCCGCCGGCTCACGCGGGTCGGAACCGATTCGCGACGGGCATTGCCGCCGACGCGGCACCTTTCAACCACGGAGGATTTCATGTCGCTTTTCGACTCTGTTTCGCGCACGATCAAAGGCCTGCTGAACGATGCGGCCGACTCGGTACAGGATCCGTCGCGCGACGCACGGCAGATCGTGCGGGAGCTCGACGACAGCATCGGCCGTGCCGAGAATTCGCTGATCGAGATCGAGGCACAAGTCGCGACCCAGCGCAGCAAGCGCGATGCGGCCGACGACAAGGTGAAGAAGTACGAGGACGGCGCGAAGCGCGCGCTGCAGGCGGGCGACGAAGCGCTCGCACGCGAGGCGCTCGCCGCGCAGTCGAACGCCGAAGCCGAGCGCGATGCGCTCGCGGCCGAACTGACGACGCTCGAGCCGTCGGTCGACAAGCTGAAGGGGCAGATCGCCGACATGCGTCAGCGCCGCAACGACCTGAACGCACGCTCGAACATCCTGCAGGCCAAGCAGGAAATCGCGCAGGCGAAGGATGTCGCGGCAAGCGCGTTGGGCGGCATCGGCGGCAAGAACCTGTCCGAGGACTTCCAGAAGCTCGAGGACAAGGTCGCGCTGCAGAATGCGCGTTCGGACGCCCGCCTGAATTCGGCCGACACGTCGAGCGGCAAGGCGCTCGACGACAAGCTCGCCGCGCTGAACAAGGGCCCGTCGGTCGAGGACCGCCTCGCCGCGCTGAAGAAGCAGCTCGACACGCCCGCGCAGTAACGGCAGGCAACCGCGCCGCGGCCCGCCGGGCGCGCGGCGCGCACCGATCGTCAGGAGACGGGCGCCCGCGCCCGGTTCGACCATGAAGAAATCTCTCGCCGCACTCGGCTTCTCGCTGATGCTGCTGTCGTCCGCCGCCTTTGCGGTTCCGTCGCTGCAGCAAGTCGAGCAGTCGATCGCGCAACGTGACTGGCAGCGCGCCGACACGCAGCTGTCGCAAGTCATCGACGCCCATCCGAACAATGCGCATGCGCGCTATCTGTACGCACAGGTGCTGGACCGCGAAGGCCGCGCGTCCGACGCGCTCGCGCAACTGCAGCGGGCGAAGTCGCTCGATCCGCAACTGCGCTTCACCGACGCGTCGCATTTCGCGCAGACCGAATCGCGCATTCGCGCCGACGCCGCGCGCGTGAGCGGCGCGAGCGGCAACGCACCGTCGGCCACGCAGGCCGGTTCGTTGCAGTCGTCGCTCGCACCTGCCGCGCCGGTTGCGAAACACGGTCCGTCGACCGGCATGTGGATCGGCCTCGGGCTGCTCGTCGCGGTCATCGCGCTGGTGCTGCGCTGGACGTTGCGGCGCGCACGCTCGGCCGACGACAGCCGTGCCGGCGACGAACGCCGCGCGCAGTTGAAACGCGCGACCGACGTGCTGAACGACATCCGTCCGCTGAAACTCGACGCGAAACTGTCGACGGCGCCCGGTGCCGCCGCGCTCACCAGCGAACTCGAAGGCATCGAGACCGATGCACGCGCGCTCGTCGAAGCGCTGTCGAACGGCAAGAACCCGGTGCCGCCGTATCGCATCGACGAACTCGAACAGCGGCATGCGAGCGTGAAGGCGCGCGTCGAAGGCCGCCCCGATCCGAGCGCGCCGCCCGCTGCGCCCGCGAACGGCAGCGGCTCCGTGTATGCGCAGGAAGCCGATCGCGTGACCCGCATGCAAGGGCAGCCGTATCAGCAGCAACCGTACCCGCAACAGCCGTATCCGCCGCAACCGTATCCGCAACAGCAGCCGCCCGTCGTGGTTCAGCAAGGCGGCGGTTTCGGCAGCGGAATGGGCGGGCTGCTGACCGGCGTGCTGCTCGGCGAAGCGATGTCCGGCGGCCGCGAACGCGTAGTCGAACGCGACGTGATCGTCGACGACCAGCGCCGGCGCCAGGAGAACAACGATCCGGGCTTCGACCTCGGCCGCGGCGACGATTCGAACTGGAGCGACGGCAATGGCGGCGGCGGCGTCGATCTCGGCAGCAACGACGACGGCTGGACCGACGACAACACCTGAGCATGGCTCGCGCGGGCGTCGACGCATCGCGCCGCGCCCGCCCCCGCGCTTTCTTTCATTTCCACTCGCGCCGGCCCGGTGATTTGTTAATCATTTCAAGATGGGCTACCGGCAATGGGGCACGTTCGCTATCATGCGGCCATCGGCGTGCCCCCGATCCGACCCATCAGACGCTTCGCAGCCCTGCGCGTCGCGGCACGCCTCCTCTCGCCCAACCAGGAGAAAGCCGCTCATGAGCATAATCAAGGAATTCAAGGAGTTCGCCGTCAAAGGCAACGTGATGGATCTCGCCGTCGGCGTGATCATCGGCGGCGCGTTCTCGAAGATCGTCGACTCGGTCGTGAAAGACCTCATCATGCCGGTCATCGGCGTGCTGACGGGCGGTCTGGATTTCTCGAACAAGTTCGTTCTGCTCGGCACCATCCCCCCGACGTTCAAGGGTAATCCCGATTCGTTCAAGGACCTGCAGGCCGCGGGCGTCGCCGCATTCGGCTACGGCTCGTTCATCACCGTGGCGATCAACTTCGTGATCCTCGCGTTCATCATCTTCCTGATGGTGAAATTCATCAACAAGCTGCGCAAGCCGGAAGAAGCGGCGCCGGCCGCGACGCCGGAAGACATCGTGCTGCTGCGCGAGATCCGCGATTCGCTCAAGCAACGCTGAGCACCGCGCCACGCTGCGACTGCCGGGCCCGCCATGTGCGGGCCTTTTTCATGGGCACGCATCGTGCACCGTCGTGCGAGCGCCTATCTCACTTTTTTGTGACGCGCGAATGCACGCGCGGGAAAAGCAGGTCTATGATGGAGACTAAACGACAGTACGGGCGCCAAGACGCTGGCTGTGTCGATCATCGTGGCATGCGGGTCGACGGGAGACATTGATCGTCGTACCGCACGAGTGCGGAGTGCAGCATTTTCGTGTGCTATAAAGGATCGACATGCGGCGTACATAGCCGGGAGTGGGTCGCATGAAAGTGCCGCATTTCTTGCAATTGTTTTTCAGGCGAGTGTTTATGTCCTTCCCGAAAAAACGTCGACGTGCGCAACAGGATGGCCAGGAGTCCTTCCTCGCGGTATTGCGCCATTCGAAACCGTTCGCGCAGCTCGACACCAAGATTGCCCGCGCCCGTGCGCAGGACGAACCCGTCCTCTATGCGCACGTGCTACCCGGCCTCGACGTGCTTCTGTGCAGCGTGCGCGGCGCACAGCCGCCCTATCCGGCCATCGCCGAACTGCGCAAGCGCTGCCTCGAATCGATCGCCAACGCACTCGAACAGCCGCTCGACGGCCTCGAGAACGGCGGGTACTGGTACGAGGCGAACGGCTTCGGCTTCCTCGTGTTCGCGAGCCGCGCCCGCGCGCGTATCCTGCCCGAATTTGGTGCAGGCACGAAAGCGAGCCTGCGTGGCGGGCTCGGACGCCAGAACGCCGGCGACACGACACCGCGCTCCCTCGGCTGAACCGACACCGACACGATGGGCCGCCTCCGGGCGGCCCATCGGCCACTCAGGTTTCCCGCTTCAGCGTCGCGGCGCGCTCACTGCGCCGTCCCGCGCCCGTTGCCGGGCCGGACGATGTCGATGAACGCGGCGAAATCGGCGCCGGCAAGCCCCTGCGCGGCGCCCAGGCGCAGCACCTGCTGCACCGTGGCCGATACGGGCATCACCGCGCCCGTGTCGCGCGCGGCGTCGGCGATCGCATCGACATCCTTCTGGAACGTGCTGAGCGCGCCGATCGGCGGGTGACCGCCTGACGTCATGCGAGGCACGAAGGTCTGCAGCAGCACCGAATCGGCCCAGCCGCCCGCCAGCGCGTCGGCCAGACGCGCGGCGTCGATGCCGCTCGCCTGGGCCAGGCCGACGGCTTCCGCGATCGCGGTCACCGTCGCGGTGACGATCGCCTGGTTGCACAGCTTCGCGGTCTGGCCCGCGCCTGCGTCGCCCATGTGCGTGACGCGCGACGCGTAGGTATCGATCAGCGGTCGCACCGCAGCGAGGTCGGCGGCGCCGCCGCCCGCCATCACCGCAAGCGTGCCGGCCTGCGCGCCGGGCACGCCGCCCGAAACCGGCGCATCGATCCAGCCGACGCCGAGCGCGGCGGCACGCGCCGCGTAGTCGCGCGTCGCGGCAGGCGGAATGCTCGAGTGATCGACGATGCGCTTCAGCCGGCGTGCATGCGCATCGCCGGCAAACAGCCCGTGCTCGCCGAACGCGACGTCGCCGACCGCACGGCCATCGAGCACGCACACGAACACCGTGTCGACGCGCTCGGCCAGTTCGCGCGGCGTGTCGACCACCTGCGCACCGTCCTTTTCAAGCGCCTCGGCCTTGCCGCGCGTGCGGTTCCATACGCTGACCCGGTGGCCCGCCGCCAGCAAATGCCGAATCATCGGCGCGCCCATCAATCCCGGTCCGCAAAATCCGACTTCCACGATCTTCCTCGTCTCCAATTGAGGTTGCACTTGCCGCCCATCATACCTATCACTCAAGAAGCCGGACACGCGCGGCGCCGCTTCGGGCCCGCCGCTTGCGCCGGCCGCACACACACACACCGACATCCCAGGGAGCGCATCATGAGCGACCACGTCTACAAGCTGATCGAACTGACCGGTTCGTCGCGGCAATCGTGCGACGACGCCATCCGCAACGCGATCTCGAAAGCCGGCAAGACGCTGCACAACCTGCACTGGTTTCAGGTGACCGAAACGCGCGGCCACATCGAAGGCGACCAGGTCATCCACTGGCAGGTCACGCTGAAAGTCGGCATGCGCATCGACGACTGACGCACGCGTGTCACGCGCGGTGCCCTGACCACCGGATGCGTGCAATGCGCGTCCGCGCGGTACCGCGCACGCCCGCGTTCCGCCCCTTCACCCGTTCCCCGTTCGGCCCTCTTCAGTCCGCTTGGCGAGGCCCGGCGACGGGTGTCTGCGGGTATCCATCTCTTGACGCTGACTTTCGTTCATATTAAAAACCATATACCCACCTCCCCCATCGATCAGCCCAGCCATATAAACCGGAGAAATCATGAGTCAGCAACGCGAGGCGATCGACACGTACCTCTTGCGCGTCTTGCACACCTTGTTGATGGAGCGCAGCGTCACGCGCGCGGCCGTCAAACTGAACCAGTCGCAACCGGCGATCAGCGCCGCGCTGCGGCGCCTGCGCGACATCACCGGCGACCCGCTGCTGGTGCGCGGCAAGTCCGGCATGGTCCCGACCGAATACGGGCTGCGCCTGCTCGAGCCGGTGCAGAACGCACTGCGTGAAATCGAGCGCATCAAGTTCCAGCAGCACAATTTCGACCCGGCCACGTCGATCCGCTGCTACCGGATCGGCTGCCCCGACTACCTGAACGTGCTGTTCGTGCCGACCGTCGTCGAACGCTTCCGCCAGGCGGCGCCGAACGCGACGCTCGAGTTCCACTCGCTCGGCCCCGCGTTCGATTACGAGCTCGCGCTGGAAGACGGCAAGCTCGACATCGTCGTCGGCAACTGGCCCGAGCCGCCCGAGCAGCTGCACCTGTCGAACCTGTTCGTCGACGAAATCGTCTGCCTGATGAGCAACACGCACCCGTTCGCGAAGCGCGGCGGGCTCACGCTCGACCAGTACCTGAACGCGCCGCATCTCGCGCCGACGCCGTACTCGGTCGGCCAGCGCGGCGCGATCGACGTGCATCTCGCACGCGAACGGCTCAAGCGTCACGTGGTCGTCACGCTGCCGTACTTCAACCTCGCACCGTACGTGCTGGTGAAGTCCGACCTGATCTTCACGACGACACGCCTGTTCGCCGATCACTACGCGAAGTTCCTGCCGCTGTCGGTCGTGCCGGCACCGCTCGACTTCCCGCCGATGCAGTATTACCAGCTGTGGCACGAACGCTGCCACTACTCCGACGAAGTGCGCTGGCTGCGCAGCCTCGTCGCCGAAGCGACCCGCACGCTGATCGAGGCGTAAGCGCATGCGACGCGCGCGCCGGCCACGCCGTTGCGGGGTAGGCCGGGGTGACGCGCGGCGCGGCGCTTGGCGGCTTCAGCCTCAGCCTCAGCCTCAGCCGTAGCCACGGCCGCGCGCCCGATCCGCGGCGTGCGGGCGCGGCCTTCACCTCACGTCGACGCGGTCAGCGCGACGCCTCCACGAGTGCCTGCGCCAGCGCGTTGTGGCGCTCGATGACGGGCGGCAGGTCGAGCGTCGCGAGCCGCCCTTCCCGCACCACCACCTTCCCGTTCACCACCGTGTACGCCGTCTGCGACGGCGCGCAGAACACGAGCGCCGCGACCGGATCGTGCAGCGCGCCCGCGAACAGCGGCTGGCGCAGGTCGAACGCGGCGAAGTCCGCGGCCATGCCGGGCTTCAGCGCGCCGATGTCGTCGCGGTTCAGCACCTTCGCGCCGCCCAGCGTCGCGATCTCGAGCGCTTCGCGCGCGGTCATCGCATCGGGCCCGAAACCGACCCGCTGCAGCAGCAGCGCCTGCCGCACTTCCGCGACCATCTGCGCGCCGTCGTTCGACGCGGAACCGTCGACGCCGAGGCCGACCGGCACGCCCGCCAGACGCATCTTCCTCACCGGCGCGATGCCCGACGCGAGCCGCATGTTCGAGCACGGACAGTGCGCGACGCCGGTGCCGGTGCGCGCGAACAGGCCGATCCCCGCATCGTCGAGCTGCACGCAGTGCGCGTGCCACACGTCGTGGCCGACCCAGCCGAGATCTTCCGCGTATTCGGCAGGCGTCATCCCGAACTTCTCGCGGCTGTACGCGATGTCGTTGACGTTCTCGGCCAGGTGCGTGTGGAGCGACACGCCGTAGTCGCGCGCCAGCACGGCCGCGTCGAGCATCAGGCCGCGGCTCACCGAGAACGGCGAGCACGGCGCGACGACCACCCGCAGCATCGCGTAGCGGCCTTCGTCGTGATAGGTCTCGATCAGGCGCTGCGCATCGCGCAGGATGTCGGGCTCGCGCTCGACGACCGAATCGGGCGGCAGCCCGCCGTCGCGCTGGCCGACGCTCATCGCGCCGCGGCTCGCGTGAAAGCGCATGCCGATCCGCTGCGCGGCGCCGATGCTGTCGTCGAGCCGGCTGCCGTTCGGATAGATGTACAGATGGTCGCTCGACGTCGTGCAGCCCGACTGCAACAGCTCGGCCATCGCGGTCAGCGTCGACACCTCGATCATCTCGGGCGTCAGGTGCGCCCAGATCCGGTACAGGTTCGTGAGCCAGCCGAACAGCTCCGCGTTCTGCGCGGCCGGCACCGCGCGCGTGAGGCTCTGGTACATGTGATGGTGCGTGTTCACGAGCCCCGGGATCACGAGGTGGCCGCGCAGGTCGAGCACTTCGTCCGCAGTATCGGGCAACTCGGCGCTCGGGCCGACCGCGACGATCCGGTTGTCTTCGATATAGAGCCCCGCGTCGCGCAGTTCGCGGCGCGTGTCGTCCATGGTCACGAGCACGTCGGCGTGCTTGACCAGCAGGGTCGTCGGGCGGGATGAGGATGGGTGCGGCGCGCGTGCGTGCGCGCCGGGGTGTTGCTCGGGATTCATGCGTTCTCCGCGTCGGTCAGCCCTTTCGGGCGGTCGCAAAGCCGTTCGAACGCTGATTCGCGGCACGCCCCGGTGCCTGCGTCCGTTCGAACGCCCTGGCCCGGTTACCCGGCGTGCTCGCCGTCTTCGGGGTGCGCCCCGGCCGCCGGGCCGACGCGCACGGCGGGAGGATCGCCGATGCGCGCGCGCCGCACAATGCGCGACGCCGAATACTGCGCTTCACGGTTTCGATATGGTACGCGCGTGGGCCGTGCAGCGGCCCGCCGGGCGCGGCGCGGCGGGTTTTTTCCCGCCGTCGACAGCGGTTCATGCGCGGCGCATTATCTTTGATATCGCGCCCGTATTTGCGCGGGGAACCTTTTTACAATGCCTGCACGGCGCTCGCTTCAATCTCGCCGACGGGTATGTAGCCACGTGACGTGGAGCCTCGATCCGCCGCACAGTCATGGATCGAGTCGCCGCCGAACCTCGCATTCACACAAGGACAATTGCGAATGGGAAAGCTCACTACCCACGTACTCGATACGGCGCACGGCCGTCCCGGCGCCGCCATCAAGGTGGACCTCTACGCGCTGGACGGCGAATCGCGCCGCGCGATCAAGACCGTGCTGACCAATAGCGACGGCCGCTGCGACGAACCCCTGCTCGAAGGTGCCGCGCTCGCCGCCGGCGAATACGAACTCGTGTTCCATGCCGGCGACTACTTCGCGTCGCTGGGCGTGAAGGTGCCCGAACCGCGCTTCGTCGACCGCGTCGTGCTGCGCTTCGGCATCGCCGACACCGCATCGCACTACCACGTGCCGCTGCTCGTGTCGCCGTGGTCGTACAGCACCTATCGCGGCAGCTGACACACGCATCGGCGCCCGCATCAAAGACAACGATCTGAGTCTGGAGGAGTTTCATGGAAGGCTTCATCACCGACTGGCTGAACCTCGCGCTGCGATGGCTGCACGTCATCGTCGCCATTGCGTGGATCGGCGAGTCCTTCTATTTCGTCGCGCTCGACAACAGCCTGAAACCGCCGACCGACGCGAACCAGCGCAAGCGCGGCGTGTTCGGCGAACTGTGGCACGTCCACGGCGGCGGTTTCTACAACATGCAGAAGTACACGGTCGCCCCGCCCGAAATGCCGGATGACCTGCACTGGTCGAAGTGGCCGTCGTACACGACCTGGCTGTCGGGCTTCTCGCTGTTCTTCGTGCTGTACCTGCTCGCGCCGAACACCTACCTGATCGACAAGAGCGTGCTGGACATGGGCCCGGTGGTCGCCGTCGCGTCCGCGCTCGGCTTCCTCGCGGCCGGCTGGATCGTCTACGACACGCTGTGCCGCATCCTCGGCACCAACGATCGCGTGCTGGGCATCTGCGTCGGCCTCTACGTCGTCGTCGCCGCGTACCTCGCGTGCCACATCTTCTCGGGCCGTGCGGCATACCTGATCGTCGGCGCGATGCTCGCGACGATCATGTCGGCGAACGTGTTCTTCGTGATCATCCCCGGCCAGCGCAAGATGGTCGACAAGATGCTCAAGGGCGAGGAGCCGAACCCGATCTACGGCAAGCGCGGCAAGCAGCGCTCGGTGCACAACACGTACTTCACGCTGCCGGTCGTGTTCGCGATGCTGTCGAACCACTATGCGATGACGTACACGAACAAGTTCAACTGGGTCGTGCTCGTGCTCATCATGCTGGCCGGCGCGCTGATCCGTCAGTTCTTCGTGATGCGTCACCGCGGCAAGCAGCTGTGGTACCTGCCGATCGGCGGCGTCGCGCTGCTGTCGGGCGCGCTGGTGTGGACGATGCCGAAGCCGGTCGCACCGGAAGCACAAGCGGCGAACGCACCGAAGATCGTGATCAACGACATCATGCCGATCCTGCAGCAGCGCTGCGTCGAGTGCCACTCGGCCAAGCCGACGCTGATGGGCAGCGCGCCCGCCGGCGTGATGTTCGACACGCCGGACGAAGTGTCGAAGAACGCGCAACGCATCTACGAACAGGCCGTGCGCCTGAAGGCGATGCCGATCGGCAACGTCACGCACATGACCGACGACGAGCGCGTGAAGCTCGCCGCCTGGTTCGAGGGCGGCGCGGCCAAGTAAGCCGCCGTGCGCCGGCCGTCGGTTGCCGGCGCAATCCTCTCCGTTCGCGGGCCCGGCAACGGGCCCGTTTTTTTGCGTGCGCGGAATGCGAGTCGTACGCTAGCCGCGCATCGCGTCGCGCTGCAGCGCGACGAGCGCGCGCGGGCCGTCGTCGAACGGCACGAAGATGTGATCGTGATACGCGGCGGCCATCACGTTGCAGCTGATGCCGGCCTCACCCAATGCCCGCGCGAACGCGGCCGTCAGGCCGACCGCGGCGAGATCCGAATGCACGGTCAGCGTGATCCATGCGGCGCGGAACAGCACGGGCCAGCCGCGACGCGCGGCCGTCGCCTCGTCGACCACGACCGTCACGCCTTCCGCTTCGCGAAAGGTCGCGATCGTTTCGGATAACGATATTTCCGTGGCGGCCGGCAGTGCGACGAATGCGAACGCACCGCGATGCAGTTCGGGCTGCAGCGTGCGCAGCAGTATCGTGAGGTCGTTTTCAGGTTGGCTCATCGGGGGAACGCGTCCGGAACCGGACGTCGGGCGGTGGCGATGCGGGCACGATAGCACGCGACCGGCCGCCTCGACGCCCCTGCAACGTCACGTCCGCGTCAGCGCGACGTCGTCCGCGAGCCGGGCCGCGCGACGCGACGATGCACGGCACGGCACGGCTCGGCGACACGCCCCGATGCGACGCCGTTCGTCGCGCTGCCGCATCGTGCGTACGAGCACGCACGGCTCGTCGCGCCATGACGCGCGCGGCGCGCATAAAAAAACCCGCGCAGGTCGCGCGGGTTGCTTCGACAGGCGGGGCCGAACTGCCGCTCAGGCCGTCACTGCGTCCAGCGCGTCCTCGGTGAGCCACAGCGATTCCAGCAGGTCCTGCTCGTTCAGGTTCAGCCCGTCGCCGCCGCGATCGACGACGATGAAGTCGCTGACGCCGCCCAGCGCGATCAGCGGGTGATGCCACACGCCCTTCGCATAATTGACGCCCTGCCAGCCGCTCGTCACGAATGCGCGGATCTTCGCCGGATCGAGATCGCCGGCCGGCGCGACGACGACGAGATACGGCTGGTCGTTCAACGGCACGAACGCCTGGCTGCCGAGCGGATGGCGCTCGAGCATCTTCACCTCGAACGGCAGCGTGCGCGGCTGGCCGCGGAACAGGTTGACGAGCGTGCGGCCTTCTTCGTCGCTCACGTCGACCTTCGCAAGATCGTGAAAGCGGATCGTCGTGCCGAGATTGATCGGAATCTGCTTCGCGCCTTCGGTTTCGATCACGTCGCCGAACGCCGCGAAGGCTTCCTTGGTCAGCGGTTCGATTGCGAGCGTCTTCATTTGTCGAGCGTCCCCCACAGACGCAGGCGCGATACGCCGCCGTCCGGAATGATGTTCAGGCGCACGTGGGTCACCGGGCCCAGCGATGCGATCTCGGGTTCGAAATAGTGCTGCTTGTCCATCTGCAGCTTCTGTTCGCCGAGCAGCACCGGCCAGAACATCGACTGCGTGATCAGCGAGCTGTCGGTGCCGCCCGACACGTATGCGGCCTGGATCGAGCAGCGATCCGGATAGTTGCCCTTGAAGAACGCGGTGTCGACTTCGATCTTGCGGATCACGCCCGGCTGCGCGAGCGCGATGATCGCCCAGTCGTTGCCCGGCTCGCGGCGACGGCGGGTTTCCCAGCCGTCGCCCATGTTCACGCCGCGGCCCGGCAGCAGCAGGTTCGACGCGACGCCGAAGTGCTGGTTGTTCGCCGCCACCACGTAGCCGCCGTTCTCCATCGCCGCGAGGTCGAACTGCTCGGTCGCGCTGGCGCCGGCCCAGTCGAGCTGCGGCTGGCCGTACACGCGCAGGCGCGCGATGCCGCCGTCCGGATAGATGTTCACGCGCAGGTGCGTGAACGCGCGCGCGTCGCTCGCCGCGACGTAGTGGTGGCTGTTGCCTTGCAGCGTCGTCGACGGCACGATCTCGACCCATTCGGTCGCGTGCGTCGGCGCGCCGTCGGCCACGTACGCGGCCTCGATCGACGCGGCCGGCGGGAAGTTGCCGGTGAAGTGGCTCGTGTCGATGTCGAAGCCCTTGATCACGCCCGGACGCGCGAGCTTGACGATGCACCAGTCGTAGCCCGTCGTGCGCTTGCGGCGCGTCTCCCAGCCGTCCATCCACTTGCCGTGGTCGTCGTACTGGCCGGGAATGAACACGGCCGGCTCGGGGTTCAGCATCCGCTCCTTCGGCGCGAAGAAGTCGTCGCTGGCCTCGAGCGCCTGCGCACCGAGACGCGGGTCGGCGAGGTTCACGTAGCGCCGCGTGAAGTCGGGTGCGTCGGGATCGAGAAGCGGAACAGCCATGATGTTTCCTTGTTTCAGTGATGCGATCAGGCCGCTGCGACGCAGCAGGCCGTCGTGAGGTGTCAGGCGTCGATCAGGTCGTCGAGGCGGAAGCGCGCGATCCGGTAGATCTGGTCGAGGCTCGCGCGCAGTTCCTCGGTGCGCGAATGATTCACGCGCGACTCGAAGTTCGCGATGATGCCGTGCCGGTCATAGCCGCGCACCGCGAGGATGAACGGGAAACCGAACTTCTCGCGATACGTGCGGTTCAGCGTCAGCAGCTTGTCGAACTCTTCCTGCGTGCACTGGTCGAGACCCGCGCCGCTCTGCTCGCGCGTCGACTCGGCCGTCAGCTCGCCGCGCACGGCAGCCTTGCCGGCCAGCTCCGGGTGGGCATTGATCAGTGCGAGCTGGCGGACTTCGCCGCCCGTCTCCACCGCGTTCGACATCGTCTCGTGCAGCGCGTCGATGCTCGCGAACGGCCGCTTGCCCGCCGCGAGCTCGGCCACCCACGGCGAATGTTCGAAGATCCCCGACAGCGCCGCGACGAATGCGCTCGGCGCCATCGTGTTCAGTTGCTCCAACGTGTAACGCATCGCCTTCATGCTTTCCCTTCGTTTCGATGACTGGGCTGGTACGGATGATGTTCGCGCCAATGACGCGCGATATCGACACGCCGCGTCACCCATACGCGATCGTGCTTCTCGATGTGATCGAGGAAACGCTGCAGCCCGCGGAAACGCCCCGGCCGGCCGAGCAGCCGGCAGTGCATGCCGATCGACAGCATCTTCGGCGCGTCGTCGCCCTCCGCGTACAGCACGTCGAACGCGTCACGCAGGTACTCGAAGAAGTGGTCGCCGGTGTTGAAGCCCTGCGGCGTCGCGAAGCGCATGTCGTTCGTATCGAGCGTGTACGGAACGATCAGCTGCGGCGACGTGCTGCCGCCCGACACCTCGACATCCATCCAGAACGGCAGGTCGTCGCCGTAGTTGTCGGAGTCGTACAGGAAGCCACCGTATTCCGCGACGAGGCGGTGCGTGTTCGGGCTGTCGCGGCCGGTGTACCAGCCGAGCGGACGCTCGCCCGTCACGCGCTCGATCGCTTCCATCCCGAGGCGCATGTGCTCGGCCTCGAGCTCGGGCGTCATGCTCTGGTAGTGGATCCAGCGCCAACCGTGGCACGCGATCTCATGGCCGAGCTCGACGAAGGCACGCGCGAGTTCCGGATGACGCTCGATCGCCATGCCGACGCCGAACACCGTCAGCGGCAGCCCGCGCTTCTCGAATTCGCGCAGAATGCGCCACACGCCCGCACGCGAACCGTACTCGTAGATCGACTCCATGCTCATGTGGCGGTCCGGATAGGCGGCCGCGCCGACGATTTCGGACAGGAACTGCTCGGAGCCCGGATCGCCGTGCAGCACGCAATTCTCGCCGCCCTCCTCGTAGTTCAGGACGAATTGCACGGCGACGCGGGCGCGCCCGGGCCAGTTCGCCTGCACGGGATGGCGGCCGTAGCCGATCAGGTCGCGAGGATAGTTGGGATCGAGTGACATGGGTTCGAAGTGCCGCGAAAGCGTGCTGAAATAATGGGTTCGCATCGACCCGCGCGGGTGCCGGAGGCCGGCCGCACGGGCCGATGCGATGACGGCCCAGTGTAGCGAAAAGGTTCATACGCGCCCATACAGCGGCGCAGATAGTGCAGGTCAGACGGCGTGTATGTGCGGTTGCGGCAAAGTCGGGACCGGTTCCGGTGCGGCGCTTCCGCTGCGCGCCCCGGCGGCGGCCGGCGTGGCCGACGAGGCGCCCTCCGGCGGGCTGAAATGCGCGAATTCGCCGTCGTAGCGCTTCGGCAGCGGCCGCGCATAGTCGCCGCGCTTCGCGGTCGCGAGGCGCAGCGCGACGAGCGCCTCGGCCCACTTGACGGCTGCCGTGACACCTTCCACGACCGGCGCGCCGATCTGCTGCTCGATCTCGTGCGCGAATTCGGCCATCCCGGCACAGCCGAGGACGATCGCGTCGGCACCGTCCTCGTCGAGCGCGCGCCGGCATTCGTCGACGATGATCCGCCGCGCGGCCGAACCGGGCCGGTCGAGCTCGAGCACCGCGACGTCGGTCGCCCGCACGTTGCGGCAGAACCGCTTCATCCCGTAGCGCTCGGCGAGATGCCATGCCATCCCGCAAGTGCGCGCGAGCGTCGTGACGACCGAGAAGCCCGGCGCGAGCACGCTCGCCGCGTGCATCGCCGCCTCGGCGATCCCGATCACCGGCCCGCGCGCGAGTTCGCGCGCCGCATACAGGCCCGGATCGCCGAAACACGCGATCACGTACGCATCGCAGCCGTCACGCTCGCCCTGCGCGATCTCGGCGAGCAGCCCGGGCGTCGCGAGCGCTTCGTCGTAATAGCCTTCGATCGACGGCGGCCCCATCGGCGGGCTCACCGCGACGATCTCGGTGCCTGCCGCCGCGACTTCGCGCGCGCAGCGGCCCATCGCGTCGGTCATCCGCTGCGTCGTGTTCGGATTGATCAGCTTGATCTTCATCGCGCGCTCCTCAGGCCTTCGTGCTCGCGAGCAGCCGGTAGAACACGAAGCCGAGCCCCGCGCCGATGAACCACGAGAAGTTCGCGGCGGCCTGCCAGCCCGGCACCATCACGCAGACGACGGCGATCACCGCGGCCGGCAGCAGCGCGGCGAGCGCGCGGCGGTTCACGCCGCCGGTGTACCAGTAGGTGCCGCGCTCCGACATCGTGTACAGGTCGTCGCGCACGAGCCGGCCGCGCTTGACGAGGTAGAAGTCGGCGATCAGCACGCCGTACAGCGGGCCGATGAACGCGCCGAGCACGTCGAGCGTGTAGTGGATCACGGCCGGGTTGTTGAACAGGTTCCACGGCGTGATGAAGATCGACGCGACGGCCGCGAGCATCCCGCCCGCGCGCCAGCTGATCAGCCGCGGCGCGACGTTCGAGAAGTCGAACGCGGGCGACACGAAGTTCGCGACGATGTTGATGCCGATCGTCGCGATCGTGAAGGTCAGCGCGCCGAGGATCACCGCGGTCGGATGGTCGATGCGGCCGACCGTCTCGACGGGATCGGTGATCAGTTCGCCGAACACCGGCAGCGTCGCGGCGGTGGTGATCACCGTGACGAGCGAGAACGCGAGGAAGTTGACCGGCAGCCCCCAGAAGTTGCCGCGCTTCACGTCGCCGAACGAGCGGCAATAGCGCGAGAAGTCGCCGAAATTGAGCATCGGCCCGGAGAAGTACGACACGACGAGCGACACGGCCGTGATCATCACCGGAATCACTTCCGCGCCGTGATACTTGACGCCGCCGAGGTTGAGGCCGATGTTGCGCCAGCCCGCGCGCCACACCATGTAGCCGGCCAGAATGAACATCACGACGTAGACGGCCGGGCCCGCGAAGTCGATGAACTTCTTGATCGTCTCCATCCCGTTCCAGAACACGAGCGCCTGCAGCACCCACAGCAGCATGAAGCCGGCCCAGCCGACCGCCGACAGCCCGAGGAAGCCGTAGCGATGGACGTCCGCGTACGGCAGCCATTGCGGAAAGAACTTCAGCACGACGATCACCAGTGCGCTGGACGCGAGATAGGTCTGGATGCCGTACCACGCGATCGCGATCAGCCCGCGGATCACGGCCGGCACGTTCGCGCCGAGCACGCCGAAGGTCGCGCGGCACGCGACCGGATACGGCACGCCGATCTGCTGGCTCGGCCGCGCGATCAGGTTGCACAGCCGGTTCACGATCGTGATGCCGACGATCAGCGCGATCAGCACCTGCCAGCTCGTCAGCCCGAGCGCGAACAGGCTGCCCGCGAACACGTAGCCGCCGACGCTGTGCACGTCCGACATCCAGAACGCGAAGATGTTGTACGAGCCCCACGTCTGATTCTTTAGTGGTGCCAAATCTTCGTTGTACAAACGTTCGCTGTAACCGTCCGGCAACACGGGGCCGCCGCCCTCGCCGCCTTCTTCCGCCGGATACGCACTGTCGTGCGCCACACTGAACTGAGCCATGACTTCTCCTTGACGCGGCCTGGCAGCCGCTCCACCGTCATCGATATCGCTCCGGATCGTCGTCCGGAGTCGGACTGGCGGCCGGCGGCACGAACCGCCGGCCTGCATTGCTCTCGTCGTGTGGCGCGCGGCCGGGTTCGCGTCGCCGCTCAGGCGCCGCCGAACACTTCGCGCAAATCGACCTGCCCTTGCGCGGGCCGGTCCAGCATCTTCAGTTCGACATGCTGCAGGTGGTGCGCCATCAGCGTCACCGCCCGCTTCGAATCGCCCGCTTCCAGCGCGGTCAGGATCTCGTCATGGTCGTCGCACGAACACGGGCTGCGCCCGTGCGATTCGTACAGCGCCGACATCAGCGTCGAGCGTGCGACGAGCCCGTCGAGGCACTCGCAGAGCGTCGCGTTGCCCGTCAGCGCCGCGAGCGCCGTATGGAATTCGCCCGACAGGCGGATCCACGCCGCGAAGTCGTGCCGCTCGAACGCCTTGCGTTCCTTGTCGATCAGCGCGGCGACGCCCTTCAACCGCTTCGCGCCCGGCCCCGTCGCGAGCCGCTCGACGACGGCCAGCTCGATGATCCGGCGCATCTCGAACACCTCGTGCACATCCTGCAGCGTCGGGCTCGCGACGAACGCACCGCGGTTCGGCTCGAGATCGACCAGCTTGTCGGCGGCGAGCTGCGAAAGTGCCTGGCGGATCGTCCCACGCTTCACGCCGAACACGTCGCAGAGCTGCGCCTCCGTCAGCTTCGCGCCGGGCGCGAGCCGATGCTCGAGGATCGCGGTGCGGATCCGCTCGGCGATCGCTTCGGGACCGGCGGCGCCGGACGGATGGGTAGCGGAGTCGTTCATGTTCTGCATCGTGTGATGGTCCTCATCCTAGGACGGACATAAAGATTGTCAACAATTCTTTTCGGAGAATGCGCACAATCGGTGTGCATCGGCCTGTGCCAGAGCGGTGCGCTGTGCCCGATATCCAGGCACGACAAGCCTCTCGCGTTTGCCCATGGCGGCTCACGGTGTATACCCTCCCGGCCATTTTGTTGACAAAAATGGTGCGCGCCACGACACCAACCCGATCGGCGGCGATGAAAATTTCCGACCGTTAGTTGCACATTTACTTAAAGAAAAAGGCGGGAAACCCCGCCTTTCGATGGTCCCTGCCGGCCTCAGCCGAGATGCGGATAGTCCGACAGCGTGAGCCGGAAACCGTGCGCATTCGCGACGAGCTGCGCCTGCGCGCCGAACGGCAGCGTCAGCAGGTCGGGCACGTGACCGAACTGCAGCCCAGTGACGACCGGAATGCCGATCACCGCGCGCACCTGGTCGATCATCGCCTGCATGTCGTAGCCGTTGTCGTACTCGAACGGCCGCGCGCCCGTGAACTGGCCGAGCACGAGCGCCTGCTGGCGCGCGAGCAGCCCCGACAGGTGCAGCTGGTAGATCATCCGTTCGATCCGGAACGGCTGCTCGTTCACGTCCTCGATGAACAGGATGCCGCCCTCGATGTCGGGCATGTACGGCGTGCCGACGAGCGACGTGAGGATCGCGAGATTGCCGCCCCACAGCGTGCCCGTAACGTTCACGGTCTGCACTTGCGGCGCCTCGGTGACGATCGTCGTGGTCGGCTGCGACAGCGTCCGCCAGAAGTGCTGCATCGTGAAATCGCTCGGCGTTTCCGCGCCGAAGTCGGCCGACAGCATCGGGCCGCCGAAGGTCTTGATGCGCGCCTTCGCGTACAGCGCGAGCTGGATCGCGGTGAAGTCGCTGTGGCCGACGAGCGCGATCGGCTGGTCGCGCAGCCGACGCTCGAGCCCGCGATAGTCGAGCCCGTGCAGGATGCGCGCGGCGCCGTAGCCGCCGCGCACCGCGAGCGCGATATCCGGCAGCGCGCGCTCCGGATCCGCGAGACGGTTCAGGTCGCCGGCCCGCTCGCCGTCGGTGCCGCCGAAGCGCTGAAAGCGACGCTGCGTCGCCTCGATGTTCTCGATGCGCTGCTGCGCGCCGCTCAAGCGCTCGAGCGCGCGGTTGATCGCATCGGGGTCGTGCGGATAACCGGACGGCGCCAGCAGGCGGATGGTGTAGGACGCGGCGGGCTGGAAGGACATGGCGAAAGATATCGGGATCGTCAAACCTGCTTAGAGGGTCCGAACCGTCTCCGGTTCACGGAACTGCGCGGCCCGCCCGCTCCGGGCGACGGGCACGGCGGGCGCGCTATGACGCGCCGGATGCGGCGTCGCGGGCGAGTCGTGCCTCCCGCAGCGCGCGACGGCGCTCCGCGAAGAACGATTTCAGCGCGGCGCCGCACTCGTCGGCGAGCACGCCGCCGGTCACGTCGGTATGGTGATTGAGCTGCGGATTCGCGAACGCGTCGATCACGCTGCCGCACGCGCCCGTCTTCGGGTCGGCGGCGCCGTAGACGACCCGCGCGATGCGCGCGTGCATGATCGCGCCCGCGCACATCAGGCACGGCTCGAGCGTCACGTACAGCTCGCAGCCGGGCATTCGGTAATTCTGCAGATGCTGCGCGGCCATGCGCAGCGCGGCCATTTCCGCGTGGGCCGACGGGTCGTGCCCGCCGATCGGATGGTTGAAGCCGCGTGCGATCACTTCGTCGCCGCGCACGAGCACCGCGCCGACCGGCACTTCGCCGGCCGCGCGCGCCTCTTCGGCGGCAGCCTGCGCGAGCCGCATGAAATGCAGGTCGCGCGCCGACACCGGCGCGGCTTCGGGAACGGGAGCATCGGGAACGACAGCCGGTCCGGCTGCCGCGTCGGGCAGCGCGTCGGCGCTCACATCGGCCCCGCTTCGGCGGGCGCGTCGTCGAGCCCGCGCTCGCACAGACGTTCCGCGATGCGCCGGCAATAGTCGCGCGGCATCACCATCGGGCCGCCGCGCAGCGATTCGAGCGCCATGTCGAGGGCGAGGATCTTCGCCTGCAGCCGGCAGCGCGCGGCGCGGTCGCTGACCGCCTGCAGTTCGTCCTGCAGGTTGCGCAGCGCGCGCAGTTGCTCGACGGCCGGCGGCACGAAGCCCGCATTCTTCAGGATACGGTTGGCCACCCGCACCTCCTCGGGTACGAGCAGGTCGTCATCCAGCGCCTGCGGCGCGCCGGTACCCGGCAAATCGTCGAACTCGCCCCGCGCGGCGGCGGCGGCAATGCGTTGTTCGACCAGTGCGTCAAGCAATCTCATCAGTCAATCGGAACAAATGCGGCAGCCGAATTCTAGCAGGGTGACGTGCGTATGACAGGCCCTTCGAACGCATGCTCGATATTGTGTTTTTTAGGGGCCGAATCGGCGCGCATGCGTGCCGATCGCCGCGACTTGCCGCTGTGCTGCGCCGCAGCAGGCTCCGCGCGGATTCGGCGCCGTTTGCTCGGGCCGTGTCGCGCCCTATTTTTTTATTTTCGCGCGGGTCGCCGCCGCCCCGCTTTTCCGGAATCGGAAAGTCGAAATCAGAAATAGTTGGTTGGGACGCGCGAGCGCGCTCACTACACTCGAGCCATCTTGTCATAACAAGTTGACCGATGACCCCACCCAACGTCGTGCCGCTGTCGGCGGCGCCGCTCTACGTGCAGATCAAGGACACGCTGCGCACGCGCATCCTCGACGGCACCTATGCACCACACAGCCGGATGCCGTCCGAGCACGAACTCTGCGCGATGTTCGACGTGAGTCGCATCACGGTGCGCCAGGCACTCGGCGACCTGCAGAAGGAAGGCCTGCTGTTCAAGCTGCACGGCAAGGGCACGTTCGTGTCGAAGCCGAAGGCGTTCCAGAACGTGACGTCGCTGCAGGGCTTCGCCGAGGCGATGTCGTCGATGGGCTACGAGATCGTCAACCAGCTGCGCAGCTTTCGCACCGTGAAGGCCGATCGGCACCTCGCGACGAAGCTGAACGTGCCCGAAGGCGCGCCGCTCATCGAGATCCACCGCGTGCGGCTGCTGAACCGCGAGCCGGTGTCGCTCGAGCAGACGTGGGTGCCCGAGGCGCTCGGCAAGCGGCTCGCCGGCGCCGATCTCGCGACCCGCGACATCTTCCTGATCCTCGAGAACGACTGCGGCGTGCCGCTCGGCCACGCCGACGTGTCGATCGACGCGATCCTCGCCGACGATGAAATCGTCGACGCGCTGCGCGTCGAGGAAAGCAGCCCCGTGCTGCGGATCGAGCGCCTGACGCACGACGCGTCGGGCACGCCGATCGACTACGAACACCTGTACTTCCGCGGCGACGCCTTCCAGTACCGGCTGCGCATCGACCGGCAGAAGACCCGCCAACCTGCAAGGAATCCTCAATGAATACCCATGTACTCGAATACGACATCGTCGTGGTCGGCGGCGGCACGGCCGGCCCGATGGCGGCGATCAAGGCGAAGGAGCGCGACCCGTCGCTGCGCGTGCTGCTGCTGGAGAAGGCCAATGTGAAGCGCAGCGGCGCGATCTCGATGGGGATGGACGGGCTGAACAACGCGGTGATCCCGGGCCACGCGACACCCGAGCAGTACACGCGCGAGATCACGATCGCCAACGACGGGATCGTCGATCAGGAAGCCGTGTACGCGTATGCGACGCACAGCTTTGCGACGATCGAGCAGCTCGACCGCTGGGGCGTGAAGTTCGAGAAGGACGGCACCGGTGACTACGCGGTGAAGAAGGTCCACCACATGGGTTCGTACGTGCTGCCGATGCCGGAAGGCCACGACATCAAGAAGGTGCTGTACCGGCAGCTGAAGCGCGCGCGCATCGCGATCACGAACCGGACCGTCGCGACGCGCGTGCTGACCGACGCGCAGGGCCGCGCGAGCGGCGTGCTCGGCTTCGACTGCCGCACGGCCGAGTTCCACGTGATCCGCGCGAAGGCCGTGATCCTGTGCTGCGGCGCGGCCGGCCGGCTCGGCCTGCCGGCGTCCGGCTACCTGATGGGCACCTACGAGAACCCGACCAATGCGGGCGACGGCTACGCGATGGCGTACCACGCGGGCGCGGCGCTCGCGAACCTCGAGTGCTTCCAGATCAATCCGCTGATCAAGGACTACAACGGCCCGGCCTGCGCATACGTGACGGGCCCGCTCGGCGGCTTCACCGCGAACGGCAAGGGCGAGCGCTTCATCGAGTGCGACTACTGGAGCGGCCAGATGATGTGGGAGTTCTACCAGGAACTGCAAAGCGGCAACGGCCCGGTGTTCCTGAAGCTCGACCATCTCGCGGAAGAAACGATCCAGACCATCGAGCAGATCCTGCACACCAACGAGCGGCCGAGCCGCGGCCGCTTTCACGCGGGGCGCGGCACCGACTACCGGCGCCAGATGGTCGAGATGCACATCTCCGAGATCGGCTTCTGCAGCGGCCACAGCGCATCCGGCGTCTACGTGAACGCCCGCGCGGAAACGACCGTGCCGGGGCTCTACGCGGCCGGCGACATGGCGGCGGTCCCGCACAACTACATGCTCGGCGCATTCACCTACGGCTGGTTCGCCGGACAGAACGCGGCCGACTACGTGGCCGGCCGCGCTCACGCGCCGGTGGACGACGAACAGGTCGCCGCCGAACGCGCCCGCGTGCTTGCGCCGCTCACGCGCGAGCGCGGCCTCGCGCCGGCGCAGGTCGAATACAAGCTGCGCCGCATGGTGAACGATTACCTGCAACCGCCGAAGGTGACGCGCAAGATGGAGATCGGGCTGCAACGTTTTGACGGCATTACTGAGGATATCGAAGAAATCAAGGCGAGCCACCCGCATGAACTGATGCGCGCGGCCGAAGTGCGCGCGATCCGCGACTGCGCCGAAATGGCCGCGCGCGCGTCGCTGTTCCGCACCGAGAGCCGCTGGGGGCTGTACCACCATCGCGTCGACTTTCCGCATCGCAACGATGCCGAGTGGTTCTGCCACACGTGGCTGCGCAAGGGTGCCGACGGCACGATGCGCAGCGAGAAACGACCGGTCGAACCCTACGTCGTGCCGCTCGCCGACGACGAACGCAGCGCCTACGCGCACCTGCGCATCCGCGAACCGGCCGCACACGCGGCCGCCCTCTGACTCCGAGGAGCCTTACCGTGCCCCATACCCCGCACGACATCTTCCTGCGCAGCAGCGCGCCCGTGACGATCGACGAGGACCGCTGCATCGCCGACAAGGGCTGCACCGTCTGCGTCGACGTGTGCCCGCTCGACCTGCTCGCAATCGACGTGACCAAGGGCAAGGCCTACATGCAGTTCGACGAATGCTGGTACTGCATGCCGTGCGAACGCGACTGCCCGACCGGCGCGGTCAAGGTCGACATTCCGTACCTGTTGCGCTGACCTGGCGCGCCGCTTCCCCACTACCGGACTCACGACACATGAAACCTGCTTCCGACCATGCCGCGCTCGTCGCGCGCGTTGCCGCACCCGATGCATCGGTGCGCCGGATCGCGCTGCTCGAACTCGCCGATCTCGAGGATCCCGATCTCGTGCCGATCTTCGTAGCCGCGCTGCGCGACGATCCGTCCGCCGACGTGCGCGGCGAAGCCGCGCGTGTGCTCGCCGCCTGGGAGCAGCCCGACGTCGTCGACGCGCTGTGCCGCGCGCTGCTCGATCCGGACGACGACGTGCGCGCGACCGCCGCACACAGCCTGTCCGAACTGAAGGACGTCGCATCCGGCGCCGCGCTGTGCCGCTGGGTCGAGCACGCCGAACCGTTCGTGCGCGGCGCCGTGCTGCGCGCGCTGCGTGAACTGCGCGACCCCGACGCGTTCGCGCCGGCGCTGCGCGCACTCGACGCGCCGGCGTCGGCCGTGCGCGCCGAGGCCGTCGCCGTGCTCGGCTGGCTCAAGGACGCCCGCGCGCTGGCGCCGCTCGCACGCATCGCCACGACCGACACGCATGCGGACGTACGGCGTATCGCGGTCGGCGCGGTCGGATTCGCGGCGTCCGCCGACACGGCCGTCGTCACCGCCTTGCTGGCGGCGCTGCGCGACGCCGAATGGCAGGTCCGCGAGGAAGCGGCCGCGACGCTCGGCAAGCTGCGTGTCGCGGCCGCGCGCGCACCGCTCGTCGCCTCGCTCGACGACGATTACTGGCAAGTGCGCTTGCGTGCGGTGCGCGCACTCGGGCAATTGCGCGACGCCGCCGCGGCGCAGGCCGTCGCCGCGCTGCTGTCGCACGCGATCAGCAACCTGCGCAAGGAGGCCGCGCTCGCGCTCGGCGAACTGCGCGATCCCGCGACGCTGCCCGCGCTGCACGACGCGCTCGACGATCGCGATCCCGAAGTACGCAAGGCCGTGCGGATCGCGATCGCTCAGATCGGGGAAGATGCACGATGACGCCGCCGACCGAGATCCTGCTCGATCATGCGGCCCGCGCATTGACGCTGTGCTGGCCGGACGCCGACACGCAGCGCATCGGCTATGCGCGCTTGCGCAGCGCTTGCCCATGCGCCGCATGCCGGAAGATCCGACTCGATGGCGGGCAGGTCGACGCGCCACCCGACCTGACGCTGGACGGCGTGGAAGCGGCCGGTTACGGCATCCGCCTGCTGTTCGGCGACGGTCACGCGCGCGGCATCTATCCGTGGCCGTTTCTGGCGGAACTCGGCGCAGACGAGACGGATGCGGGCGTCGCAGCGCCCGACGTGCCCGCATCCGGCCATCCCGCGAACTGACCGTCGGCGAAGCTCGATCTGGCCGTCGACGAGCACGATCGTCCGGTCGGCTTCATGCTGCTCGACGGCAGTCACATGGAAGCGCTGTTCGTCGATCCCGCGCACCACGGCGCGGGTGTCGGGCGGCGGCTGGTCGAAGCGGCCCTCGGACGCCATCCCGACCTGTCGACAGACGTCAACGAGCAGAACGAAGCGGCGGCGGGATTCTACGAACGGCTCGGATTCGAGCGCTGCGGACGATCGGCGCGCGATGGACAAGGGCGCCCTTATCCGCTGATTCACCTTCGTTATCGTAGTGGCGGGCAAGACTGAGCAGGATCGGGACAGCGCGTGACATCGCCTTTGCGCTGCATCGAAAGCCGCGCTTTCCACCGACGCTACAACGGAGCACCCGCCCGCCTTCTACTCTGCGATACGCGAGCCATCCGTGCAGCACGGGCATCGCACCGCTACGCGCGTCGGCGTGGCAGGATGCGCTCGGCGACCGCGAACGCACGCTGCATGAAGTGGTTGAACCGCTCCGCATCGCGCCGCAGTCCGGCCTGCTGGCCGCCGATCAGACACAGGTGCGCGATCTGCCCGACGATCTCGGCTTCGCCCGGCATGCGAACCCACCGACGGGACATCTCGAGCGCGAATGCGAGACGCGTGGCATCGACGCGCTGCTGGAATTCCGCGACCAGCGCGTCCTGCAATGCCCAGGCGCGGATCGCCACTTCGCGCCCCGGTCGCTTCTCCGCCGCGATGCGCAGGTAACGCATCAGCGTGTCGCCCGCGCCGTGGCCGTCCGCCGCGTAGGCGAGCATGCGTGCCGTGTAGTCGTCCTCCCACGCGGTCAGCAACGTCCTGACGAAATCCTCCCGATTCCGGAAGTGGTGATAGAACGAGCCGCGGGTCACGTTCAGCCGTCGTGCGAGACGCTCGGCCGAAATCCCCGCATACCCTTCCCCGTCGAGGACATCGAAGCCCGCGGCGATCCAGTCGTTTCGAGTCAGTGTGCGCATCGGTATCGCCATACAGGCTGTGTATGGCGCGGCATGGGCAGATAGGCTGCGAACTCTATCACGGCCGCCACCGCTTCCGGCAAGGCGCCACGACTCACGGAGTTCACGTTGAAAGACATCGCTCTCGTCGCATTCGACCAGTTCACCGACATCGACCTGTTCCTGATGTGGGACATCCTCGGCCGCAACACCGCGGACTGGCGTGTCCGGATTCTCGGCGCGCAGCCGCTGCTGCGTTCCGCGCATGGTCTGGCCATCCCCGTGCACGGCCCGCTCGAGGAAGTCAATCGCGCCGACGCCGTGCTGTTCTCGAGCGGCAGGCTGGGCATCCCGGCCGCGCTCGCGAGCCCGGATTTCCTGCCGTCGTTCGATCTCGATCCGGCGCGCCAATACATCGGATCGATCTGCGCGGGCGCCTTCGTCCTGGAGCGGCTCGGGCTTTTGCCGGACCGTCGCGCAACGACGCACCCCGACGCGCGACACGGGCTGACGGATCGCGGGCTGCATGTGCCGGACCAGCCGCTCGTGTGCCACGGCAATGTTGCGACGGCGGGCGGCTGCGTGGCGGCGCTCTATCTGACGGGATGGCTCGTGGAATCGATGTTCGATGCGGACAAGCGGCGCGAGACGTTGCTGCCGGTCCTGCCCGCCGGACAACGGGAACTCTACGAGGACATCATCGAATTCAGCATTCGACAAGGACAGGGGCAGACTTCGGGCTCGATCAGGATGATCGATGCCGGCGGTCGTCGGCTGCTCTAGCGCGCGACATGCAGACGCGTCGCTTGTAGTGGCCGGGCTGTCCCGCACCTCGGTGCCCGGACCTGGCATGCAGCCAAGGAAAACACTGCGCGCCGGCGACCATCGAATCACGGCCGCCAACCGCACAAACGACAACGCCCGGCAGGTTCCCCTGCCGGGCGTTGCGCATCATCCGATGCCGCTATCGGTCATCGAGGCACGCCTCGACGCCGACGCTCACTCCCACTCGATCGTCGCCGGCGGCTTGCCCGAGATGTCGTACACCACGCGGTTGATCCCGCGCACCTCGTTGATGATCCGGTTCGACGCACGGCCGAGCAGCGCGTACGGCAGGTGCGCCCAGTGCGCGGTCATGAAGTCGGTGGTCTGCACCGCGCGCAGCGACGTCACGTAGTCGTACGTGCGGCCATCGCCCATCACGCCGACCGACTTCACCGGCAGGAACACCGCGAACGCCTGGCTCGTCAGGTCGTACCAGGTCTTGCCGACGTCGGCCTCGCCACACAGGCCCGCTGCCGCGTCCTGCGCGGTGGCGGTCGTGCCGCGCAACTCCTCGATGAAGATCGCATCCGCGCGACGCAGCAGGTCCGCGTATTCGCGCTTCACTTCGCCGAGAATCCGCACGCCGAGGCCCGGGCCCGGGAACGGATGGCGGTACACCATCTCCGGCGGCAGGCCAAGCGCGACGCCGAGTTCGCGCACTTCGTCCTTGAACAGGTCGCGCAGCGGCTCGAGCAGCTTCAGGCCGAGCGTTTCCGGCAGGCCGCCGACGTTGTGGTGGCTCTTGATCGTCGTCGCCTTCTTGGTCTTCGTGCCGCCCGATTCGACCACGTCCGGATAGATCGTGCCCTGTGCGAGCCACTTCGCCTTCGACAGCTTCTTCGCCTCGGCCTGGAACACCTCGACGAACTCGCGGCCGATGATCTTGCGCTTCGCTTCCGGATCGGTCACGCCGGCCAGGTGGCCGAGGAACTGCTCGGATGCGTCGACGTGCACGACCTTCGCATGCAGGCGGCCCTCGAACATGTCGAGCACCATCTTGCCTTCGTTCAGGCGCAGCAGGCCGTGGTCGACGAACACGCAGGTCAGCTGGTCGCCGATCGCGCGGTGGATCAGCGCGGCCGCGACGCTCGAATCGACGCCGCCCGACAGGCCGAGAATCACTTCCTCGTCACCGACCTGCTCGCGAATCTTCGCGACGGCTTCCTCGATGTGGTTCTTCATGATCCAGTCGGGCTTCGCGCCGGCGATCTGCAGCACGAAGCGTTCGATGATCTGGCGGCCCTTCACCGTGTGCGTGACTTCCGGGTGGAACTGCACCGCGTAGTAGCCTCGCGCCTCGTCGGCCATGCCGGCGATCGGGCAGCTCGGCGTCGACGCCATCAGCGCGAAGCCCGGCGGCAGCTCGGCAACCTTGTCGCCGTGGCTCATCCAGACCTTCAGCATCCCGTGGCCTTCGTCCGTCTTGAAATCCTCGATGCCGTCGAGCAGGCGCGTATGGCCGTGCGCGCGCATTTCCGCATAGCCGAATTCGCGATGGTCGCTCCACTCGACCTTGCCGCCGAGCTGCACGGCCATCGTCTGCATGCCGTAGCAAATGCCGAGCACCGGCACGCCGAGATCCCACACGGCCTGCGGCGCGCGCAGCTGGTGGTCTTCGTACGTGCTCGCGTGGCTGCCCGACAGGATCACCGCCTTCGGCGCGAACTCGCGGACGAAGTCGTCGGACACGTCGTTCGGGTGGATTTCGCAGTAGACGTGCGCTTCGCGCACGCGGCGCGCGATCAGTTGGGTGACTTGCGAACCGAAGTCGAGAATCAGGATTTTGTCGTGCATGGCTGCGGACGGGATGAAGAGAATAAGAAAAGCAGCGCACGAAGCGCTGCGTCAAAAGCATGGACAGCGGCGTCGGGCGGCAGGCGGCTCGCGCGACGCATCGCCGGTCAATCCTGCAACGGCGGGCGGGCGTCGAATGCGACGCTGCCTGACGCGCGGTCGGATGCGGCCGACGTGGTGGCCGCGGCCGGCGCCGAGGGCGCCGCCGGACGGCTGACGACCGGTTCGACCCGCTGCCGCGGCGCGGAGGCCACCGCTGATTCGGCCGGGCGCTTCGCGTCCCGGGTGTCGGGCGCCTGCGCCCGTTCCACCCTTTCCGCCTTCTCGCGCCGCCGCACGGTCGATGCCAGCCGCACGCCACCGAGGCCCAGCAAGATCAGCGCGACCCCGGCCATCGCCGACAACACGCGGCCAGCGGCCGCGAGTGCGGGACCGTTGCCGGTGCCGAACGACCACACGACCGCCAGCACGCCGATCAGCCAGTTCACATGGCCGACCGCACGTGCGACGGGCGCCGTGAGATCACCGTTGAGCGCCGCATGAAACGCGAGCCACGCGAGGCCGAGCAGCGCGATGCCGAACGCCTGGCCGAGCATCGCCGGCTGGATGTTCGCCAGCTGCAGCGCGTTGAACAGCGCCTGCCAGGGCGTCAGCACGAACAGCACGCCGAACGCCAGCAGCAGCACGGCATCGACGATCAGCACGGCTCGCAGCAGCGGTTTCATCGGCGATCAGTCCACGTGGTAGTTCGGTGCTTCCTTCGTGATCTGCACGTCGTGCACGTGCGACTCGCGCATGCCCGCCGCGGTGATCTGGACGAATTCGGCCTTGTCGTGCAGTTCGTCGATCGTGCGGCAACCGCAGTAGCCCATGCTCGCGCGCACGCCGCCGACCAGCTGGAACAGGATCGCGTTGACCGAACCCTTGTACGCGACGCGGCCCTCGATGCCTTCCGGCACGAGCTTGTCGATGTTCGCCGAGTTGTCCTGGAAGTAGCGGTCCGCCGCGCCGTCCTTCATCGCGCCGACCGAACCCATGCCGCGGTACGACTTGTACTGGCGGCCCTGGTACAGGAACACGTCACCCGGCGCCTCTTCGGTACCCGCGAACATGCTGCCCATCATCACCGCGTTCGCGCCGGCCGCGAGGGCCTTCGACACGTCGCCCGAGAAACGCACGCCGCCGTCGGCGATGCACGGCACGCCGGTGCCCTTCAGCGCTTCCGCGACGTTCGCGATCGCGCTGATCTGCGGCACGCCGACGCCCGCGACGATCCGCGTCGTGCAGATCGAGCCCGGGCCGATACCGACCTTGACCGCGTCCGCGCCGTATTCGACGAGCGCCTTCGCGGCGGCGGCCGTCGCGATGTTGCCGCCGATCACCTCGACGTGCGGGAAGTTCTGCTTGACCCAGCGCACGCGCTCGAGCACGCCCTTGCTGTGGCCGTGCGCGGTATCGACGACGATCACGTCGACGCCGGCCTGCACCAGCAGCTCGACGCGCTCTTCGTTGTCCGGGCCGACGCCGACCGCCGCGCCTGCGCGCAGCTTGCCGTGTTCGTCCTTGCACGCATCCGGGTGTTCGGTCTGCTTCGTGATGTCCTTCACGGTCATCAGGCCGCGCAGTTCGAACGCGTCGTTGACGACCAGCACGCGCTCGAGGCGGTGGCTGTGCATCAGCGCCTTCGCTTCGGCGAGCGGCGTGCCTTCCTTGACGGTGACGAGACGCTCGCGCGGCGTCATGATCGACTTGACCGGTTCGTCGAGGCGCGATTCGAAACGCAGGTCGCGGTTCGTGACGATGCCGACGAGCTGCGGGCCTTCGACGACCGGGAAGCCCGAGATGCCATGCTGACGCGACAGCGCGATCACGTCGCGCACCTTCATCTGCGGCGGAACCGTGATCGGGTCGCGCACGACGCCCGATTCGAAACGCTTGACCTTCGCGACTTCGCGAGCCTGCTCGGCCGGCGTGAGGTTCTTGTGGACGATGCCCACACCACCCTGCTGCGCCATCGCGATCGCGAGGCGACCTTCGGTGACCGTGTCCATCGCGGCGGACACGAGCGGCATGTTCAGGGAGATGTTGCGGGTCAGCTTGGTCTTCAGGCTGGTGTCGCGCGGGAGAACGTCGGAAAAGGCGGGAACGAGGAGCACATCATCGAAAGTGAGTGCTTTTTGGATCAGACGCATGGCAAATCCTATGGGCGCAAAAGCGAATTATACGCGAAGCGCTGCGAATTTTCACAACACGAACAACGGGTTAGCCGCCTTCAGGCGCCCGGGGGCCGAATCGTTCGGATCGCCGTTCGGTTCGTTTTCGATCGCCTTTCGTTTCACCCCCGCATCGGCCCATTCGCGCAGCCGGCCGGAATCGGGCCGATCGCCCGCCGTTGCCGCACGACGCCGGACCTGCCGACGGCGCCTGCGCCGGCCCCGTTCGACGCGCGCCGGCAGCCCCGGGCGCCGCTAGGCCAGCCCGGCCGCGGCCCACGCGATCATCGCCGCGCCGGCGCCGATCGCGACCCCGCCGACGATCCGCGCGACGCGAACGCCGGCCGGCGCCAGCCGCTCGGCGGCGACCGCCACGGTCACGACGGCCATCACGCGCAGGTCCATCATGCCGGCCGCCAGTGCGACGGCCATCAGGTTCCCGCAGCAGGCACCGCACCGTAGCGCGGTACGCACGCCGTACCGCCACGCGACCGCAGCCCGGGCTGCCGCCCGCGGCGCGCATGCGTCGTCCGGCGCATGCCGGCAGCAAGCGAGCCGGCGCGCCTTCCAGCCGGAAAACTGCAGCACGCCCGCGCCGAGCACGATCGCGCCAGCCGCGAACGGCACCGTGGCGGCGAGCGCGGGCAGCCGCGCGGCGGCCGCCGCCCATGCAGTGCCGACCGGAAACACCAGCGCGCCGAGCGCCATCCACACGGAGAAATACGCGGTGCCCGCGACCGCGACGAACCATGCCGCACGCGCGTCGTCCGCCGCGCCGAGACGTTGCCGACATCGCCAGAGCACCGGCGCCAGCACCGGCAGCATCATCGTCACCGTCATCGCGCCCCACATCCCGGCGAATGCGGCGAACGCGCGCCCAGCCTGCCATCCGCACGGCCTGAGCCACCCGGCCGACAGCGTCCAGCCGCCGGCCATCGGCATGCCGCCCATCGCGTCCATCGATGCGTGCTGCGCGAGCGTCGCCCAGATCGCGGCGGCCCATACCGCGACGAGCGCGGCGCCGAACACCCGCCGGCCGCCGCCCGCGGCAGCAGCAACAGCCCGTTTCGTCGCCGTGCTCATCGCCCGCTCCCGCGGCTCGCCGGGCCGCGCTCAACCGCGTGCGTACTCGTCATGACGGCGCCACCACACGCCCGTCTCGTTGCGCCCGAGCGGCGCGCGATCGAGCCACTGGTACATCCCCCACAGCCCGTCGAGCCCGCGCGCGTACGTCGAATACGTGTGATAGACGATGCCGTCCTCGCGTACGAACGCGCTCATCCCCGGCCGGTCGCGCGCGTACGTCGCGGCGTCGGTGCCGCACGTCGCCGCGAACTGGGCGAGCGCGGCGGGCGGCGGGTCCATGTCCATCGCGTGGGCGGCGCGCGCATAGTTGTATTCGACGTCGCCGGCGCGCTGCTGCGCTTCGGTGAACGACACGTTGAAGTCAAAGTTGAACTCGCCGCCGTCCGACGACGCCCACGGAAAGTGCCAGCCCATCCGCTGCCGGTATGCCAGCAGCTTCGCAAGCGGCGCGCGCGACACCGCCGCGAGCGTCACGTCGTGGTTCGCGAGGTGGACCGCGAAACCGTCGAAGCCGTCGGCGAGCGCCGAGCACGACGGGCAGCCGGCCTTGTAGTCGGGGCCGAACATGAAGTGATAGACGAGCAGTTGCGAGCGGCCGCCGAACAGATCGTCGAGCGTCGCCGGGCCGCGTTCGGTGTCGAACCGGTAGGCCTTGTCGACGCGCACCCACGGCAGCGCCTGGCGCCGCCGCGCGAGTTCGTCGCCCTGCCGGGTCAGCGCCTTTTCCGCATCGAGCAGCGCGCGGCGCGCAGCCAGCCATTCGTCGCGCGTTCCGGTGAGATGGTTCGTCATTACGGGTTCCTCCTTTCGATGGATATCCGGGCACGGCGCATCTGCCGTGTGCGTGGTGCTAGATTAGGACCGGGCGTCGAACCGGAGGGAGTGACAACTGTGTCGGGATTCGGATGGATTCGCTGATCACGGCCGCCGCGCGGGCGCTCGCGGCGGGCGACCCGCTCGGCGCGCTGAACCGCGTCGCGTTGCGCGACGACGCACCGGCGCTCGCGTTGCGCGGAATCGCGATGGCCCAGCTCGGCGATTTCGAGCGCGCACGCGCGCTCGTGCGCAGCGCGGCTCGCGCGTTCGGCGCGAAGGAAGCCGTCGCGCGGGCGCGCTGCGTCGTCGCGGAGGCCGAGATCGCGCTGGCGTCACGCGACCTCGGCTGGCCGTCGCGCGCCCTCGACGCCGCCTGCGCGACGCTCGACGCACACGGCGACCGCACGAACGCCGCGCATGCGCGCTATCTCGGCGTGCGCCGGCTGCTGCTGATCGGGCACGTCGGGGATGCCGAACAGCGGCTCGCGAGCCTCGATCCCGCACCGCTGCCCGCCGCATCGCGCGCAGCTCATGAACTGATCGCGGCCGGCATCGCGATGCGCCGCATCCGCCCGCACGCGGCGCGCCTGGCGCTCGCCCGTGCGCGCGCGGCCGCACGGGACGCCGGCATCGCCGCGCTGACGGCCGAAGTCGACACGGCCGCCCGCATGCTCGATACGCCGGCCGCGCGACTCATCGCGCGCGGTGCGTCGCGGCTCGTGCTGCTCGACGAGGTCGAGGCGCTGCTGGCATCGAACGCGCTGGTCGTCGATGCATGCCGCCACGCGGTGCGCGACGCGCGCACGACCGTGTCGCTCGCACGCCGCCCGGTGCTGTTCGTGCTCGCCCGCGCACTGGGCGAGGCGTGGCCCGGCGACGTGTCGAGAAACACGCTCGTCGCCGCGGCGTTTCGCGCGAGACATGCGGACGAATCGCATCGCGCCCGCCTGCGCGTCGAGATCGGCCGCTTGCGCGCGGTGCTGCGGCCGCTCGCGAACATCACTGCGACGCCGAGCGGCTTCGCGCTCGAACCGCTCGGCCCGCACGAGGCCGTCGTGCTCGCGCGTCCGGTCGACGACCGCCACGCGGCCGTGCTCGCGCTGCTCGCGGACGGCGAGGCGTGGTCGAGCTCCGCGCTGGCGCTCGCACTCGGCGTGAACCCGCGCACCGTGCAGCGCGCGCTCGATGCGCTCGCCGAAGCGGACAAGGTGCAGGCGGTCGGCCGCGGTCGCGCGCGCCGCTGGATGACGCCGCCGCTGCCCGGATTCGCGACGACCTTGTTACTCCCCGCGCCGCTGCCGGGCGACTAGGATGGGGATACCAACGACGAGGTGACAAACATGAAACGCTCCACCGCAGACATCCTCCGCGAATACGGCCCGTTTCCGGGCGTCGACGGCGTACACGGCGTCACGTTCGACGGGCGGCACGTGTGGTTCGCGTCCGGCGACAAGCTGAACGCGCTCGACCCGGAACGCGGCACGACCGTGCGCGCACTCGACGTCGCCGCGCACGCAGGCACCGCGTTCGACGGGCGCCACCTGTTCCAGATCGTCGAGGACCGTATCGAGAAGATCGATCCCGACTCCGGCCGCGTGCTCGCGACGATCCCCGCGCCCGGCGGCGGCGCCGATTCGGGGCTGGCCTGGGCGGAAGGCACGCTGTGGGTCGGCCAGTACCGCGAACGCAAGATTCATCAGGTGGATCCGCAATCGGGCGCCGTGCTGCGCACGATCGAATCGAACCGCTTCGTCACCGGCGTGACGTGGGTCGACGGCGAGCTGTGGCACGGCACCTGGGAAGCGGACGAGAGCGCGTTGCGGCGGATCGACCCGCGCACCGGGCAAGTGCTCGAACAGGTCGACATGCCGCCCGGCGTCGGCGTGTCGGGGCTGGAGTCCGACGGCCGCGACCTCTTCTACTGCGGCGGCGGCAACAGCGGCAAGCTGCGCACCGTGCGCCGCCCCGCGCGTGCAGCCGCGGCGGGCGACAGTGCTGCGGCGGCCGAGCCGGTCGAGCGCTGATCGGTTGATCGTCGAAGGGCAACGCGACCCACCGCAGCCCCCGGTCAAACAGGACCGGGTCGCGGCGGCGCTTGCAGCCGATCCTTCCCACGTCCCGCTCCCGAGTGCAGGAATGAACAAGACGCGGTCGCGCCGCCGTCGTTAAGATGCGCGCTCGTCAGTCTTTCGTTCGGAGCAGTCGATGCAGCGCGGTGTGGTGTATGGCGTCCTCGCGGGCGCGTTGTGGGGCATGGTCTTTCTCGTGCCGCGGCTGATGACCGACTTCTCGCCGCTGCTGCTGAGCGCGGGCCGCTATGCGATGTACGGCCTCGTGTCGCTGGCGGCGGCCCTGCCGGCCGCCCGCTCGCTGCTCGCCCGGCTGACCCGCGAGGACCTCGTCGCGCTCGCGAAGCTCGCGCTGATCGGCAACGTTGCGTACTACATGCTGCTGTCCGGTGCCGTGCACCTGATCGGCATCGCACCCAGCTCGCTGATCGTCGGCGTGCTGCCCGTGACCGTCACGCTCGCGGGCGTCGGCGACCACGGCGCGATGCCGCTGCGGCGCCTCGCCGCCCCGCTCGCGCTGGTGATCGCCGGCATCGTCTGCATCAACGTCGACCTCTTCACGTCGGAAGCCGCGCAGGCGACGACGCTCGGCCAGAAGCTCGCGGGCATCGCGTGCGCAAGCGGCGCGCTCGCGAGCTGGACCTGGTACGCGGTCGCGAACACGCGCTACCTGCAGCGCCACCCTCATTTCGGCGGCAACGAGTGGTCGGTGCTGTGGGGTGTCGTGACGGGGCTGATCGGCGGCCTCTGCTGGCTCGCGATCCTCGCGCTGCCGGCCGGCACGGTGCAGGCCGCCGTTCCGGCATCGCGCTGGCACCTGTTCTGGCTGCTGAACCTCGTGCTTGCGATCGGCGCGTCGTGGCTCGGCAACGGACTGTGGAACGCGGCGTCGAAGCGGCTGCCGCTCACGCTGTCCGGCCAGCTGATCGTGTTCGAAACCGTGTTCGCGATGCTCTATGCGTTCGTCTACGATCAGCGGATGCCGCGCGTACTCGAGATCGTGGCGCTCGCCCTGCTGCTGGCGGGCGTCTACGGGTCGGTGCGCCGGCACAACGACACGCATGCGGGCGGCAACATGCCCGGCAGCGCGGCCGTGAACGCGAACGTCACGGCGCACTGAGCGCCGCCGCGCCTGGTCTGACGAATCGGAACGGAGAAGATGCAGCAACGCCGACGCGACGCGTCAGCGCGCGTCCTTGTGCATCCACTTGCGGCCCTCGACGGAGCCCTCGCGGCGGGTCTTGTCGACGCGCCGCTGACGCGCGAGCTTCGGATCGACGATCAACGGGCGGTAGATCTCGACGCGGTCGTGGTCGGCGAGCGGCGCGTCGAGCGGCGCGAGCTTGCCGAATATGCCGGTTTTCGTGTGCGCGAGGTCGATTTCCGGGTGCAGCGCGAGCACGCCGCTCGCGTCGATCGCCGCGCGCACGGTCGCGCCTTCGGGCAGCGACACCGGAATCAGCGTCTGGCGATCCGGCAGCGCGTAGCAGACTTCGATCGACAGCATCGCGTCACCCCTTCCCGTAGCGCTGGTCGGCGCGCTTGACGAACGAATCGACGAACGTGTTCGCGATATGGCTGAACACCGGCCCGATGATCTTCTCGAGCAGGATGCTCGAGAACTCGTAGTGCAGCGCGAATTCGATCTTGCATGCATCGGCGCGCAGCGGGATGAAGCGCCACGAGCCCGTGAACTTCCGGAACGGGCCGTCCGCGAACTCCATGTCGATCCGCGTCGGGCGCTGCTGCGTGTTGCGCGTCGCGAAATGCTGCTTGATGCCCTTGAAGTTGATGTCGATGCGCGCTTCCATCCCGCTGTCGTCCTGACGGCGAATCTCGACGCCACCGCACCAGGGCAGGAAATTGGGGTAATCGGCCACGTCGGTGACGAGGTCGAACATCTGTTCCGCCGAATGACGGATCAATACGGTTTTCTGGACATCTGCCATAAATCGCGCGGCATCGCTCGAGGTGAGAACGCAAGCCGGGCGATTCCCGCCCTGCTTTGCTAAAATCGTGATTTTAAACGAGTTGGCCCGATCCTTTCATGAGCATCATCGACAACAGGAAAGCGCACTTCGATTATCACATCGAGGAACGCTACGAGGCGGGGCTCGTGCTCGAGGGCTGGGAAGTCAAGGCGCTGCGCGCCGGGCGCGGCCAGATCAAGGAAGGCTACGTCGTGGTGAAGAACGCCGAGATCTTCCTGATCGGCACCCACATCAGCCCGCTGCCCGAAGCCTCGACGCACATCAAGCCCGATCCGGTCCGCACGCGCAAGCTGCTGCTGCACCGTGACGAAATCAAGAAACTGATCGGCAAGGTCGAGCAGCGTGGCTACACGCTCGTGCCGCTGAACTTCCACTACAAGGGCGGTCGCGTGAAATGCGACATCGCGCTCGCGAAGGGCAAGAAGCTGCACGACAAGCGCGAAACCGAGAAGAAGCGCGACTGGGAACGCGAAAAGGCGCGCATCATGCGCGCCGGCACCTGACGCTCGGGAAAGCCAGCCTCGCAAACGACACGGCCCGCTCGAAGCGGGCCGTGTCGTTTGCGATGCGAAGCGCATGAGCGGCTGCCGGACCGCCGCTCGCGTTCCGGGACGAACCGCTGCGCAGCCTGCGCTGCTGACATGCGGGCGCGATCGCGCCCGAGGTCGCGCGACGATTCGCCGCATGCCGGGCACATAACGAGCACATGACCGGCACATACCGGGCACACGACGGGCACACGAGCGGCGCACACCCGGCGACGCTCGCGGCGATCGCCGGCACGCGTAACCCGCGCGTGCCGCTCAGCCCCGCCCGCTCGCCGCCGGTGCCGCGTTCTTGACGATCGTCAGCGCCGACGCGATCGCGGTGCCGAGATCCGACAAGTTCGCCGGCACGATCAGCGTATTGCCCTGTTTCGCGAGGTTCGAGAACGCGCCGACGTACTGCTCGGCGACCTTCAGGTTCACGGCATCCATCCCGCCCTGCGACTGGATCGCGTTCGCGATCTTCTGGATCGCCTGCGCGTTCGCCTCGGCCACCGCGAGAATCGCGGCCGCCTCGCCCTGCGCCTGGTTGATCGCGGCCTGCCGCTCGCCTTCCGACTTCTGGATCGCCGCTTCGCGCGCGCCCGACGCGAGGTTGATCTGCTCCTGCTTGCGGCCTTCGGAAGCAGCGATCAGCGCGCGCTTTTCCCGCTCCGCGGTGATCTGCGCCTGCATCGCATGGAGGATCTCCTTCGGCGGCGTCAGGTCCTTGATCTCGTAGCGCAGCACCTTCACCCCCCAGTTCGCGGCGGCCTGGTCGAGCGCCGACACGATGTTGTGGTTGATGAAGTCGCGCTCCTCGAAGGTCTTGTCGAGTTCGAGCTTGCCGACCACCGAGCGCAGCGTCGTCTGCGCGAGCTGCGTGATCGCGAGCACGAAGTTGCTCGACCCGTACGACGCCTTCATCGGATCGGTCACCTGGAAGTACAGCACGCCGTCGACCTGCAGCTGCGTGTTGTCGCGCGTGATGCAGACCTGGCTCGGCACGTCGAGCGGGATTTCCTTCAGCACGTGCCTGTAGGCGATCCGGTCGACGAACGGCAGCACGATATTGAGACCGGGCGACAGCGTCGCGTGATAGCGCCCGAAGCGTTCGAGCACCCACGCATGCTGCTGCGGCACGATCTTCACCGTCTTCGACACGATCACGATGGCGATGACGAGCAGGACGACCCAGATGATCAGCGAATCCATGAAATATTCCCTCCTTGTTGTATCAGTGGACGATCAGCCCGCGGGTTTCGCGATGACGACGAGACTGTTGCCGCGCACGGCACGCACCTGATACACGCGTGCATCGTCGCGCTCGCCGGCCGCGAGTTCGACGTCCCAGTCGGCGCCGCGATACTGCACGCGCGCGCGGCGGTCGTGCCACGCGTCGACCGTGACGGTCGCGCCGATATCGAGATTGACGTCCGGATTCGTCGACGTGTCGCGCTTCTGCTTGCGCCCGAGCCCCGAGCGGCGCAGCACGATCATCGCGACGATCGCGACCACGGCGGCCGCACCGAACTGCACGTGCGGCGCGAAACCGGCGAGCTGCAGCAGCGCGCCCGCGAGAAAGCCGAGCGCGATCATCAGCAGATAGAACGTGCCGGTCAGCAATTCGGCGACGACCAGCACGCCGACTCCGACCCACCAGAACAGATGTCCCGACATCATTGTGGTCTCCCGAAAAACGTCCCCGCTGCTCACTATATTCGCTGCGCGCCCGCCCGTGGGTCGCGGTCGACACGCATGACGCAACGCGGCGCGTACCGACGAAAAAAAACACCCCGGCGCTTACCGGGGTGTTTATAACACGAACCTTGCATTTTGCCTTCAACGCAAGCGCGGCGTACCGCGCTTGCGCCGAATAAGCGTTACCGACCGTTACTTCCGGTTGGCGAGCGCCTGCCACGTATCGATGATCGTGTCCGGGTTCAGCGAGATCGACACGATGCCTTCGTCGGTCAGCCATTGCGCGAAGTCCGGGTGATCGGACGGGCCCTGGCCGCAGATACCGACGTACTTGCCCATCTTGCGGCAGGTATCGATCGCACGCTTGAGCAGGAACTTGACGGCCGGGTCGCGTTCGTCGAAGTCGACGGCCAGCAGTTCCATGCCCGAGTCACGGTCGAGGCCGAGCGTGAGCTGCGTGAGGTCGTTCGAACCGATCGAGAAACCGTCGAAGTGCTCGAGGAACTCTTCTGCGAGGATCGCGTTGGTCGGGACTTCACACATCATCACGAGGCGCAGGCCGTTTTCACCGCGCTTCAGGCCGAACTTCTCGAGCAGGCCGACGACACGCTCCGCCTGCTTCACGGTACGCACGAACGGCACCATGATCTCGACGTTGGTCAGGCCCATCTCGTCGCGCACGCGCTTCAGTGCACGGCATTCCATCTCGAACGCCTGCGCGAAGTCTTCGGCGATGTAACGCGACGCGCCGCGGAAGCCCAGCATCGGGTTTTCCTCGTCCGGCTCGTAGCGCGAACCGCCGATCAGCTTCTTGTACTCGTTCGACTTGAAGTCGGACAGACGCACGATCACGGGCTTCGGATAGAACGCCGCGGCGATCGTCGCGACGCCTTCCGTCAGCTTGTCGACGTAGAACTGGCGCGGCGACGCGTGACCGCGCGCGACGCTCTCGACCGCCTTCTTCAGGTCCTGGTCGATGTTCGGGTACTCGAGGATCGCCTTCGGGTGCACGCCGATGTTGTTGTTGATGATGAACTCGAGACGTGCGAGGCCAACACCACCGTTCGGCAGTTGCGAGAAGTCGAACGCGAGCTGCGGGTTGCCGACGTTCATCATGATCTTGACCGGGATTTCCGGCAGTTCGCCGCGCTGCACTTCCGTGACTTCCGTCTCGAGCAGCCCGTCGTAGATCTTGCCTTCGTCGCCTTCCGCGCACGACACCGTGACGAGCGCGCCGTCCTTCAGCACGTCGGTCGCGTCGCCGCAGCCGACGACTGCCGGCACGCCGAGCTCACGCGCGATGATCGCCGCGTGGCAGGTGCGGCCGCCACGGTTCGTGACGATCGCCGCCGCACGCTTCATCACCGGCTCCCAGTTCGGGTCGGTCATGTCCGCCACCAGCACGTCGCCCGGCTGCACGCGTTCCATTTCCGACGGGTCCTGGATCACGCGCACGGGGCCCGCGCCGATCTTCTGGCCGATCGCGCGGCCCGTTGCCAGCACCTGCGACTGGCCCTTCAGCTTGAAGCGCTGCTCGGCCTTGCCGCTCGCCTGGCTCTTCACCGTTTCCGGACGCGCCTGCAGGATGAAGATCTTGCCGTCGCGGCCGTCCTTGCCCCACTCGATGTCCATCGGACGCTGGTAGTGCTTCTCGATGATGACCGCGTACTTCGCGAGTTCGATCACGTCTTCGTCGGTGATCGAGTAGCGGTTGCGCTGCTCGTGCGGCACGTCGACCGTCTTCACGCGGCCCGGCTCGCCCGGCTGCGTGAATTCCATCTTGATCAGCTTCGAGCCGATCGAGCGGCGGATGATCGGGTACTTGTCCTGTGCGAGCGTCGTCTTGAACACGTAGAACTCGTCCGGGTTCACGGCGCCCTGCACGACGGTTTCGCCCAGGCCGTAGCTCGACGTGATGAACACGGCGTCCTTGAAGCCCGATTCGGTGTCGATCGTGAACATCACGCCGGCCGCGCCGACGTCCGAGCGGACCATGCGCTGCACACCGGCCGACAGCGCGACTTCAGCGTGCGTGAAACCCTTGTGCACGCGATACGAGATCGCGCGGTCGTTGTACAGCGACGCGAACACGTGCTTCATGCGGTCGAGCACGTCGTCGATGCCGACGACGTTGAGGTACGACTCCTGCTGGCCGGCGAACGACGCGTCGGGCAGGTCTTCCGCGGTCGCGGACGAACGCACGGCGAACGACAGCTCGCCCGGCGAGCCGTTCTTCAGGATTTCGAACTGTGCGCGGATTTCCTCCTCGAGACGTGCCTGCAGCGGCGCGTCGACGATCCACTTGCGGATTTCGGCACCGGCTTCGGCGAGCGCCTTCACGTCGTCGATGTCGAGCGACTCGAGACGCTTGGCGATGCGATCGGTCAGATCGTTGTGCTTGAGGAAATCGCGGAATGCGAGCGCGGTCGTGGCGAAACCGGTGGGTACGCGAACGCCTGCTTCGGAAAGCTGGCTGATCATCTCGCCGAGCGACGCATTCTTGCCGCCCACGATCTCCACATCGGTCATCCGCAACTGCTCGAACGGGATTACATACGCCTGGTCCTTTGCGACGTTTGCTGCGTTAGTCATACAAGCCCCTAAGTGTGAAAAAAATGCTCGATTGCGCAAGTGGGCTCGGACGCGGGCGCTTGCAAAAAGGCGCGGCGCGTCTTGCGCAACCTGTTGGAGAAACAATCGCAGGCGGGAAATCTTCCGACCCGATTTGCAAAAATCCCGGCAGAAGGGCGATATATTCAGACGAATCGCCGAACTTGCCGGGAGTTCTGGAACGTTCGCGGCAAGTCTGGCGTGCCGTTCGCACCCCGCCCCCGCAATTGCTTATCCAACAGGTTGCCGCTATTCTACCGTGCCGGCTGCCGGATGTGGCGCGACCTTGTCACTGTGCCTGGAGGCGGACCTCCAGCCGCCCGCGCAACCGCCCTTCACGCTCGACGCCCAGATTCATGCTGCCTACCGTTTTCATCGTCTCCGACGGCACCGGGATCACTGCCGAAACCTTCGCGCACTCGATCCTCTCCCAGTTCGACCAGAAATTCCGGCTCGTGCGCGTGCCGTTCGTCGACTCGCTCGACAAGGCCTTTTCGACCGTCGAGAAGATCAACGAAGCCGCAGTGCACGACGGCCGCCGCGCGATCGTGTTCACGACGCTCGTCGACAGCGAGTCGAACGACATCGTCAAGCGCTCGAACGCGCTCGTGCTGGACATGTTCCAGCGCTTCGTCGAGCCGCTCGAGCAGGAACTGGAGCTGAAGTCGAGCCACGCGATGGGCCGCGGCCACCAGAACGCCGACACCGAGGAATACAAGACGCGGATCGAGGCGATCAACTTCTCGCTCGCGCACGACGACGGCCAGTCGAACCGCAACCTGTCGGAAGCCGACGTGATCCTGGTCGGCGTGTCGCGCAGCGGCAAGACGCCGACGAGCCTGTATCTCGCGATGCAGTACGGCGTGAAGGCCGCCAACTATCCGCTGATTCCGGAAGACTTCGAGCGCGGCAAGCTGCCGTCGGCGCTGTCGCCGCATCGCGACAAGCTGTTCGGGCTGTCGATCGATCCGCAGCGCCTGTCGGAGATCCGCAACGAGCGCCGCCCCGGCAGCAAGTACGCGGCGCCCGAGAATTGCCGCTACGAGATCAACGAGGCCGAGGCGATGATGCGCCGCGAAGGGATCAAGTGGCTGTCGTCGACGCACAAGTCGATCGAGGAGATCGCGACGACGATCCTGCAGGAAATCCGCCTCGACCGGCAGTCGTACTGACGACCGGCGCGCGGGCGGCCGCCGGGCCGCCGTCGCCAGAAGCAACAAGGCCGCGTCGAACGCGGCCTTGTTTCGTGGTGCGGGATACCGCGCGGCCAACGCCGCGCGTCACGTCATCAAGTCATGCGCGACGCTGCTGCCGCACCTGCTCGAACAGGCACACCGCCGCCGCAGCCGCCACATTCAGCGACTCCATGCCGCCCGGCTGCGGGATCGTCACGCGATGCGTGGCCACGTCGCGCCAGAACGCCGACACGCCGGCGCCCTCGTTGCCGAACACCCATGCGACGGGACCGGCCAGGTCGCAGTCGTAGATCGCCTGCGCGCCGTGCGAATCGGTCAGCGCGACCGGCACGTCGAGGCGTTCGGCGAGCGCGCCGGCCTCGACATCCTCGTGGATCGACAGCAGGAAGTGCGCGCCCATTCCCGAGCGCAGCACCTTCGACGACCACGCATAGGCGGTGCCCGGCGCGCAGAACACGTGCCGCACACCGGCCGCGGCCGCGCTGCGCAGGATCGAGCCGACGTTGCCGGCGTCCTGCACGCCGTCGAGCACGACCGACGTGTGCGTGACACGCTCCGGCAGCGGCTGCGCGGGACGATCGACGAGCAGCAGGAAACCGACGCCGCTCACCACGTTCGACAGTTGTCCGAACAGCGCATCGGGCAGCGTGACGACCCGCTGCACGTCGACGCGCGCGATGATCGCCTGCGCTTCGTCGTGCGCGAGCGCGCCTTCGGTGGCGACGCACAGCTCGGGTATCGCGCCCGTATCGAGATACGCGCTGGCGAGGTGAAAACCTTCGAGCAGCGCCTGGCCGCCGCGGCGCTGCTGGGACGTCGAACCCGCAAGCGCCTTCAGGCGCTTGTACAGCGGGTTGTCGCGGGAAGTAATGCTTTTCATCGAATCAGGTCGAGTGCCGCGCGCACGGGTGCGAACGAGCGCCGATGCGCTTCGCACGGGCCGTGCTCGCGCAGCGCGGCGAGATGTTTCTCGGTGCCGTAGCCCGCATGCACGTTGAACCCGTACACCGGGAAGCGTTCGTGCAGCTCGACGAGCATGCGGTCACGCGCGACCTTCGCGAGGATCGACGCGGCCGAGATGCTCGGCACGAGCGCGTCTCCGCTGACGATCGCCTCGGCACGCACCATCAGCGTCGGGCAGCGGTTGCCGTCGATCTGCGCGAGCGTCGGCAGCACCGACAGGCCTTCGACGGCCCGCTTCATCGCGAGCATCGTCGCGTGCAGGATGTTGAGCGTGTCGATCTCGTCGACGCTGGCCGACGCGACGCAATACGCACGCGAGCGCGCGACGATCAGGTCGTACAGCGCGTCGCGCTTTTTCGCGGACAGCGCCTTCGAATCGTCGAGCCCGTCGATCGGCTGCGCGGGATCGAGGATCACCGCGGCGGCGACCACCGGCCCCGCGAGCGGGCCGCGGCCCGCTTCGTCGACGCCGCAGACGATCTCGTCGGGCCGGCTGAAGTCGAAGCCGCCCTGCACGTCGGTCGACGCGCGGCGGCGTGGTGCACGAGCTGCCGTCATGCGCGCCCCTTGCGTTGCTCGAGTACGCGCACGACCGCTTCGGCCGCCTTCGCGGCCGTGTTCTGCCGCAGCGAGAGATGCATTTCGGTAAACACTTCGGTCAGCGTGCGGCGGTTCGCGTCGTCGCGCAGCTGCGTGAGCGTCGCATCGGCGAGCGCCTCGGGCGTCGCGAAATGCTGCAGCAGCTCGGGCACGACGAAGCGCCCCGCCAGGATGTTCGGCAAGCCGACGTACGGCAGATAGCCCTGCCGGCGCATGATCTGTCCGGTCAGCCAGGGCACCTTGTACGAGATCACCATCGGCTTTTTCAGCAGCGCGGCTTCCAGCGTGACGGTGCCGCTCTTCACGAGGATCGCGTCGGCGGCCGTCATCGCAACCTGCGAGCGGCCGTCGGTGATCGTCAGCGCGAGTTGCGGATGGGCGTCGACGAGCGGCTGCAGCAGTTCGCGCAGCGCGGGCGTCGCCGCCGGCATCACGAACCGCACGCCGGGCTCGCGCTGCTGCATCAGCGCCATCGCGGCGAAGAACGTCGGGCCGATCAGCCCGATCTCCGAGCGCCGGCTGCCCGGCAGCACCGCGATCACGGGGCCCTCGGCCGGCAGGCCGAGCGCGATGCGCGCGCCGTGCGTGTCGGGCTCGAGCGGAATCTCGTCGGCCAGCGGGTGGCCGACATACGTCGACGCGACGCCTGCCTTGTCGAGGATCGCCGGTTCGAACGGGAACAGGCACAGCATGTGGTCGACGGACTTCGCGATCTTCTTGATCCGGCCGCCGCGCCACGCCCAGATCGACGGGCACACGAAGTGGATCGACGGGATGCCCGCGTCGCGCGCGGCCTGCTCCACGCTGAAGTTGAAATCGGGCGCGTCGACGCCGATGAAGGCGTCGGGCCGCTCCGCGAGCAGCTGGCGCTTCAGCTCGCCGCGAATCCGCAGGATCTCGGGAATCTGGCCCAGCGCCTCGACGTAGCCGCGCACCGTCAGCTTGTCCATCTGCCAGTGCGAGTCGAAGCCGTGCGCGAGCATCCGCTGCCCGCCGATCCCGTAGTAGCGGGTCGATGCGGGCAGCCGCGCCTGAAGCCCGCCGAGCAGCGACGCCGCGAGCAGGTCGCCCGACGGCTCGCCGGCCACCATCGCGAGCCGGAGCTGATTGGTCGGGAGCGACATCGCTTAGCGGATGATGCCGCGTTGGGACGCGTCGATGAACTCGACGAGCGCGGTGACCGCTGCGTCGCCTTCGCCGCCCGCGGCCGCCAGCTCGCGCAACTGCACCTTCGCTTCCTCGAGCGACAGGCCGTTCTTGTACAGCAGGCGGTACGCGCTGCGCAGCGCCGAGATCGCGTCGGGCGAGAAACCGCGCCGGCGCAGGCCTTCGACGTTGATGCCGTGCGGCTCGGCCTTGTTGCCGGCCGCGATCACGAACGGCGGCACGTCCTGCACGAGCGCCGAGGCGCCGCCCAGCATCGAGTGCGCGCCGATGCGCACGAACTGGTGCACACCGGACATCCCGCCGACGATCGCAAAGTCGCCGATCTCGACGTGACCGGCCATCTGCGCGTTGCTCGACAGGATCACGTTGTTGCCGACGCGGCAGTCATGGCCGATGTGCACATAGGCCATGATCCAGTTGTCGTCGCCGAGCGTCGTCACGCCGACGTCCTGCACGGTGCCGGTGTGGATCGTCGTGAATTCGCGGATCGTGTTGCGGTTGCCGATCACGAGCTTCGTCGGCTCGTCCTTGTACTTCATGTCCTGCGGACGGCCGCCCACCGACGCGTAATGGCCGATGCGGTTGTCCTCGCCGAGCGTCGTGTGACCTTCGATCACGCTGTGCGAGCCGATCGTCGTGCGCGCGCCGATCGTGACGTGCGGCCCGACGATCGCGTACGGCCCGATCTCGACGGACTCGTCGATCTGTGCGCCCGGTTCGACGATCGCGGTAGGATGAATCCTGGTCATGCGCCGTTGCCTCTCGATGTGATGTGTCGCGTTGCCCGCGTTACGTTACCCATGCGTGCCGCGTCGCTCAGGGCGCCGCGTCGGCCGTCTTGACCGTGCACATCAGTTCGGCTTCCGCCGCCACCTTGCCGTCCACTTCCGCCACTGCCTTGAACTTCCAGATGCCGCGGATGTAACGTTCGAACGTCACGTTCAGAATCAGCTGGTCGCCCGGTTCGACCACGCGCTTGAAGCGCGCGCCGTCGATCCCGACGAAGTAGTACAGCGTGTTTTCCGGATCCTTCGGCTGCTCTTCCGAGAACGTCAGCAGCGCGGCCGCCTGAGCGAGCGCCTCGAGGATCAGCACTCCCGGCATCACCGGCCGCTTCGGGAAGTGCCCCTGGAAGAACGGCTCGTTGATCGACACGTTCTTCAGCGCTTTGATCCCCTTGTGCGGCTCGAGTTCGAGCACGCGATCGACGAGCAGAATCGGATAGCGATGCGGCAGCAGCGTGAGGATCTTGTGGATGTCGAGATTGATTTTTTCAGTGCTCATGATGGTTCGTCTCACGCAGAGGCTGCGCGGTGGTGATGCAAAGGCTGAAGCGGGCCGCCGTGCGGCCCAGTCTGGCAAACCGGGCCGGATGCGCTGGCCGTGCCCGGTTCGTGGTCTCGCATGGTGTCGGTCAGGCGTGCGTGCCGCCCTGGGCGGCCAGCGCGGTTTCGAGCGCCTTGATGCGGTCGCGCAGCTTGTCGAGGTTGCGCACGAGCGCGGCGCTCCGGTTCCATTCGCCGTGGTCGACGGCCGGGAACGCGCTCGTGTAGATGCCGGCCTTCGGCAGCGACTTCGACACGCCCGAATTCGCCGTGATGATGACATAGTCGCCGAGCGTCACGTGGCCGGCGATCCCCGCCGCGCCGCCGATCATGCAGTGGCGGCCGATCGTCGTGCTGCCCGCGATGCCCGCCTTGCCGGCGATCACCGTGTAGGCGCCGATCCGGCAGTTGTGGGCGATCTGCACCTGGTTGTCGATCTTCACGCATTCTTCGATGACGGTGTCCGCCATCGCGCCGCGGTCGATCGTCGTGTTCGCGCCGATCTCGACGTCCGGGCCGATCGACACGCCGCCGACCTGCGGGATCTTGACCCAGCTGCCGGTGCGCGCGTCGCCGTCGCCGACGAAATCCGGCGCGAAACCGAAGCCGTCGGAACCGATCACGGCACCCGCGTGGATGATCGCGCGCGGGCCGATCTTGCAGCCGTGGTACACCGACGCGTTCGGATACAGGTGCGAGCCGGCGCCGATCGTCGTGCCGCGGCCGACGAACACGTTCGCGTCGAGTTGCACGTCGTCTTCGATCACCGCGCCGGCCTCGACCGTCACGTGCGGGCCGATCACCGCGGTCGCGGCGACCTGCGCGGCCGGATCGATCGTCGCGCTCGGATGCACGCCGGCCGCGCGCGGCGGCGTGGCGAGATCGATGAACATCTGCGCGACGCGCGCGAAGTACGCGTACGGATTCGGCGTCACGATGAAGTTGCGGCCGCTCGCGGCCGCGCCCAGCTTTTCGAGATCCTTCGGCGCGATCAGCACCGCGCCGGCGCGGGTCGTCTCGACCTGCGACAGGTACTTCGGGTTCGCGAGAAACGCGAGTTGCTGAGGGCCTGCCTGGTCGAGCGGCGCGAGGCCGCCCACCTTGCACCGGGCGTCGCCGGCGATCTCGCCGCCGAACCGCGTTACGAGTGCCTCAAGCGTCAATGCCATTCGTCGTCTGCTCCGTTCAGTTCGTCGAGCCGGACGCGAGCGCCTTGAGCACCTTGTCGGTGATGTCGATGCGCGGGCTGACGTACACGGCTTCCTGCACGATCAGGTCGTAATTCTGCTGCTCGGCGATCTGCTTGATGACCTTGTTCGCACGCTCCAGCACGGCCGCGAGCTCCTCGTTGCGGCGCTGGTTCAGGTCTTCGCGAAACTCGCGCTGCTTGCGCTGGAAGTCGGTGTCGAGCTGCGCGAGATCGCGCTGCTTCTGCGCGCGATCGGCCGCCGACAGCGACGCACCGTTCTTGTCCAGCGAATCGGACATCGACTTCAGGCGCGCCGCGAGGTCCTGCAGATCCTTGTCGCGCTTCGCGAACTCGGCTTCGAGCTTCGTCTGCGCCGCCTTGGCGGGCGCCGACTCGCGCAGGATCCGATCCGAATTGACCGCCGCGATGCGGGCGACGTCCTGAGCATGCGCCGTCGCCGCGCCCAAGGCCAGCGCAACGGTCAGCGCACACATCACTCGTTTCGAAAACTTACCGGTTAGCAAAATTACCCTCTCGTTACTGTTGTCATGCGTTCGATCAGAACGCCGTCCCGATCTGGAACTGGAATTTCTGGTACTGGTCGCCTTCGTGCTTCTGCAGCGGGAAGCCGAGGCTCAGCTTCAGCGGGCCGATCGGCGAGATCCACGCGAGACCCACACCGTAGCCGTAACGCAGGCCGTTCGCGCCGGTACTCGTGCCGCCCGGCGCGTTGCCCCACACGTTACCGCCGTCGAGGAACGTGAACACGCGCAGCGTGCGGTCGTAGCCGGTGCCCGGCAGCGGGAACGTCAGCTCGATGTTGCCGACCACCATCTTCGAACCGCCGATCGGGTCGTTCGTCTTCGTGTCGCGCGGGCCCAGCGAGCTCGGCTCGTAGCCACGCACGGAGCCGATACCGCCCGCGTAGTAGTTCTTGAAGATCGGGTACGGGTTGCCGATGCCGTTACCGTAGCCGCCTTGCAGGTTCAGGCCCAGGATGAAGCCGCGCGAGAACGAATAGTAGTACTGCGCCTGCAGGTCGGCCTTGTAGTACTGGATCTTGCCGACCGGCACGCCGTATTCGACGTTCGCCTGCGTGAAGTAGCCGCGGCTCGGGATCAGCGCGCTGTCACGCGCGTCGCGCGACCATGCCACCGTCAGCGGCACCGTGTTCGACACGCGGCCGAACTCGTTCACGTAATCCTGGTAGCTCTGCGGCGTGTTCGAGTCGACGTCGAGACGGTTCTGCTCGAAGCCCGCGCCGAAGTAGACGGTGTCGACTTCCGAGAACGGAATGCCGAACTTCAGGTTGCCGCCCGCGCTGATGATCCGGAAGCTCGAGCTCGTCGAGTAGTAAAGCGGCTGGTACGTGCGGTAGTAGACGTCGGTGATCCGCTTGATGCCGTCGACCGTGAAGTACGGGTCGACCTGCGTGACGGTCAGCGTGCGGTAGCTCTTCGCGGTGTTGACGTTCACCGACAGGCTCGTGCCCGAGCCGAACACGTTGTCCTGCGACACGCCGGCCGACAGCACCACCTTGTCCGTCGACGAGAAGCCCGCGCCCAGCGTGATCGCGCCGGTCGGCTTTTCGTCGACCTTCACGTTCACGTCGACCTGGTCGTTCGTGCCTTCGACCGGCACCGTCGTCACGTCGACGTTGGTGAAATAGCCGAGACGGTTCACGCGGTCCTTCGACAGCGCGAGGCGGTTCGAATCGAACCACGAGCTTTCGAGCTGGCGCATTTCGCGGCGCACGACTTCGTCGCGCGTGCGCGTGTTGCCGACCACGTTGATGCGGCGCACGTACACGCGGCGGCTCGGATCGACGACGAGGTTCAGGTTCACCTTGTGGTTCGCCTGGTCGATGTCCGGCTGCGCGTTGACGGTCGCGAATGCGTAGCCGTATTCACCGAGCTTGTCGACGATCGACTTCGTCGTTTGCTGCAGCTTTTCGGCCGAGAAGCGATCGCCCGGCTTGATCTTGATCAGCTTGTTCAGTTCGGCTTCGCGATCGAGCAGGTTGCCCGACAGCTTGATGCCCGACACCGTGTACGGCTCGCCTTCGTGCAGCGTGACCGTCAGGTACATGTCCTTCTTGTCGGGCGAGATCGACACCTGCGTCGATTCGATGTTGAACTCGAGGTAGCCGCGGTTCAGGTAGTACGAGCGCACGGCCTCGAGGTCGCCCGTGAGCTTTTCCTTCGAGTACAGGTCGTTCTTCGTGTACCAGGAGAACCAGTTCGGCGTCGACAGCTGCATTTCGTCGCGCAGCGTGCTGGTGCTGAACGCCTTGTTGCCGATGAAGTTGATCTGGCGGATCTTCGCGCTCGGGCCTTCGGCGACCGCGAACAGGATCGACACGCGGTTCGCGTCGACCGGCGTGATCGTCGTCTTGACCTCGGCCGCATAGAAGCCGCGCGTCAGGTACTGACGCTTGAGCTCCTGCTCCGCCTTGTCGACGAGCGCCTTGTCGTAGTAGCGGCCGTCGGCCAGACCCACCGCGCGCAGAGCCTTCGTCAGGTTGTCCTTGTCGAATTCCTTCGTGCCGGTGAAGTCGATCGACGCGATGGCCGGACGCTCCTGCACCTGCACGATCACGACGTTGCCCTGGGTGGCGATGCGCACGTCGTTGAAGAAGCCCGTCGCGTACAGCGCGCGGATTGCTTCGGATGCCTTGTCGTCGGTGAAGGTATCGCCCTGCTTGATCGGCAGGTAGGCGAACACCGAACCGGCTTCGACGCGCTGCAACCCCTCGATCTTGATGTCTTGCACCACGAACGGTGCCGCTGCATGCGCCGCGAGGCCGTGCGCGGCGAGCGCGGCCGCTGCAACTGTCTTAGGTACAAAGCGATGAGGTTTGAACAACGTGCATCCCCAATATTTAGCTGCATCAAATCAGGCGGCGGCCGACTGGCCGCCGCCTGACGCTTCAGAAATGGATTAACCGAGCCAGGTCGTTGAACAGCGCGATCGCCGACAACGCGACGATGCAGATCAACCCGGCTCTTTGCAGAATCAGCTGCCAGCGCTCCGATACGGCTTTCCCGGTCGCGGCTTCAACCAGATAATATAACAGATGCCCCCCGTCCAAAACGGGAATCGGCAGCAAGTTCAGCACCCCGAGGCTAATGCTGACAAGGGCGAGGAACGACAGGAAGGCCGACGGACCGAGCCGCGCGCTCTTGCCCGCGTAGTCCGCAATCGTCACCGGGCCGGACAGGTTCTTCAGCGAAGCATCGCCCGTGATCATCCGCCCGAACATCCTCAGCGAGTAAACGGCGATGTCCCACGTGCGGTGCGCGCCGAGGCGCAGACTCTCGATCGGCCCGTAGCGGACGTCGACCGACGGCGTGTGCATCGACAGCGCCGCGCCGATGCGGCCGACCTGCTGCCCCGTTTCGTCGTCGCGCTGCGCCTGCGGCACGATCGACACCGTCCGGGAGGCACCGCCGCGCTCGATCTGCAGTTCGACCGCCTGGCCCGCATGGTGCTTCACCGCGTCGATGAAGCGCGTGGCGCCGCCGATGGGCTTGCCGTCGAGCGCGAGCAGCTTGTCGCCGGCCTTCAGGCCCGCCTGCTCGGCCGCGCTGCCGGGCTGCACCGACGCCACCGACAGCGCGCCGCCGCCGGTCTCGAAGCCCAGGTGCAGCATGAAATCGTCGTCGAGCGCGCTTTCGGGAACATTGCGCAGGTCGACGCGGAAGTCGAACGTCGCCGCGCCGCCGTCGCGCGCGCCGAGCACGACCTCGCGATGATCGAACGCGGCCGCCAGCAGCTTCCAGCGCAGGTCCGACCACGAGCGCACCGGCACGGCGTCGCCGCCCTGCGCGTCGCCTACGCGCACGTCGCGGATCGATACGATCGTCTCGCTGCCGTCGAAGCCCGCGCGGGCGGCCGCCGTGCCGGCGGCCGGCGGCGCGAGCACCGCGGCCGGCTCGGTCACGCCGGTTGCGAATACGGCGGAAAACAGGACGATTGCCAACAGGAAGTTCGCGATCGGGCCGGCGGCGACGATCGCGATGCGCTTGAACACCGATTGCCGGTTGAACGCCTGGCCGAGCTCCTCGGGTTTGACGCCCGCCCCCGGCTCGCGCTCGTCGAGCATCTTCACGTAGCCGCCGAGCGGCAGCGCGGAGAGCGTCCATTCGGTGCCCGTCTTGCGGCTGACCCAGCGCGCGACGGGCTGGCCGAAGCCGATCGAGAAACGCAGCACCTTCACGCCGCACCAGCGCGCGACGCGATAATGTCCGTACTCATGCACGACGACCAGCACCCCGATCGCCACCGCAAACGCGATCAGTTCGACCAGCACGTTCATGAGCACCTCATTCAGACAGTGCGCTCCACGCGTGGCGCAGGCGCTTTCGCAATGATCTCGGCAGCGAGGCGGCGTGCCTCGGCATCCGCCGCAAGGACGTCGTCGAGCCCGTTCGGGTTGCGGTTCGGCAGTGCGTTGAGCACCGCGTCGACCGTCGCCGCGATCGCCATGAAGCCGATCCGGCGCTCGAGAAACGCTTCGACCGCGATTTCGTTCGCCGCGTTCAACGCGGCGCTCGCGATGCCGCCCTCCTCGAGCGCCTTCAGCGCGAGCGCGAGGCACGGGAAGCGCGTGTAGTCGGGCTTCTCGAACGACAGCTGGGCGATCTGCGCGAGGTCGAGCTGCTCGACACCGGCGTCGACGCGCTCCGGGAACGCCAGCGCGTGCGCGATCGGCGTACGCATGTCGGGGTTGCCGAGCTGCGCGAGCACCGAGCCGTCGCGGTACGACACGAGCGAATGGATCACGCTCTGCGGGTGGATCAGCACGTCGATCCGGTCGCCCGGCAGGCCGAAGATCCAGTGCGCCTCGATCACTTCGAGGCCCTTGTTCATCATCGTCGCGGAATCGACGGAAATCTTGCGGCCCATCACCCAGTTCGGATGCTTGCAGGCCTCGTCCGGCGTCACGTCGACGAGCGTGGCCGGCTCGCGCGTGCGGAACGGGCCGCCCGACGCGGTCAGGATGATCTTCGAGATCCCGCCGTGCTCGTTCGCGTCGCGCGGCATGCACTGGAAGATCGCGTTGTGTTCGCTGTCGACCGGCAGCAGGATCGCGCCATGGTCGCGCACGGCGTCCATGAAGATCGCGCCCGACATCACGAGCGATTCCTTGTTCGCGAGCAGGATGCGCTTGCCGGCGCGCGCGGCCGCCAGGCTCGGCGCGAGGCCGGCCGCGCCGACGATCGCCGCGACGACCGTGTCGCAGCCGTCGCTGTTCGACACGTCGACGAGCGCCTGCGGCCCGTACAGCACCGTGGTCTTGTTGCCCGCCGCGCGCAGCTTCGCCTCGACGTGCGCTGCCGTGTTCGCATCGCCGACCACCGCGACTTCGGGTGCGAAGCGCAGGCACTGCTCGACGAGCTTGTCGCCATTGCGGTGCGCGGTCAACGCATAGACCGAGAAACGCTCGGGATGGCGGGCGACCACGTCAAGCGTGCTGTCTCCGATCGAGCCCGTGGAACCGAGCAGTGTCAGACGTTTTTGCATAACAGAAATAGTGGTTTAACCAAGCAGCAGCATTGCGAGCGGCAGCACCGGCAGCAGCGCGTCGACGCGGTCGAGCACGCCGCCGTGACCGGGCAGCAGACCGCTCGAATCCTTCACGCCCGCCTGACGCTTGAGCAGCGACTCGAACAGGTCGCCGATCACGCTGTACGCAACCAGCAGCGTCAGCGCGGCCCACGCGCCGGGCATCCCGTAGCGCGTCGCGAATGCGGAAAACAGGGTCGGCTCGAACCAGTGCGCGGCCATCGCGGCTCCCGCGACGACCATCACGGCGAGCCAGCCGCCGATCGCGCCTTCCCAAGTCTTCCCGGGACTGATCGTAACGGCCAGTTTACGCTTTCCGAAGGCCTTGCCCGCGAAATATGCACCAATATCGGCCAGCCACACGACCAGCAGCAGCGAGAGCACGAACGGAACGCCCTGCGCACGCGCCGCGACGACCGCGTGCCAGCAGGCCGCGAACACCACGAGCCCGGCCGCGAGCAGGAACGGCCGCCACACGCCGCCCGCGAGTTCCGGCTTGCGCCGCAGCGAGAACGGGCCGACCAGCAGCCAGAACACGCCGGCCGCCATGAAAAGGGGACGGGACGAAGCGGCCTCGACGCCGAGCGGCGCGGTCGCCGCGAGCGCCAGCGCGGCGACGATCGCATAAACGACCGAACCGGCCGCGCCGAGCTTCAGCAGGCGCGCCCATTCCCACGCGGCGAACACGAGCACGACGCCGATCAGCGCGCCGAAGGCCGCGAGCGGCGCGAACAGCGTCACCGGCAGCAACACGGCCAGCATCACGACCGCCGTGATCACACGGGTCTTCAGCATGAAAGGGAATCGGCGTTCTGCGATTGCGGTTCGAGCTGCGCGCTGGTGCGCCCGAAACGGCGCTCGCGCTCGGTATACGACGCGATCGCGTCGGCCAGCGCCGCGCCGTCGAAATCCGGCCAGTATTTGTCGGTGAAATAGAATTCGGCGTACGCGAGCTGCCACAGCAGGAAATTGCTGACGCGCTGCTCGCCGCCGGTGCGGATGAAGAGATCGGGCTCCGGCGCATAGGCCATCGCCAGGTGCGGCGCGAACGCGTCTTCGGTCACCTCGACCTCTCGGCCCTCGCGCACGGCCTGCTCGACGAGTTTCTTCGTCGCCTGCAGGATGTCCCAGCGGCCGCCGTAGTTCGCGGCGATCGTCAAGGTCAGGCGGGTGTTGCGCGCCGTCTTGGTTTCGGCGCGGCGGATCAGTTCGCGGATGCGCGGCTCGAAACGCTCGAGATCGCCCACGACGCGCAGGCGGATCCCGTTCGCATGCAGCTTGCCGATCTCGCGCTCGAGCGCGGTGATGAACAGCCGCATCAGGAACGACACTTCGTCGTTCGGCCGGCGCCAGTTCTCCGAACTGAACGCGAACAGCGTCAGGTATTCGACGCCGGCGCGCGCGCAGCCTTCGACCACCGACCGCACGGCGTCGACGCCGCGGGTGTGCCCCGCGACGCGCGGCAAGCGGCGTTCGGTCGCCCAACGGCCGTTGCCGTCCATGATGATCGCGATATGACGCGGCACGGCGCCGACGTCAGGCACGCGAACGGTAGAGCTGGTATAGGTCATGGCCGTTGAGACAGTTGCGGGAAGAAGGCGGCGCGCGAGGACGGTCGTCAGACCGTCATGATCTCGGCTTCCTTGCTCTGCACGAGCTTGTCGACTTCGGCGACGTGCTTGTCGGTCAGCTTCTGCACGTCGTCGCTCGCACGGCGCTCGTCGTCTTCCGAGATTTCCTTGTCCTTCACGAGCTTCTTGAGCGCTTCGTTCGCGTCGCGGCGCAGGTTGCGGATCGCGACCTTGGCCGTTTCGCCTTCGCTCTTGACCACCTTGGTCAGCTCGCGGCGGCGCTCTTCCGTCAGCGCGGGCATCGGCACGCGGATCAGGTCGCCGGCCGTGGCCGGGTTCAGGCCCAGATCGGCTTCGCGGATGGCCTTCTCGACCTTCGCGACCATGTTCTTTTCCCACGGCTGCACGCCGATCGTGCGTGCGTCGACGAGCGTCAGGTTCGCAACCTGCGAGATCGGCACCATCGAACCGTAGTAGTCGACCTGCACGTGATCGAGCAGACCGGTATGCGCACGGCCCGTACGGATCTTCGCCAGATCGTTCTTGAACGCTTCGATCGAGCGCTGCATCTTCTGCTCTACGCCCTTCTTGACATCAGCGACACTCATTTCAACCTCCGAACCTTCCAACCTTCAATGAACGCGGGCCGCGCCCGGTGCGCCACGCACCACGGCCGGCGACCCGCGCCGCTTGCCCGCATCCGCGGGAGTTTACACGTGGACGAGCGTACCTTCGTCCTCGCCCAGCACGATGCGCTTGAGCGCGCCCGGCTTGTTGATCGAAAACACGCGGATCGGCAGCTTCTGGTCGCGGCACAGCGCGAAGGCCGTCGCGTCCATCACCTGCAGATTGCGGCTGATCGCCTCGTCGAAGCTGATCGTCGTGTAGCGCGTGGCCGACGGATCCTTCTTCGGATCGGCAGAATATACGCCATCGACCTTGGTCGCCTTCAAAACGACCTCGGCGCCCACTTCCGAACCGCGCAGCGCAGCGGCCGTGTCCGTCGTGAAGAACGGGTTGCCCGTGCCAGCCGCGAAGATCACGACCTTGCCTTCCTCGAGCTGGCGGATCGCGCGCGGCCGGATGTACGGCTCGACCACCTGATCCATGCGCAGCGCGGACTGCACGCGCGCGACGATGCCGGCGTGGCGCATCGCGTCCTGCAGCGCCAGCGCGTTCATCATCGTCGCCAGCATCCCCATGTAGTCGGCCGTCGCGCGGTCCATGCCGGCCGCACCGCCCGCGACACCGCGGAAAATGTTACCGCCGCCGATCACGACCGCGAGTTGCGTACCGAGACCCACGACTTCGGCGATATCCGCCACCATCCGTTCGATCGTCGCGCGATTGATGCCGAAGGCATCGTCGCCCATCAGCGCTTCGCCGGAGAGTTTGAGGAGGACGCGTTTATAGGCATTGGACATAGGGGCTTCCGAGCGACGAGAGGATGACAACCACGAACTGTAGGGGCGAAATACTGATTCGGGCAAGCGCCGGCGACCGGACCGGGTTTCCCGGCCGGCCGGCGGCGCCGCCGGCCGCGGCGGAGCGGACGCCCGCCGCGGATACTGCCTGACTGCTTACTGCTGCTTTGCTGCTGCGACTTGCGCGGCCACTTCGGCGGCGAAGTCGTCCTGGCGCTTCTCGATGCCTTCGCCGACGACGAACAGCGCGAACTTCTGCACGGTCGCGTTCGCTGCCTTCAGCATCTGCTCGATCGTCTGCTTGTCGTTCTTCACGAACGTCTGGTTCAGCAGCGACACTTCCTTCAGGTACTTCTGGACGCTGCCGTCGACCATCTTCGCGACGATTTCAGCCGGCTTGCCCGATTCGGCAGCCTTCTGCTCGGCGACGCGGCGTTCCGTCTCGATCAGTTCCGCCGGCACGTCGGCCGACGACAGGGCGACCGGCTTCATCGCGGCGATGTGCATCGCGACGTCCTTGCCGACCTGCTCTTCCGCACCCGTGTACTCGACGATCACGCCGATACGCGCGCCGTGCAGGTACGTTGCGATCTTGTTCGCGGTTTCGAAACGGACGAAACGGCGGATCGAGACGTTCTCGCCGATCTTGCCGATCAGGGCCAGGCGGACTGCGTCGACCGTCGAACCGTCGAGCGGCAGTGCCGACAGCGCTGCCACGTCGGCCGGGTTTTGCGTCGCGACGAGTTCTGCAACCGTCTTCGAGAATGCGAGGAAGTCGTCGTTCTTCGCGACGAAGTCGGTTTCGCAGTTCAGCTCGACCAGCGCGCCCGCGTTGCCGCCGACGAACGATGCGACGACGCCTTCTGCCGTCACGCGCGATGCCGCCTTGCTCGCCTTGTTGCCGAGCTTGACGCGCAGCAGCTCTTCAGCCTTGGCCAGGTCGCCGTCGGCTTCCGTCAGCGCCTTCTTGCACTCCATCATCGGTGCGTCGGTCTTTGCGCGCAGTTCTGCCACCATGCTTGCGGTAATTGCCGCCATCATTCGCTCCTTGAGTCTGTATTCACAACGCCGCCCGCTTGGACGCGAACGGCCGAAAATCGTTTCCGGACCCGCGCCGATTCGGCGCGATCAGGTCCGGCGCACAAGCTTAAAAAAAGGGGGCCTGTTGAGAGCCCCCTTTTTGCGCCGGCTCGGGGCCAGTTACGCGTTTTCCTCGACGTACTCGTCGTCGCCACGCGCTGCCTGGACCACTTCGTTGACCGCGTTCGCACGGCCTTCCAGGATCGCGTCGGCCACGCCTTCAGCGTACAGCGCGACTGCCTTGCTCGAGTCGTCGTTGCCCGGGATCACGTAGTCCACACCTTCCGGCGAGTGGTTCGTGTCGACCACGGCGATGACCGGCACGCCCAGCTTGTTCGCTTCCGTGACGGCGATCTTGTGGTAGCCGACGTCGACGACGAAGATTGCGTCCGGAATGCCGCCCATGTCCTTCACGCCGCCGATCGACTTCTGCAGCTTGGCGATTTCGCGTTCGAACAGCAGCGCTTCCTTCTTGCTCATCTTCTCGAGCTCGCCTGCCTCGACTGCCGCTTCCATGTCCTTCAGGCGCTTGATCGATACCTTCAGCGTCTTGAAGTTGGTCATCATGCCGCCGAGCCAGCGTGCGTTGACGTACGGCATGCCCGCACGTTGCGCTTCCTGGGCGATCGTGTCACGCGACTGGCGCTTCGTGCCGACGAACAGGATCGTGCCGCGGTTCGCTGCCAGCTGGCGCACGTACTTCTGTGCGTCCGTGAACATCGGCAGCGTCTTTTCGAGGTTGATGATGTGAATCTTGTTGCGGTGACCGAAAATGAACGGGGCCATCTTCGGGTTCCAGAAGCGCGTCTGGTGACCGAAGTGGACACCCGCTTCCAGCATTTGGCGCATCGTGACTGCCATGTAAATTCTCCACGAGGGTTGGGTCTTAAGCCGGCTGCCGTACCGCCGCGCGTTCCGCGCGGCCGGCACCCTGGTTGCGCCGGCTTGCGATTCGGCACGTGCGAAACTGCCCGTGCCGCAAGCCTTTCATCCTGATGCCGTCGCGATACCACCCCACACCGGGGCATGTTCGGCATTTGGATGTCGACTTAGCCAAAGAGTATAGCACGCCGATTTGTCGGCTCTCAAGTCGCCCGCCACTTTCGCCTGCCGCGGGGCAGCCGGCCGGACAATCCGCGAAAACCCGCACCGGCACCGCCGGCAGGGGCTGCGAGGCCCGCCATAAGGTGCGATAATCCGTCAATTCACCGCATTCCAGGCATACCTCGATGGCTATTACGCTCAAAAACGAACACGACATCGCCGAGATGCGCGTCGCCTGCCGTCTCGCGAGCGAAGTGCTCGACTTCATCACGCCGCACGTCGTCGCGGGCATCACGACCGCCGAACTCGACCGGCTCTGTCACGAATTCATGCTCAACGAGCAGGGCACGATCCCCGCGCCGCTGAACTACCAGCCGCCCGGCTATCCGCCGTACCCGAAGGCCACCTGCATCTCGGTCAACGACGTGATCTGCCACGGCATCCCCGGCGAGAAGGTGATCAAGAACGGCGACGCGCTGAACATCGACATCACCGTGATCAAGAACGGCTACTTCGGCGACACCAGCCGGATGTTCATCGTCGGCGAAGGCTCGATCCTCGCGAAGCGCCTCGTGCAGACCACCTACGAGTGCATGTGGCTCGGCATCGACCAGGTCAAGCCCGGCGCGCACCTCGGCGACATCGGCTACGCGATCCAGAAGCACGCCGAAGCACAGGGCTACAGCGTCGTGCGCGAATACTGCGGCCACGGCATCGGCACGGTGTTCCACGAGGATCCGCAGGTCGTCCACTACGGGCGCCCGGGCACCGGCATCGAGCTGAAGGCCGGGATGATCTTCACGATCGAGCCGATGATCAACGCCGGCAAGCGCGACATCCGCACGATGCCCGACCAGTGGACGGTCAAGACGCGCGATCGCAGCCTGTCCGCGCAATGGGAGCACACGGTGCTCGTCACCGAAACCGGCTACGAGGTGCTGACCGTGTCCGCCGGCACGCCGGCACGCCCGGTGTTCGCGCAACCGGCCGCCGCGGTCTGAGCGCCGTCGCGCCCGCCCCGCCCACCCCTCACCTGCTGACCTGAACGGCCGCCCATGAGCGCTCACGCCGCCCCCTCGCCCGCAGCGCTGTCGCGGCGCGCCGAATTCAAGGCCGCCAAGGCCGACCTGCTCGAGCGCTTTCGCAGCGCGACGAACGTCACATCGCTGATGCACGCGCTGTCGAGACTCACCGACGATGCGCTCAAGCGCGTGTGGGACGACTGCGGGCTGCCCGCGACGCTCGCGCTCGTCGCCGTCGGCGGCTACGGGCGCGGCGAGCTCGCGCCCCACTCCGACGTCGACATCCTGGTGCTGCTGCCCGATGCGCACGACCCGGCGCTCGACGCGCGGATCGAGCGCTTCATCGGGATGGCGTGGGATCTCGGCCTCGAGATCGGCAGCAGCGTGCGCACGGTCGAGCAATGCATCGAGGAGGCGTCTCAGGACGTCACCGTGCAGACCTCGCTGCTCGAGGCGCGCCGCATCGTCGGCAGCACCGCGCTGTTCGAGCGCTTCACCGTGCGGTATCACGAGGCGCTCGACGCGCGCGCCTTCTTCACCGCGAAGGTGCTCGAGATGCGCCAGCGCCACGCGAAGTTCCAGGACACGCCGTACAGCCTCGAGCCGAACGTGAAGGAGAGCCCCGGCGGGCTGCGCGACCTGCAGACGATCCTGTGGATCGCGCGCGCGGCCGGCTTCGGCAGCAGCTGGCGCGAGCTCGACACGCGCGGCCTCATCACCGATCGCGAAGCGCGCGAGCTGCGCCGCAACGAAGGATTCCTGAAGACGCTGCGCGCGCGCCTGCACGTGATCGCCGGACGCCGCCAGGACATGCTCGTGTTCGACCTGCAGACGCAGGCCGCCGAGAGCTTCGGCTACCGGCCGACGCAGGCCAAGCGCGCGAGCGAGCAGCTGATGCGCCGCTACTACTGGGCCGCGAAAGCGGTCACGCAGCTGGCGACGATCCTGATCCAGAACATCGAGGCGCAGCTGTTCCCCGCGACGAGCGGCATCACGCGCGTGCTGTCGCCCGATCGCTTCGTCGAGAAGCAGGGCATGCTCGAGATCGTCGACGACGGCGTGTTCGAACGCCATCCCGACGCGATCCTCGAGGCGTTCCTGCTGTACGAGGCGACCCGCGGCGTGAAGGGCCTGTCCGCCCGCACGCTGCGCGCGCTCTACAACTCGCGCGAGATCATGAACCACACGTGGCGGCGCGATCCGCAGAACCGCCGCACGTTCATGCAGATCCTGCAGCAGCCCGAAGGCATCACGCATGCGTTCCGGCTGATGAACCAGACGAGCGTGCTCGGCCGCTACCTGCTGAATTTCCGCCGCATCGTCGGCCAGATGCAGCACGACCTGTACCACGTGTACACGGTCGACCAGCACATCCTGATGGTGTTGCGCAACATCCGCCGCTTCGCCGTGGCCGAGCATGCGCACGAGTACCCGTTCTGCAGCCAGCTGATCGGCAACTTCGAGCGCCCGTGGGTGCTGTACGTCGCTGCACTGTTCCACGACATCGCGAAAGGCCGCGGCGGCGACCACTCGACGCTCGGGATGGCCGACGCGCGGCGCTTCTGCCGCGAGCACGGGATCACCGGCGACGACGCGTCGCTGATCGTGTGGCTCGTCCAGCATCACCTGACGATGAGCCAGGTCGCGCAGAAGCAGGACACGAGCGACCCAGAAGTCATCAAGCGCTTCGCCGAAGTCGTCGGCAACGAGCGCTACCTCACCGCACTCTACCTGCTGACCGTCGCCGATATCCGCGGCACGAGCCCGAAGGTGTGGAACACTTGGAAGGGCAAGCTGCTCGAGGACCTGTACCGCATCACGCTCGCGGTGCTCGGCGGAGCGAACCCCGACGCGCATTCGGAACTGAAGTCGCGGCAGGAGCAGGCGCTCGCGCTGCTGCGCCTAGAGACCGTGCCCGACGACGCGCACCGCGCGCTGTGGGACCAGCTCGACGTCGGCTTCTTCCTGCGTCACGACGCGGCCGACATCGCATGGCAGACGCGCGTGCTGTACCGGCACGTGAACGCCGAAACCGCGATCGTGCGCGCGCGGCCGTCGCCGATCGGCGACGCGCTGCAGGTGCTCGTGTACGTGAAGGATCGCCCCGACCTGTTCGCGGGCATCTGCGCGTACTTCGACCGCAACGGGCTGTCGGTGCTCGATGCACGTGTCAGCACGACGCGGCACGGCTATGCGCTCGACAACTTCATCGTCACGCAGACCGAACGCGACGTGCGCTACCGCGACATCGCGAATCTCGTCGAACAGCAACTCGCGGCGCGCCTGGCCGAAACCGCGTCGCTGCCGGAGCCGTCCAAGGGCCGCCTGTCGCGGTTGTCGCGGACGTTTCCGATCACGCCGCGCGTCGACCTCCGGGCCGACGAGCGCGGCCAGTACTACATCCTGTCCGTGTCCGCCAACGACCGGCCGGGCCTTCTCTATTCGATCGCGCGCGTCCTGGCCGAGCATCAGGTCGGCGTCCACGCGGCGCGGATCAATACGCTCGGCGAACGCGTCGAGGACATCTTCCTGCTCGACGGTGCCGGCCTGTCCGACAACCGCCTGCAGATCCAGCTCGAAACCGAATTGCTGCGCGCGATCGCAGTCTGAATGAATCCCAGCGTTTATGCGCACCAAATTAACCGTCAAGAATCCGAAGCCGGCGTCGCCGACCCGCGCCCCTGTCCGCTCCGGCAGCCTCGTCGCCCGCAAGGCGGTGCGCCCCGCCGCGCTACCCGCAGGCGACAAGCCGGCGCGCCCGAAGAAGGCCGCCCCGGCCGCCGCCGGCGAACGCTCGTTCAAGCCGCGCAGCGCGGCAGGCGCCGAGCGCCCGGGCGCGGATCGCGCACCGGCCAAGCGTGCGCCGCGTGAGGGCGGTGCCGAACGCGACACGCGCGCGCCGTATCGCGACAACGCATCCGGCGAAGGCGCAAAGCGCAGTTTCGGCGACCGTCGCACGTCGTCCGATCGTCCGCCCCGTCGTGACGACGATGCACGTCCGCGTCGCGCGGGTGGCGAAGGCGGCCCGCGTGCGCCCTATCGCGACAACGCATCCGCCGAAGGCGCAAAGCGCAGTTTCGGCGACCGTCGCACGTCGTCGGATCGTCCGCCGCGCCGTGATGACGATGCACGTCCGCGTCGCGCGGGTGGCGAAGGTGGCCCGCGTGCGCCGTATCGCGACAACGCATCCGGCGAAGGGGCGAAGCGCAGTTTCGGCGACCGTCGCACGTCGTCGGATCGCCCGCCCCGTCGTGACGACGATGCACGTCCGCGTCGCGCGGGTGGCGAAGGCGGCGCACGTGCGCCGTATCGCGACAACGCATCCGGCGAAGGCGCAAAACGCAGTTTCGGCGACCGTCGCACGTCGTCGGATCGCCCGCCGCGTCGCGACGACGATGCACGTCCGCGTCGCGCGGGTGGCGAAGGCGGCGCACGTGCGCCCTATCGCGACAACGCATCCGGCGAAGGCGCAAAACGCAGCTTCGGCGACCGTCGCACGTCGTCCGATCGCCCGCCGCGTCGTGATGACGACGCCCGCCCGCGCCGCGCAGGCGCCGATGAAGGCAAACGCCCGTCCTATCGCGACAAGGCATCCGGCGAAGGCGCGAAGCGCAGCTTCGGCGAACGCCCGACGCGCCCCGCACGCGACGGCGAACGCCGCTCGTTCGGTGCGGTCAAGACCGCGCAACCGGTCAAGCGCGCGGCGGCCGACGTCGACCACGGCGACGAAACCGGCCTGATGCGCCTGTCGAAGCGCATGTCCGAACTCGGCCTGTGCTCGCGCCGCGAAGCCGACGAATGGATCGAAAAGGGCTGGGTGCTCGTCGACGGCGAACGCATCGACACGCTCGGCACCAAGGTCCGCCCGGACCAGAAGATCGAGATCGACGAGCGCGCGAGCGCCGCGCAGGCCGCGCAGGTGACGATCCTGCTGCACAAGCCGGTCGGCTATGTGTCGGGTCAGGCGGAAGACGGCTATGAGCCGGCATCGGTGCTGATCACGCGCGCCAACCAGTGGAGCGGCGACCGCTCGCCGCTGCGCTTCTCGCCGCAGCACCTGCACGCGCTCGCGCCGGCCGGCCGGCTCGACATCGACTCCACCGGCCTGCTCGTACTGACGCAGAATGGCGTGATCGCGAAGCAGCTGATCGGCGAGCAGTCGGACATCGACAAGGAGTATCTGGTGCGCGTGCGCTTCGGCGAACGGCTGATCGACATCGACCAGCACTTCCCCGCGGAATCGCTCGCGAAGCTGCGCCACGGTCTCGAACTCGACGGCGTCCCGCTGAAGCCGGCGATGGTCAGTTGGCAGAACGGCGAACAGCTGCGTTTCGTGCTGCGTGAAGGCAAGAAGCGCCAGATCCGCCGCATGTGCGAACTGGTCGGTCTCGAAGTGATCGGCCTGAAGCGCGTGCGGATGGGCCGCGTGATGCTCGGCGCGCTGCCGCAGGGGCAATGGCGCTACCTGTCGGCCGACGAGTCGTTCTGACAGCGGGCACGCGCTGCGTGCCGCACCATGAAACAAGCCCGCGCAAGCGGGCTTTTTCGTGTCCGGTACGAAACCACGCGCAACACGGCGCGCGCAGCCGCATCAAGGTCAGTCGTCGGCTGCCAGATCGAGCCCCGGGAACAGCACCTCGGTGAAGCCGAAGCGCGTGAAGTCGGTGATCCGCATCGGATACAGCTTGCCGATCAGGTGATCGTATTCGTGCTGGACGACCCGCGCATGGAAGCCTTCCGCGACACGGTCGAGCTTCGCGCCGAACTGGTCGAAGCCGCTGTAACGCACCTTCGCGTAGCGGCTGACGACGCCGCGCATGCCCGGCACCGACAGGCAGCCTTCCCAGCCCTCTTCCATGTCCGGCGGCATGTACTCGAGCTTCGGGTTGATCAGCACGGTCTCGGGCACCGGCGGTGCGTCCGGATAACGGTTGTTGCTGCCGAAGCCGAAGATGATGATCTGCAGCCCGACGCCGATCTGCGGCGCGGCAAGCCCCGCGCCGTTCGCGTGATGCATCGTCTCGAACATGTCCGCGACGATCTCGTGCAGCTCGGGGGTGTCGAACCGCTCGACCGGCTTGGCGACTTCGAGCAGGCGCGGATCGCCCATCTTCAGGATCTCGCGAATCATGGCGTGTTGCCCTCCAGGAGTTGGTGCAGTCCGTCTTCGTCCAGCACGGGGATGCCGAGTTCCTCGGCCTTCGCGAGCTTGCTGCCGGCGTCGGCGCCCGCGACCACATAATCCGTCTTCTTCGATACCGAGCCAGCGACTTTCGCGCCGGCCGCTTCGAGCATCTCCTTCGCCGCGTCGCGCGTGAGGTTCGGCAGCGTGCCCGTGAGCACGACCGTCTTGCCGGCCAGCACGCCCTGCGGCGCCTTCGGCGCGGGCGGGCCTTCGGGCCACGTGACCTTGCCGGGCGCGCGCAATTGCTCGATCACCGTGCGGTTGTGCTCTTCCGCGAAGAACTGGTGAATCGACTCGGCCACGATCGGCCCGACGTCGTTCACTTCGAGCAGTTCCTCGATCGACGCGTCCATGATCGGGGTCAGCGACCCGAAATGCTTCGCGAGATCCTTCGCGGTCGATTCGCCGACATGGCGGATCCCGAGCCCGTAGATGAAGCGCGCGAGCGTCGTGTGCTTCGCCTTCTCGAGCGAGTCGAGCAGATTCTGCGCGGACTTCTCGGCGAACCGGTCGAGTTCCGCAAGCGTCGCGAAACCGAGATTGAACAGGTCGGCCGGCGTGCGCACGAGATTCAGTTCGACGAGCTGATCGATGATCTTCTCGCCGAGCCCGTCGATGTCGAGCGCGCGGCGCTGCGCGAAGTGCCACAGCGCCTGCTTGCGCTGCGCCGGGCAGAACAGCCCGCCCGTGCAGCGCGCGATCGCCTCGTCCGGCAGGCGCTCGATCTTCGAGCCGCACACCGGGCACTCGGTCGGCATCACGAACTCGGCCGCGTCATCCGGCCGGCGCTCGAGCAACGCACCGACGACCTCGGGGATCACGTCGCCCGCACGCCGCACGATCACGGTATCGCCGATCCGGATGTCCTTGCGGCGCACTTCGTCCTCGTTGTGCAGCGTCGCGTTGGTCACCGTCGCGCCGCCGACGAACACGGGCTCGAGCCGCGCGACCGGCGTGATCGCACCCGTGCGGCCGACCTGCACGTCGATCGCGACGAGCTTCGTCAGCGCTTCCTGCGCCGGGAACTTGTGCGCGAGCGCGAAGCGCGGCGCGCGCGACACGAAGCCGAGGCGGTCCTGCTCGTCGCGCCGGTTCACCTTGTAGACGACGCCGTCGATGTCGTACGGCAGCGACTCGCGCTTCTCGCCGACCTTGCGGAAGAAGCCGAGCAGGCCGTCGGCGCCCTGCACGACCGCGCGTTCGCGGTTCACCGGCAGGCCGAGCGTCTCGTACCAGTCGAGCAGCGCGCTGTGCGTGTCCGGCATCGGCATCCCGTCGAGCCTGCCGACCCCGTACGCGAAGAACGACAGCGGACGCTGCGCGGTGATCTTCGGGTCGAGCTGGCGCAGGCTGCCGGCCGCCGCATTGCGCGGGTTCGCGAATTCGCGCTGCTCGGCCGCGCGCTGGCGTTCGTTCAGGCGTGCGAAATCACGCTTGAACATCAGCACCTCGCCGCGCACGTCGAGCACGGCCGGCACGTGCTTGCCCTTCAGCTTCAGCGGGATCGAGCGGATCGTGCGGACGTTCTCGGTCACGTCCTCGCCGGTCGTGCCGTCGCCGCGCGTCGACGCCTGCACGAACACGCCCTGCTCGTAGCGCAGCGAGATCGCGAGCCCGTCGAACTTCAGCTCGCACGCGTATTCGACCGGGTCCGTCACCGAGCCGGCGAGATCGGTCGTCTTGTCGAGCGCATCGGCGACGCGCTTGTCGAATGCGACGATGTCCTCGTCGGCGAAACCGTTGTTCAGCGACAGCATCGGCGCGTCGTGGACGACCGGCGTGAAGCCGCCCGCCACTTCGCCGCCGACGCGCTGCGTCGGCGAATCGGGCGTCACGAGTTCGGGATGATCGGTTTCGAGTTGCTGCAGCTCGCCGAACAGCCGATCGTATTCGGCGTCGGGCAGGTCCGGCTGGTCGAGCACGTAATAGGCGTAATTCGCCCGCTCGAGTTGGTCGCGCAGCCACGCGGCACGCGCGTCGGGCTGGCTGGCTGGCGGTTCGGCTTGGGTTCGGGCCATGCTGGCGGCAGATTCGTTCTGAAAAATCGGATGTCCGATTATCTCAGTTTGACGCCGCGACGGGGGCGCGCGATGCGTGCCGCGCAGGCCCACTGCAGCACACCCAGGCGGGGTGTGTGCACTGCAGCAGCAGCGACCGACGGGCGACGGCACGTCAGGCCGCCACCCGTGCAACGCGTTACTGGCTGAAGAGACGGCGCGTGACCGGCGAACCGGCCGGGATGCCCGCTTCCTCGAGCTTCGCGTACAGCTTCATCAGTTGCTGGTCGATCGCGACGAGCGTCGATTCCGGCAGCGGCCGGCGCGAATCGTCGACGACCCGCGCGCCGATCCGCTCGGACAGCGACTTCGCGTAATCGCACATCAGCCGGAACGGCAGGATGTCCTCTTCGGCGACCGGCACGTCGAGCACCAGCGTGATCATGTTGCCGCCCTTGTAGGTCAGGTCGTCGCGCAGGAAGTTCGTGTCGCCGAACTGCAGCATGAACACGGGGTTCTGCTTCGCGTCGAGCTTCACGAACCGCGTGCCGTCGCGCGACAGCAGCAGCCCGTCCTGGGACGCGACGGCCTGCACGTAGTTCGCCGACCACGGCGCGCCGTCCGACATCACGTTGATCGACAACTGCGCGTCGCACTGCGCGGCAAAGCCGTCGAGCTCGCGCGCCATCGCGACCGTCTCCATCATGTCGGGGAATTCCGGTGCGCCGTCGATCGTGTCGGCGAACTGCTGGACGCCCGTCACGAACTCGGAGAATTCGAGCTCGTTCAGCGCGCCGCTGCGGTTCGCGAGCTGCGCGGCCGCGCGCAGCTCTTCATAGCGCACGCCGTTCTGCAGCAGCTCCCATTGGCCGCCTTCCGGCTTGCCTTCGATATGCACGGGCTTGCTGCCCGCGCGGCGCAGCCGCTGCGCGGCCGGCAGGATCTTGTCGCCCGGCAGCGGCGCGCCGAGGCGAATCGGCACGATGCAGTCGATCCGGCGGTCGACGATCGCGGGCGGCGCCGACGAAATCGTCGTGGCGGCCGGCAGCACGGGTTCGGCCGGTTCGTGCGATGCGGCGGCGGCCGGCGCTTCCTGCGCGGCGGCAGCGGCATCGTCGACGGCCTGCTCGGCCGACTCGGTCGACCCCGACGGCGCGGCGCCCCCGGTGGCTTCGGCCTGCAGGTCGGCCGGCGTGTCGGCAGGCGCCACGCCGCCGAAGGTCGGCTCGACGCGCGCGGCTTCGACCGGCGCGCTCGCGGCGGCGGCGGCCGGTGCCGGCGCCGCGGGCTCGCGGCGTGCGGGCTGGCGCACCGGCTCGATGAACGGCAGCTCTTCGTCGCGCTCGGGGCGATTCATCGCCTCGACCGCCTCTTCCGGCATCGGGCGCGGCATCCTGCGCCGCACCTTCGCGCCCTGCCACGCGTTGTAGACCACGACGCCGCCCACCACGACGGCGCCCGCGCCGATCAAACCGAGTGTCAACTCGTCCATGCACGCTCCATCAGCAATTCTTGTTCGTCGGAACCGCGAACGGGCGCCCATGCGCCGCGCGAACGCGGTCCGGTTTCTTCAAACGTCAATTCTGGGCAAAACCCGCGGCGGTTTCCATGTCCACCGCGACGATCCGCGACACGCCCTGCTCCTGCATCGTCACGCCGATCAGTTGCTGCGCCATCTCCATCGCGATCTTGTTGTGCGAGATGAAGAGGAACTGCGTCTTGTCGGACATCGCGCGCACGAGATTCGCGAAACGCTCGGTGTTCGCGTCGTCGAGCGGCGCGTCGACCTCGTCGAGCAGACAGAACGGCGCCGGGTTCAACTGGAACATCGCGAACACCAGTGCGGTGGCGGTCAGCGCCTTTTCGCCGCCCGACAGCAGGTGGATGGTCGCGTTCTTCTTGCCCGGCGGCTGCGCCATTACCTGCACGCCCGCATCGAGGATTTCGTCGCCCGTCATGATCAGCTTCGCCTGGCCGCCGCCGAACAGGCGCGGGAACAGGTCGCTGAAGTGACGGTTGACCTCGTCGAAGGTACCCTGCAGCAGCGTGCGGGTTTCCTGGTCGATCTTGTGGATCGCATCCTCGAGCGTCGTGATCGCGTCGGTCAGGTCGGCCGACTGCGCATCGAGGAACACCTTGCGCTCGCTCGCGGCCTTCAGCTCGTCGAGCGCGGCCATGTTGACCGGACCCAGCGCGTTGATCGCGTTGTTCAGGCGCGTGACCTCGCCCTGCAGGTACGACGGTTTCAGGTCCGGCGTCAGCTTCTCGCGCAGCGCTTCCTCGTCGACCTCGGCCGCCGCGAGCTGCTCGGCAAACTGCTCGACGGACAGGCGCGCGGCCTGCTCCTTCAGCTGCAGCTCGGTGATGCGGTCGCGCAGCGGCTGCAGCGAACGCTCGGCGACGAGACGCTGCTCGTCCGACGCGCGCAGCTTCGCGGTCAGGTCATCGAGTTCGATCCGCGCGGCCTGCAGCGCCTCTTCCTTCACCGCGCGAATTTCGAGCGCGTCCTGCAGGCCCGTGTGCGCGGTCTGCTCGTTGATCGTTTCGAGTTCGGCGCGCGCGTCTTCCAGCGACGCGGCGACGCGCTCGCTCTGCTCGTGCGCGACCTGGATGCTGCGCTTCAGTTCGTCGATGCGCGTGACCGCGTTGCGCGCGGCGAAGCGCGCGTCGTTCGCGCCGCGCTCGAGGTCGCGCGCTTCCTGGCGCGCCTGCGTCAGCGATTCGTCGAGCGCCTCGAACGCGAGCTGGTTGTCCTCGAAGCGCGCCTGCAGTTCCGCGAGTTCGCCGTCGAAGCGTTCGAAGTTCGCTTCCGATTCCGCGCGCAGTGCGCGCTGCTCGTCGATCTGCGCGCCGATCTCCTCGAGTTCCTCGCGGATCTGCGTGCTGCGCTGCGTGTAGCGTTCATGCGCCTGGGCGAGCTTCAGCACGTCCATCTGCAATGCATGCACGCGCTGGGTCGCGCGTTCGGCCTGCGCGCGCACGTCGCCGAGCGCCTGCGTGGCCTGCGTGTGTGCGGCTTCCGCGCGCACCGCCGCCGTGCGGGCCTCGTCGGCCAGCAGCGCCTGCGCGCGCACCTGGCGCGTCAGGTTTTCGATCTCCTGCTGGCGGGCCAGCATCCCGGCCTGCTCCGAATCGGCCGCGTACAGCTGCACGCCGACACGCGTGACGATGTGGCCGGCCTTCACGACGAACGCGCCGCCGGCCGGCAGTTGCGCGCGCGTCGCGAGTGCCTGCGCGACGTCGTCGGCGACGTACACGTTGCCGAGCCAGTCGTTCAGCACCGCGCGGATGCCTGCATCGTCGATGCGCACGAGCGACAGCACCGGGCGCAGCCCGGCCGCGGCGGCCGGCGGCTCGCCGGCCACGGGCGGCGCGTAGAACGCGAGCTTCGCGGGCGGCGCATCGGTCGCGAACGCCTTCACCCAGTCGAGATTCGACACTTCGAGCGCGGCCAGGCGCTCGCGCAGCACGGCCTCGAGCGCCGCTTCCCAGCCGGCCTCGACGTGCAGCTTCTTCCAGAGACGCGGCAGCGCGCCGAGCTCGTGCTTGTCCAGCCACGGCTGGATCTTGCCTTCGGTCTGCACGTTCTCCTGCAGCTGCTTGAGCGCGGCGAGCCGCGCCTCGAGCTGGTGGATCTGCGCGCTTTCGGCCTGCACGCGCTCCTGGGCCGCGCGGCGCTCGCCGTCGAGGCGCGGTACAGCTTCCTGCGCATCGGCGAGGCGCGCCTGGGCTTCGGCGAGGATTTCTTCCTGCTCGGCGAGCTGCATGCGCAGTTCCTCGAGCTGCGCTTCGTCGGGCGCGTCGAGCCCGCCCGCCTCGGACTTCAGGCGCTCGTGGCGCTGCTGAAGCTGCTGGAGCTGCTGGTCGGCATTGCGCTGGTGCGCGGCCTCGAGCTTCAGCGACTGTTCGGTCTGCGCGATCCGCGCGCGCTCGTCGTTGAGCTGCGCCTGCGCATCGCGCCATTTCGCCTCGAGCGCCGGCAGCGCGTCGTGTTTCGCGGCCGCGTTGTCTTCGGCGAGCGCGGCCTTTTCGTCGGCCATCGCGCGCGCCTCTTCGGCTTCCTCGAGCTCGTCCTGCGCCTTCTCGGCCTGCGCGCGCCATTGCTCGCGCTGCGCGTTCAGCGCGGCGATCTGCGCCTGCACGCGGTTGCGCGATTCGACGATGAACTTGATCTCGGCCTCGAGGCGGCTCACTTCGGCGTTGGCCTCGTAGAGCGCGCCCTGCGCGCCCTGCATCGCGTCGCTCGCCGAGTAATGCGCGACCCGCAGCGTCTCGAGCTGCGATTCGACCTCGCGCAGTTTCGCCGTCTGCGCCTCGAGGTCGATCTGCGCCTGTTCGATCGCGCGCTGCTGCTTCTGCTGCTCGCCGGCGGCCTCGTTCTTGCGCAGCAGCCACAACAGGCGCTGCTTCTCCTCGCCGTCGGCGACGAGTTCCTTGTACTTGGTCGCGACGACGGCCTGCGCCTCGAGCTTCTCGAGGTTCGCGCCGAGCTCGCGGACGATGTCCTCGACGCGCGTCAGGTTCTCGCGCGTGTCGTGCAGGCGGTTCTCGGTCTCGCGGCGGCGCTCCTTGTACTTCGACACGCCCGCGGCTTCCTCGAGGAACACGCGCAGCTCTTCCGGCTTCGCCTCGATGATCCGCGCGATCATGCCCTGCCCGATGATCGCGTACGCGCGGGGCCCGAGGCCCGTGCCGAGGAAGATGTCCTGGATGTCGCGGCGGCGCGCCGGCAGGTTGTTGATGTAGTAGCTCGACGTGCCGTCGCGCGTCAGCACGCGCTTCACGGCAATCTCGCCGTACTGGCCCCACTGCCCGGCCGCGCGGCCGTCGGAGTTGTCGAAGATCAGTTCGACGCTGGCCCGGCTGCCGGGCTTGCGGGCGGTCGAGCCGTTGAAGATCACGTCCTGCATCGACTCGCCGCGCAGCTCGGACGCGCGCGACTCGCCGAGCACCCAGCGCACGGCATCGATGATGTTGGACTTGCCGCACCCGTTCGGGCCCACCACGCCGACAAGCTGGCCCGGAACCTGGAAATGCGTGGGATCGACAAAGGATTTGAAGCCAGCGAGTTTGATCGAGCTCAGACGCACGGCGGTATCGGATGTGAAGAAGAGGTGAAACGGACGGGGCCGCGACGCGCGGGGCCGGACGGCCCGTGTGCGCGATGCGCCCCGGAATTCAAAAGCGGGGCCGCGCGCATCTCAAGCGTTGGGCCCCGCAAACGGCTTCCATCATACCATCGCGCGTGCGCCGTCCCGCCCGTCGCCGGGTTTGCCCGATGCCGGCGCGGCACGATGGACCCGGCTCGACAGCAGCGTCGCCAGCACGATGCACGCGCCGCCCGCCCACTCGCGCGCGCTCGGCAGTTCGCTCGCGAACACCCACGCCGACAGCGCGGTGATCACGATCTCGAACAGCATGATGATCGACGCGCGGTTCGCCGGCACGCGCGCGAGCCCGTATTGCACGAGCAGGTTGTTGGCGGCCATCGTCACGCCGATCGCGGCGATGATCGCTGCCGCGACGCCGAGCTGGCTTCCCGCAGGCGCGGCCGGCAGCCCCTCGAACAGCGACGCGACCGCGCCGAACACCGCCGCGCCGCCGAACAGCGTCGCCGTGCGCATCTCGGCGCGCATCTCCGGCAGCTCGCGGCTCGCCTTGATCACGAGCACGTTGCTCATCGCGAAACTCAGGCCGGCCGCGAGCCCCGCCCATTCGGCCGGGTTGGCCGGCAGCGGCACGCCGAGCTGCGGCGACCACAGCATCAGCATCGCGCCGCCGATCGACAGCGCCGCGAGCGCCGCGCCGGCCCAGGTCAGCCGCTCGCGCAGCAGGAAATGCGCGTAGATCGCGGTCCATGCCGGGGTCAGGTAGAACAGCAGCATCACGCGCAGCACTTCGCCGTGGATCGTGCCCCACACGAAACCGAGGTTGGTCACGCCCGCCGTGATCGCGATGCCCGGCAGCACCCAGTGCCAGCGCAGCGTGGCGATCGTGCGGTGCCGCACGACGACCACGAACAGGAACGCGACCGCGCTCGTCAGCGCGCTCGCCAGCGTGCCGGTGAGCCCGAGCGACGCGAGAATCCGCAGCGGATACCAGATCAGGCCCCATACCGACGCGCCGATCAGGATGGCCAGCGTCGGCAGGCTGCCGCGTACCGCGTTATTCATTTGATTCGCTACCCTTTATTCGAGCGGCCCGGCCGCCGTTCCGGCGGGCCGCGACCGCATTGCGTCACGTTATAATCGTCCGCTGCGAGCCGCGCGCCGTCGGCGCCCGCTCGCAGCCGTGCGGCACCCGCGCCGCCCCTTTCGCCCTTTCGCTCCAACCGGCCGCGATGGCCGCTTCGCCCGTGAACCCTCGACTCGACTCGCTCCAGCCCTATCCCTTCGAAAAGCTGCGCGCCCTGTTCAAGGACGTGACGCCTTCCGGCGACCTGAAACCGATCAGCTTCGGCATCGGCGAGCCCAAGCACCCGACGCCGGCGCTGATCCGCGACGCCGTGGTGGCCGCGCTCGACGGTCTCGCGTCGTACCCGGCCACGGCCGGCTCGGACGCGCTGCGCACGTCGATCGCACACTGGCTCGAACGCCGCTACGGGCTGCCGGCAATCGACCCGGCCACGCAGGTGCTGCCGGTGTCGGGGTCGCGCGAGGCGCTGTTCTCGCTCGCGCAGACGGTGATCGACGCGCGCCCGCGCGCGGATGGCAAGAAGGCGATCGTACTCTGTCCGAATCCGTTCTATCAAATTTACGAAGGCGCGGCGCTGCTGGCCGGTGCCGAACCCTATTTCGCGAACAGCGACCCGACGCGCAACTTCGCGTGCGACTACGCGGCCGTGCCCGATGAAGTGTGGGCGCGCACCCAGCTGCTGTACGTGTGCTCGCCGGGCAACCCGACGGGCGCCGTGCTGACGCTCGACGACTGGCGCGAGCTGTTCGCGCTGTCCGACCGCCACGGTTTCGTGATCGCGTCCGACGAGTGCTATTCGGAGATCTATTTCGACGAAGCGGCGCCGCCGCTCGGCGGCCTCGAGGCCGCGCACCGCCTCGGCCGCGGCTTCGAGCGGCTCGTGATGCTGTCGAGCCTGTCGAAGCGCTCGAACGTGCCGGGCATGCGCTCGGGCTTCGTCGCCGGCGACGCCGCGCTGCTGAAAAAATTCCTGCTGTACCGCACGTACCACGGCGCCGCGCTGTCGCCGGTCTGGCAGCATGCGAGCATCGCCGCGTGGAACGACGAAGCGCACGTGCGCGAGAACCGCGCGCTGTACCTGCAGAAGTTCAGCACGGTCACGCCGATGCTGGCCGACGTGATCGACGTGAAGCTGCCCGACGCCGCGTTCTACCTGTGGGCCAACGTCGCGCGCACCGGCCTCTCGGACACCGAGTTCGCCCGCCGCCTGTACGCCGACTATAATGTGACGGTTCTGCCCGGCTCGTACCTCGCGCGCGATGCGCACGGCACGAATCCGGGCCGCGATTTCATCCGGATCGCGCTCGTCGCGGGCACCCCCGAATGCGTCGAGGGCGCGCAACGCATCGTCGATTTCTGCCGCTCTCTTGCGCGGTAAGACGTCCATCCCGATCAATTCCATTCATCTCCTGCGAAAACGAACATGTCGCAACAACTTCAGCAAATCATCGATACCGCCTGGGAAAACCGCGCCGAGCTGTCGCCGAAGGCCGCGCCCGCCGACGTCCGCGAAGCCGTCGCGCACGCGATCGAGCAGCTCGACAAGGGTGCACTGCGCGTCGCCGAGAAGATCGACGGCAACTGGACCGTCCATCAGTGGCTGAAGAAGGCCGTGCTGCTGTCGTTCCGCCTGGAGGACAACGCACCGATGCCGGCGGGCGGCTACTCGCAGTTCTACGACAAGGTGCCGTCGAAGTTCGCGAACTACACGGCCGAAGACTTCGCCGCGGGCGGCTTCCGCGTCGTGCCGCCGGCCATCGCGCGCCGCGGCTCGTTCATCGCGAAGAACGTCGTGCTGATGCCGTCGTACACCAACATCGGCGCGTACGTCGACGAAGGCACGATGGTCGACACGTGGGCGACGGTCGGCTCGTGCGCGCAGATCGGCAAGAACGTGCACCTGTCGGGCGGCGTCGGCATCGGCGGCGTGCTCGAGCCGCTGCAGGCCAACCCGGTCATCATCGAAGACAACTGCTTCATCGGCGCGCGCTCGGAAGTCGTCGAAGGCGTGATCGTCGAGGAGAACTCGGTGATCTCGATGGGCGTGTACCTCGGCCAGAGCACCAAGATCTACGATCGCGAAACGGGCGAAGTCAGCTACGGCCGCATCCCGGCCGGCTCGGTCGTCGTCGCCGGCAACCTGCCGTCGAAGGACGGCTCGCACAGCCTGTACTGCGCGGTGATCGTGAAGAAGGTCGACGCGAAGACCCGCGCGAAGGTCGGCCTGAACGAGTTGCTGCGAGGCGACTGATGGCGAAGCCGCACACCGTGGTCGTCTACGGCATTCCGAACTGCGACACCGTGAAGAAGGCCCGCGTGTGGCTCGACGATCACGGCGTCGAGTTCGAGTTCCACGACTTCAAGAAGCTCGGCGTCAGCGCACCGCTGGTCGAAGACTGGCTGAAGGACGTATCGCTCGACGCGCTCGTGAACAAGCGCGGCACGACGTGGCGCGGCCTGGACGACGCCATGAAGGCGGCTGCGGAAACGAAGTCCGGCGCGGTTGCGCTGATGATCCACAAGCCGTCGGTCATCAAGCGCCCCGTGCTCGTCGTCAACGGCCGCGTGAAATCGCTCGGCTTCGTGGCCGATCAGTACGCGGCGCTGTTTGCCGCCTAGGGCGGCCCGCGCGGCGCCCGCGCTGCACACGACGCCTCATCGCTGCCGGCCACCGCGCCGGCATTTTTTATCGAAAGTGGTCCGAACCATGTCTGCCACCCTAGCCCTTACCGAACAGCTGATCGCCCGCGCGTCCGTCACGCCCGACGACCAGCATTGCCAGCAGATCATGACCGAGCGCCTCGCCGCGCTCGGCTTCGAATGCGAAACCATCGCGTCGCACGGCGTGACCAACCTGTGGGCCGTCAAGCGCGGCGCCGACGGCCGCGACGGCAAGCTGCTCGCGTTCGCGGGCCACACCGACGTCGTGCCGACCGGCCCGCTCGAGCAGTGGACCTCGCCGCCGTTCATTCCCGCGCATCGTGACGGCAAGCTGTACGGCCGCGGCGCGGCCGACATGAAGACGTCGCTCGCGGCGTTCGTCGTCGCGTCCGAGGAATTCGTCGCGGCCCACCCCGGCCACCGCGGCGCGATCGCGTTCCTGATCACGAGCGACGAGGAAGGCCCGGCCACCGACGGCACCGTGAAAGTCGTCGAGCTGCTAGAAGCGCGCGGCGAACGTCTCGACTACTGCATCGTCGGCGAGCCGACGTCGACCGCCGAACTCGGCGACGTCGTGAAGAACGGCCGCCGCGGCTCGATGTCGGGCGAACTGATCGTCAAGGGCGTGCAGGGCCACATCGCCTACCCTCACCTCGCGAAGAACCCGATCCACCTGCTCGCGCCGGCGCTCGCCGAGCTCGCCGCCGAACAGTGGGACGAAGGCAACGAATACTTCCCGCCGACCACCTGGCAGGTGTCGAACCTGCACGCCGGCACCGGTGCGACCAACGTGATCCCAGGCCACGCGGACCTGATGTTCAATTTCCGCTTTTCGACGGCGAGCACCGTCGAGGGCCTGCAGGCGCGCGTGCATGCGATCCTCGACAAGCACGGCCTCGAATATTCGCTGAAGTGGTCGGTGAGCGGCCTGCCGTTCCTCACGCCGCGCGGCGACCTGTCGAACGCGCTGGAGAACGCGATCCGCGCCGAGACCGGCCTCACGACCGAGCTGTCGACGACGGGCGGCACGTCCGACGGGCGCTTCATCGCGCGCATCTGCCCGCAGGTGATCGAGTTCGGTCCGCCGAACGGCAGCATCCACAAGATCGACGAGCACATCGACGTGCGCTTCGTCGACCCGCTGAAGAACGTGTACCGCCGCGTGCTCGAACAACTGATCGCCTGACGGAGCCTCGCATGACGACACCTTTTGCAACTGTTCGCGACCTGCTGCGCTATGCGGTCACGCGCTTCTCGAAGGCGAAGCTCGCGTTCGGCCACGGCTCGGACAACGCATACGACGAAGCCGCCTACCTCGTACTTCACACGCTCGACCTGCCGCTCGACACGCTCGAGCCGTTCCTCGATGCCCGCCTGCTGCCCGACGAAATCGCGGCCGTGCTCGCGGTGATCGAGCGACGCGCGACCGACCGCGTGCCGGCCGCGTATCTCACGCATGAAGCGTGGATGCACGGCCACCGCTTCTACGTCGACGAGCGCGTGATCGTGCCGCGCTCGTTCATCGGCGAACTGCTCGACGACGGGCTGCAGCCGTATGTCGCCGATCCCGAGCAGGTCGGCGCTGTGCTCGAGCTGTGCACCGGCTCCGGCTGCCTCGCGATCCTCGCGGCCAGCGCGTTCCCGAATGCCGAGATCGACGCGGTCGACCTGTCCGAGAAGGCACTCGAAGTCGCCGAGATCAACGTGCGCGACTACGGCCTCGACGATCGCATCACGCTGCATCGCGGCGACCTCTACACGCCGCTGCCCGCGTTCCGCGCCGAACCCGACACGCGCTACGACGTGATCCTGACGAACCCGCCGTACGTGAACGCGACGTCGATGGCGGCCCTCCCGCCCGAGTACCGGCACGAGCCGGAAATGGCGCTCGCGGGCGGCGACGACGGGATGGACATCGTGCGGCGCATCATCGGGCAAGCGCACAACTGGCTGCACGACGACGGCGTGCTCGTCGTCGAGATCGGCAACGAGCGCGAGCACGTCGAAGCCGCGTTCGGCGGCCTCGAGCTCACGTGGCTGCCCACCAGCGCGGGCGACGACGCCGTGTTCCTGATCCAGGCGTCGGACCTGCCGCGCAAGGCCTGACGGCGCGCCGCGACCGAACCGTGCGGTACGGCACACCGCTGTCCCGAACGGTTGGGTAAGATGCGCGTACGCGGCCGTCGCGCCGCACGACTTCAGGAGTCCGTCACGCGCCCATGACCCTCGACTGGCTACATCTCGGCACCCTGGTCCTGGCCATCCATGTGCTCGGGATCATCGCGGCGTGTCATGCGCTCATGAATACCCGCACGTCGCAAGGCGCGATCGCATGGGCCGTGTCGCTCGCCGCGATGCCGTACCTGACGCTCATCCCGTACCTGTTCCTCGGCCGCAGCAAGTTCTCCGGCTATGTCGACGCGCGGCGCCACGAGATGGAAGCGCTGCGCACGCACACGCCGCGCGCGCCATGGCTCGCTGCGGACGCAACCGACGGGCAGGCCGCCGACGCGATCGGCCGGGCCGCCGTGCTCGCGCTCACGCGGCTGGGTGGAATGCCGTTCGTCGGCGGCAATGCGGTGCGCACGCTCGTGAACGGCGACGCAACCTTCTCGGCGATCCTGTCGGCGATCGACGCCGCGCGCGACTACGTGATCGTCCAGTTCTTCATCGTGCGCGACGACGCGCTCGGCCAGATGCTGCGCGACGCGCTGCTCGCCCGCACGGCGGCCGGCGTGCGCTGCTACCTGCTGTACGACAGCATCGGCAGCTTCGACCTGCCGCGCGGCTACGTCGACACGCTGCGCCGCGGCGGCGTCGAGGTCCATCCGTTCGCGACCCACCGCAAGTTCGTCAACCGCTTCCAGCTCAACTTCCGCAACCATCGCAAGATCGTCGTCGTCGACGGCAATCGCGCGTTCGTCGGCGGCCTCAACGTCGGTATCGAATATCTCGGTGCGAACCGGCGCCTGTCGCCGTGGCGCGACACCCATATCGAGATTCGCGGCCCGGTGGTGGCCAGCATCCAGTACGTGTTCGCCGAAGACTGGCACTGGGCCACGCAGACGCTGCCGCCGCTCGCCGCGCCGCCGGAGGCGCTGCCCGACGACGCGATGCATTGCCTCGCCGTGCCGATGGGGCCGGCCGACAAGCAGGAAACCGGCTCGCTGTTCTTCGTCGAGGCGATCAACGCCGCGCGCGAGCGGATCTGGATCACGACGCCGTATCTCGTGCCCGACGAAGCGGTGATCGCCGCGCTGAAGCTCGCGGTGATGCGCGGCGTCGACGTGCGCATCCTGATTCCGAGCCGGCGCGATCACTACGTGGTGTTCGAAGCGTCGAAGCTCTATGCGCGCGATCTCGTCGACGCTGGCGTCAAGGTGTTTCGCTACCGGCCCGGCTTCCTGCATCAGAAAGTGCTGCTGATCGACCGCGTCGCGGCCGCCATCGGCAGCGCGAATCTCGACAACCGCTCGTTCCGGCTGAACTTCGAAATCATGGTGCTGACCGTCGACCGCGCGTTCGCCGCCGAAGTCGAAGCGATGCTCGACGCCGATTTCGCGATGGCCTACGAAGTCGATGCGAACGAGTATCGGCACTCGCCCGCGTGGCGGCGTATCGCAATGCACGTCGCGCGCCTGTTCGCGCCGATCCTGTAGCGGTTGCGCGAGCGCCGGCCCGGCGGCGCATGCTTTCGGACGGCATGCCCCGGCGCCGCGACCCAGGCAGGCTCGATCCGAACCGCCCGCTCGCCGCATCGAACCGTCAAAGCAGCTTGTCGATATCCGCGGCGATTTCCTCGGGCTTCGTCGACGGCGCGTAGCGCTTGACGATCCGCCCGTCGCGGTCGATCAGGAATTTCGTGAAATTCCACTTGATCGCCTTGAGGCCGAGGATGCCGGGCGCCTCGTCGGTCAGGTAGCGGTACAGCGGATGCGCGTGGTCGCCCTTCACGTCGATCTTCGCGAACATCGGGAACGTGACGCCGTAGTTGCGCTCGCAGAACGCGCCGATCTGCGTGGCGTCGCCCGGCTCCTGCTTGCCGAACTGGTTGCACGGGAAGCCGAGCACGAAGAAACCGCGGGCCGCGTACTGGTCATACAGCTTCTGCAGGCCCGCATACTGCGGCGTGAAACCGCACTCGCTCGCGGTATTGACGATCAGCAGCACCTTGCCGCGATACGCGTCGAGCGACGCCGGCGCACCGGCGAGCGTCTCTGCGCTGAACGAATACAGGGTGGACATCGGGCACTCCTTTTACGAAACCGTATCGACGTGGAGTCTAGGCGAAATCGCGCCGTTGCGGCACCTGCCGAACGGCCGATATCCGGGGCGACGCGCGCGCAGTCTAGAATAGCGGTTTTGGTCAGTCATTCCCGCCGTGATCCGTTTCAATCAGTTCAGCCTTGCGCGCGGCACCAAGCCGCTGTTCGAGTCGGCCTCGTTCGTGCTCAATCCCGGCGAGAAAGCCGGCCTGATCGGCGCGAACGGCGCCGGCAAATCGACGCTCTTCTCGGTCCTGCGCGGCGAGCTGCATTCCGACGGCGGCGATTTCGCGATGCCGCCGTCGTGGCGGATCGCCCACGTGTCGCAGGAAACGCCCGCCGTCGACCGCTCCGCGCTCGACTACACGCTCGACGGCGACACCGCGCTGCGCGAGATCGAGGCGCGTATCGCCGCCGCCTCGGCCGCGCACGACGGCGCGGCCGAAGCCGACGCGCACGCGGCGTTCGCCGACGCCGACGGCTATACGGCCCCCGCGCGCGCCGAAGCGCTGCTGCTCGGCCTCGGCTTCACGCTCGCGCAGACGCGCGAATCGGTCGCCAGCTTCTCCGGCGGCTGGCGCATGCGGCTGAACCTCGCGCAGGCGCTGATGTGCCGCTCCGACCTGCTGCTGCTCGACGAACCGACCAACCACCTCGACCTCGACGCGATCGTCTGGCTCGAAGACTGGCTGCACCGCTACGCCGGCACGCTCGTCGTGATCTCGCACGACCGCGAATTCCTCGACTCGATCTGCAACGTCACGCTGCATCTGGAAAATCGCCAGGTGAAGCGCTACGGCGGCAATTACTCGCAGTTCGAAGTGCTGCGGGCGCAGCAGCTGGCGCTGCAGCAAAGCGCGTACGAAAAGCAGCAGAAGACGATCGAGCACCTGCAGAGCTTCGTCGACCGCTTCAAGGCCAAGGCGACCAAGGCCAAGCAGGCGCAAAGCCGGATGAAGGCGCTCGAGAAGATGGAGCTGATCGCGCCCGCGCACATCGCGTCGCCGTTCACGTTCGAATTCCGCACGCCCGACGCCGCGCCGAACCCGATGATGGTGATGGAAGACGTCCGCTGCGGCTACCACGCCGAGGACGGCACGGACATCCCGATCGTCGAACGCGTGGCGCTGTCGATCCAGAACGGCCAGCGCATCGGCCTGCTCGGCGCGAACGGCCAGGGCAAGTCGACGCTGATCAAGACGCTGGCCGGCACGCTCGCGCCGCTGTCGGGCCACGTGCGCGACGGCAAGGGGCTCACGATCGGCTATTTCGCGCAGCACCAGCTCGAAACCCTGCGCGAGGACGATTCGCCGCTCGCGCATCTCGCACGGCTCGCCCCCGATACGCGCGAGCAGGAACTGCGCGACTTCCTCGGCGGCTTCAATTTCTCCGGCGACATGGCGACGAGCCCGGTCGGCCCGTTCTCGGGCGGCGAGAAGGCGCGGCTCGCGCTTGCGCTGATCATCTGGCAGAAACCGAACCTGCTGCTGCTCGACGAGCCGACCAACCACCTCGACCTCGAGACGCGTCACGCGCTGACGATGGCGCTCGCGCAGTTCGAAGGCACGCTGATCCTCGTCTCGCACGACCGCCACCTGCTGCGCGCGACCACCGACCAGTTCATGCTCGTCGCGAAGCACCGGCTGCAGCCGTTCGACGGCGACCTCGACGATTACCGCGACTGGCTGCTGCAGCATGCGGCCGAGCAACGCGCGGCCGCGAAGGCCGACAGCGCGGCGGCAGCGGGCGCGGATCCGGGCGTCAACCGCAAGGACCAGAAGCGTCAGGCGGCCGAGGAGCGCCAGCGGCTGTCGCAGCTGAAGAAACCGCTGCAGAACCGCATCACGAAGCTCGAAAGGGAAATGGAAACGCTGCACGCGGAGAAGGCGCGCCTCGACGCGTTCGTCGCCGATCCGGCGAGCTACGAAGCCGCGCGCAAGACGGAACTGACCGAAGCGATCCGCAAGCTGGGCGAGGTCAATGCCCGGCTCGAAACGGTCGAGGCGGACTGGCTCGCCGTGCAGGAAGAACTCGAGCAGATCGGCTGAACGCGCCCGGCGCGCCGTCAGCCGGTCGTTTCAGCGGCGGCCGCACGCCTAGGCACGATCCACGACTGGCGAACCCGCCCGGCCGCACCGGGCGCGGAAACGACAAGGCCGGGCGCCCGGGCCCGGCCTCTTTGTCATTGTTGCGTTCGACGTGATCGCGTCGGCCGTCCGCCGGCCGCCGGCCGCGCCATCCGCTCAACGCCGCGGCAACGTATCGCGCGGCATCTGCTCGTCATCGCCCATCAGGTGACGCCGCCCTTCGGTCGGCCGGCGGATCGCCGCGGCGACCTCCGCTTCCGTCACGTCCTCGGACACGACCCGGCGCGCCAGGCGCCCTTCGTCGTCGATCCATTCGACGATCCGGCATCCGCCGCCCCACGGCTGAACGATCGGCTCCGACACACGGCAGCCGCGCAGGTTGTAACTGCGTCCGCTCGGCGCTTCCCCATACTGTTTAAACATAGGTTCCCTTCGCATTGCGCGGTTCGACAATCCGGCAAAGGATAGGGAAAAGCGATGTCCGGCGGGTTACATCAGCCTACATATTCATTACATTCAATTACGCGACAGATCACCGTGGCCAACGCACGGCGGCGCTGGCCAGCCACGGCTATTCGAGATCGCGCACACGGTCGATCGCCTGCTCGATCCGCTCGACGGCCATCACGTTCAGTCCTTCGATCGGCTGTTTCGGTGCATTCGCCTTCGGGATCAGCGCGGCGGTGAAACCGAGCTTCGCCGCCTCGCGCAGGCGTTCCTGGCCGCGTGGGGATGGCCGGATCTCGCCCGCCAGCCCCACTTCGCCGAACACGATCAGGCCCTTCGGCAGCGCCTTGTTGCGCATCGACGAATGGATCGCGAGCAGCACCGCGAGGTCGGCGGCCGGCTCGGTGATCTTCACGCCGCCCACCGCGTTCAGGAACACGTCCTGGTCGAAACACGCGATGCCCGCGTGCCGGTGCAGCACCGCGAGCAGCATCGCGAGCCGGTTCTGCTCGAGGCCGACCGCGAGCCGGCGCGGGTTCGGCACGTGGGCCGTATCGACGAGCGCCTGGATCTCGACGAGCAGCGGGCGCGTTCCCTCCTGCGTGACGAGCACGCAGGAACCCGGCACGACCTGCTCGTGCTGCGACAGGAACAGCGCGGACGGGTTCGCGACGCCACGCAGCCCGCGCTCGGTCATCGCGAACACGCCGAGCTCGTTGACCGCGCCGAAGCGGTTCTTGAACGCGCGCACGAGCCGGAACGACGAATGGGTGTCGCCCTCGAAGTACAGCACCGTGTCGACGATATGCTCGAGCACGCGCGGGCCCGCGAGGTTGCCCTCCTTCGTCACGTGCCCGACCATGATGATCGCGGTGCCGGACTGCTTCGCGATGCGCGTGAGCTGCGCGGCGCACTCGCGCACCTGCGCGACCGAGCCGGGCGCCGATGTCAGCGCTTCGGAATAGACGGTCTGGATCGAGTCGATGACGGCGACGTCCGGCCGTTCCGCGTCGATCGCGGCCTGGATCTTCTCGAGCTGGATCTCGGCGAGCAGCTTCAGCTCGGCCGCCGGCGCGCCGCCGTCGAGCAGTGCGAGCCGTTGCGCGCGCAACGCGATCTGCGCGGCCGATTCCTCGCCGCTGATATAGAGTGCGCGCCGCTCGCTCGCGATGTCCGCGAGCGACTGCAGCAACAGCGTCGACTTGCCGATGCCGGGATCGCCGCCGATCAGCACGACGCCGCCAGGGACCAGCCCGCCGCCCAGCACGCGATCGAATTCGCCGATGCCGGTGGAGAAGCGCGGCACGTCGGCCGCCTCGATGTCGACGAGGCGCTGCACGGGCGCGCGTTTCGCGAGCGACTGGAAGCGATGGGCGGCCGGCGACTCGGCGACCGATTCGACGAGCGTGTTCCAGGCCTGGCACGACGGGCATTGCCCCTGCCACTTCGGGGTTTGTCCGCCGCACTCGCTGCAGACGTAGACGGTTTTCTGTTTGGCCACGCGTGCTGCCCTTATTCCGCGCGCACCGGTACGCGGGCGGCGACCGCGCACATCAGTTCATAGCCGATGGTCCCGCAATGGCGCGCGACGTCGTCGATCGGCAGCGCGTTGCCCCACAGCTCGACCCGCGCGCCGACGCCGGCCTGCGGGCACGGCGTCAGGTCGACGGTAATCATGTCCATCGACACGCGGCCGACGATCCGCGTGCGGATGCCGTCGACGATCACGGGCGTGCCTTCGGGTGCGACGCGCGGATAGCCGTCCGCATAGCCGCACGCGACGACGCCGATGCGCATCTGCGCTTGCGCGGAGAACGTCGAGCCATAGCCGATCGCCTGCCCCTTCGCGATCGTCTGCACGGCGATCAGCTCGGAGGCGAGCGTCATCGCAGGCTTCAGGCCCGTATCGGCGATGTCGGACGACAGCCCCGACGGCGATGCGCCGTACAGCACGATCCCCGGCCGCACCCAGTCGAAGTGCGTATCCGGATGCCACAGCACGGCCGCCGAATTCGCGAGGCTGCGCGCGCCCGCGATGCTTGCCGCGCCGCGCTCGAACGTCGCGAGTTGCTCGGCGACGCCGCGCTCGTTGTCGGCGTCCGAAAAATGGGTCATCAACGTGATCTGGCCGATGCCGGGGCACGCACGGGCGCGCTCCCACGCGGCGCGGTACTTCTCCGGCACGTAGCCGAGCCGGTTCATCCCGCTGTTCATCTTGAGCTGCACGTTGACGGGCTTCGACAGCCGCGCCGTCTCCAGCATCCGCATCTGCTCGTCGTTGTGGACGGTGGTCGTGAGGCTGTAGCGGTCGATCACGTCGATGTCGGTCGACCGGAAGAACCCTTCGAGCAGCAGGATGGGGCCGGCCCAGCCGAGCTCGCGCAGCTTCACGGCCTCGTCGAGGTCGAGCAGGCCGAAGCCGTCGGTGCCGCGCAGGCCGGGAAACACGCGCGCGAGACCGTGGCCGTACGCGTTGGCCTTGACGACCGCCCAGACCTTGGACGGGCCGGCAAAGCGGCGGACGACGGAGAGATTGTTCGCGAGGGCGGCGGTGTGGATGGTGGCGGAGATCGGGCGCGGCATGGGAAATTTACGTAAAGACGCTTGCGAATCATCAGCTTACCGCGCCTTTTGAGCACCGAAGCCGACAATTTGCGGAACGATCGGGGAATCTTGCTAGTCCGAATTGCCGTATTTTCGTGTTATAAAGCCGTGCGCACAACCCATTTCGAACGGAATAAGCCGATCGCATACCAGGCGGCCTACGCGGCCCTGCCGCAGCGACGAAAGCATCGCATCAGATGAAAAAAGGTTTTTACACCATCATGGCCGCGCAGTTTTTCTCGTCGCTGGCCGACAATGCGCTTCTCATCGCCGCCATCGCCCTGCTGAAAGACCTCCACGCCCCCAACTGGATGACACCGCTGCTCAAGCTGTTCTTCGTGTTGTCGTATGTGGTGCTGGCGGCCTATGTCGGTGCGTTCGCCGATTCGCGTCCGAAGGGGCGCGTGATGTTCATCACCAATTCGATCAAGGTGGTCGGCTGCCTGATCATGCTGCTCGGCGCCCATCCGCTGATCGCATACGGCATCGTCGGGTTCGGCGCCGCGGCCTACTCGCCCGCGAAGTACGGCATTCTGACCGAGCTGCTGCCGGCCGACCGGCTCGTCGCCGCGAACGGTTGGATCGAGGGCACGACCGTCAGCTCGATCATCCTCGGCACCGTGCTCGGCGGCGCGCTGATCAGCCCGCACATCGCGTCGCACGTGATCGCGCACACGCCAGCCTGGATCGCCACGCCCGCCGAAGCGGCGATGGTGATCATCATGGCGATCTACGTGATCGCCGCCATCTTCAATCTGCGGATCCCCGATACCGGCGCGCGCTACCCGAAGCAGGAGCGCGGCCCGGTCAAGCTCCTCACCGACTTCGCCGACTGTTTCATGGTGCTCTGGCGCGACAAGCTCGGCCAGATCTCGCTCGCGGTCACGACGCTGTTCTGGGGCGCGGGCGCGACGCTGCAGTTCATCGTGCTGAAGTGGGCCGAAGTGTCGCTCAACATGTCGCTGTCCGAAGGCGCGATCCTGCAGGCGGTGGTCGCGGTCGGCGTCGCGGGCGGTGCGATCGCCGCCGCCGCGCGGATCCCGCTGAAGAAGTCGCTCAGCGTGCTGCCGGTCGGCATCATCATGGGTATCGCGGTCATGCTGATGGCGTTCTACACGCGCGACCTGTTCCCGGCGCACTGGGCCGTGCATTTCGGCCACCTGCGCCTGCCGGTGTACCTGATCGTCGCGTACATCTTCCTGATCTGCGTCGGCGCGCTGTCCGGCTACTTCGTGGTTCCGATGAACGCGCTGCTGCAGCATCGCGGCCACGTGCTGCTGTCGGCCGGCCATTCGATCGCGGTGCAGAACTTCAACGAGAACCTGTCGGTGCTCGTGATGCTGTGCCTGTATGCGGTGCTGGTCTGGCTCGACGTGCCGGTCGGCGTCGTGATCGTGCTGTTCGGCACGTTCGTGTGCCTGACGATGTGGCTCGTGATGCGCCGCCACCAGGCGAACCAGCGTCAGTTCGACTCGGTCGCGCTGATCGGTGAATCGCGGCACTGACGCTACACTTCCTGTTTCCGTCCGTCGGCGCGGGTCTTCGAACCGGCGCCTTGCCATCATGACGCACCCGACACCCAACGTCCTGACGATCGCCGGCTCCGACTCGGGCGGCGGCGCGGGCATCCAGGCCGACCTCAAGACCTTCTCCGCGCTCGGCGCGTACGGCGCGAGCGTGATCACCGCGCTGACCGCGCAGAACACGCGCGGCGTGACCGGCGTGCACGCGCCGGACGCCGCGTTCGTGACCGCGCAGCTCGACGCGGTGTTCGACGACATCCGCATCGACGCGGTCAAGATCGGCATGCTCGCGAACGCGGCGATCGTGCACGCGGTCGCCGACGCGCTGCGGCGCCATGCGCCGCGTTTCGTCGTGCTCGATACGGTGATGATTTCGAAGAGTTCGCACGCGCTGCTCGCGCCCGATGCGGTCGACGCATTGCGCGACGCGCTGCTGCCGCTCGCGACCGTCGTCACGCCGAACCTGCCCGAAGCGGCCGCCCTGCTCGGCGACACGCCCGCGATGACCGAAGACGACATGGTCCGGCAAGGCCAGGCGCTGCTGAAGACCGGCGCGCGCGCCGTGCTGATGAAGGGCGGCCACCTGCCCGACGCGGCCGCGAGCCCCGACTGGCTCGTCGATGCGGCGCATGCGGTGCGGTTCGACGGCACGCGCGTGCCGGTCAGCAACACGCACGGCACGGGCTGCACGCTGTCGTCGGCGATCGCCGCGCTGCTGCCGCAGCGGCCCGATCTCGACAGCGCGGTGCGCGAAGCGAAGGCCTACCTGACCGGCGCGATCGCCGCGAGCGGCCAGCTCGACGTCGGCCACGGCGTCGGCCCCGTCCATCACTTCCATCGCTGGTGGTAAGCGCCGGCTGATGCGGCGTCAGTGGTCCTGGGCAGCGAACGCCTGCGCACGCGCGGGCCAGTCGTCCGGCACGATGAAACCGCGCGCCGTCTCCCGCCATACGCCGTTGCCGTCCAGTCGATGGACGCCGATCAGCGCGGGCGCCTGGCGCGCCGTCAATGCGGACGGCAATTCGAGCGAATGCGCCAGCGGTTCGGGCGCGGCGTCGGCCGCCACCCGCCGCGGTGCGAGCCATGCAAGCCGCGGCAGCACGTTCCATGCCGCACCGTCGGGCTGCGCGGATGCCCACGCCGGCCACTGCGCGTGCGTGAGCCAGAACCCGCGCGGATGATCGGCCGCGATTTCCGCGGCCACCGGCGGCAGCGGCACGCCGTGCGGATAGAACAGCCAGCCCTTGATGAACATCTGCGCATCGGACGGCGCGCCGTAGCCCAGCAGCGCGAACCCGTGGCGATCGCTCAGCCGCAGCTGATGCTCGAGCAGCCGGCTGCGCTTGCGGTCGAGGCGGTCGACGAGATTCGGCCCGACGAAATCCGCGAGCGACGCGTCGCCGTCGACCGGCGCGCATAGATAGCACTTGACCGCGAGTTCCCAGTGCAGGCGCAGCCCGCCCGGCGCATCGACGAGGAAATCGACCTCGCCGAGCGTCTTGCCGTTGCTGCGCAGCGGCAGGTTGGCGGCGACGAGCCGCAGCGACGGCCCGTGCGTGAGGAAATACTCGAGCAGGCATTCGGCATAGCGGCCGAGTCGCACGGGCCGCAGCCCGTCGAGCGCGCGGTGCAGCGGCTCGGGCGCGGCATCGAGCGCGACGAGCCACGCTTCGACGGCCACCCGCTCGACCGCATCCGCCCACGGATGCGCGAGCGGCGCGCCGGGCGCGGCAGTGAGCAGGCTCGGGCTCGCGAGGAGCCAGCCCAGATCGCGGACCGCGGCATCGTGCAGCGTATCGACGAACGCGACCGCCGCGCCGCGCGTCATTGTCCGGCCGGCCCGTGCGCGGCGGCGCCCTCCGCCCGCTGGAACGTATCGCGCGCCAGGCACAGGTCGGCCCACGCCTTCGACTTGTCCTGCAGGCTGCGCAGCAGGTACGCCGGGTGGTAGGTGACGATCACCGGCACGCCTTCGTACGTGTGCACGCGGCCGCGCAGCGATGCGATGCTCGCGTCCGTCTTCAGCAGCGTCTGCGCGGCGAAGCGGCCGAGCGCGACGATCAGCTTCGGCTTCACGAGCGCGACCTGGCGCTGCAGGTACGGCTCGCAGCGCGCGACCTCGTCCGGTTCCGGGTTGCGGTTGCCGGGCGGGCGGCACTTGATCACGTTGGCGATGTAGACGTTGTCGCCGCGCTTGAGCGCGAGCGACTGCAGCATGTTGTCGAGCAGCTTGCCGGCCTGGCCGACGAACGGCTCGCCCTGCCTGTCCTCGTTCTCGCCCGGCGCTTCGCCGATCAGCATCCAGTCCGCTTCCCGATCGCCGACACCGAACACGGTATTGGTGCGCTTCTCGCACAGGCGGCAGCTCGTGCAGCCGGCGACGCGTGCGGCGAGCGCTTCCCAGTCGAGCATCGCGACCGGCGTTGCAGCAGGACGCGCTTCGGCCGGCGGCAGCGGATCGCCGGGCGGCGCCGCGTCGAACCACGCGAAATCGTCTTCGGTGAGCGGCGGCAGGTCGTCCGCGGCGGCGGCGGCCGGGGACGATGCCGGCCCGGCGGATGCGCGCTCTTCGTCGATCGCGGCACGCGCGCCGCTGCCCGTTTCCGCAGCCGGTGCCGCGGAGCGCGCGGCGCCCCCAGCGGGCGGCGTATCCGCCAGCGGCATATCGACGCGCGGGAACACGCGTGCAGCCGCCTGCGTGTCACGCGGCTGCTCCGACGTCGGCCGCGACGCGGGCGCGACGGTTGCGGCCGCAACGGCGGACGCATCGTCCGCCGCGCCCGGCACGTCAACCGGCCCGGCCCCCGCGCCACCCGCTTCGGCGCCTTCCGCGCGCGACCCGCGCCGCACCCAGATCTGCGCGAGCCCCATTTCCTCGAGCGCTGCTTCAGCCCACGCCATGCGCGTCCCCTTCGTCCTTGTTCAGCGTCAGACGCATCACGATCGCGTCCTCCCGGCTGCGATGCCGCGCCGGATAGTAGTTCTTGCGCCGGCCGATCGTCACGAAGCCGAAGCGCTCGTACAGATGGATCGCCCGCGGATTGGACGGCCGCACCTCGAGCAGCACGCCGTCGAGCCCCTCCGCGCGCGAGATGCGCACGGCTTCGCGCAGCAGCGCGAGGCCCGCGCCCGACTGCTGGGCGGCCGGCGCGACGCACAGGTTCAGCAGGTGCATTTCGTCGATCACCGGCATCAGCACGCAATAGCCGACGAGCGCGCCCGTCACGTGCCGCAGGCACACGCCGAAATAGCCGTTGCGCAACGAATCCTGGAAATTGCCGCGGCTCCACGGGAATTCGTACGCGACCTGCTCGATCGCGACGACCTCGTCGAGATCGGTGTCGGTCATCGGCGACAGATAGCGGTCGCTCAACAGGACGCCCGTCATCGTTTTGCTCCGTCCGTCTGCGCGGCACGCGCGGCCATGCGCTCGGCGGTGGTCTGCGCGACCTTGTCGCGCACGTATTCGGGTGCGGCCTGGTCGGCCGGCACCGTCCGGCCGGCGCGGAATGCCCGCAGCGCGGCATGCGCGACCGCCAGCGCATGCGGCAGCGCATCGCCGTCGATCACGGCCGCGGCCGCCGCGGCCGGCAGTTGCGCGCCGAACGCGGCGGCCGCGTTGCCCGCGAGCGTGAACGGCGCGTCGGGCACGCCGACGGCGCCCGGTGCATCGAGCGACGCCGGATGCAGCGTGCGCCAGTCGCCCGCCTGCTCGTCCCATGCGAAGTCGGCCCAGTACGCTTCGTCCATCCGCGCGTCGAGCGCGGCCAGCACGCGCGTCGTGCCGGGTGCGCGCAGCCGCGCGTGTTCGGCGCACGCGAGCAGCGTGCTGACCGGCACGACCGGCAGCCCGCGCCCGAACGCGAGCCCCTGGGTAATGCCGGTCGCGGTGCGCAGCCCGGTGAACGAGCCGGGGCCCGCGCCGAACGCGATCGCGTCGCAATCGGCGAACGTGAGGCCCGATTCGGCGAAGAGTTCCTGGATGGCCGGCAGCACGCGCGTGCTCGACACGGCGCCCGTCAGCTCGTGGCGGACCCAGGTTTGCGGGGTGGAAACGGCGTCATCGGCGAAAGCCGAGCGCAGCAGCGCGACCGAGCAGTATTCGGTCGACGTATCGATGGCGAGGAGCACTGTTTGCGTCATGGCCGACATTGTAATGCGGCGCCCCGCTCCCACGGGCGATCGGACCCGATCGCGATGCGCGCGCCGCGCGGCCGGCGGTTTGGAAGGATCGCTCGACCCCGCGCGACGCGGCGCTTGTTAAGATCGCCCGACCTGAAACCCTTACGGAGACACACGATGAGCGAACTCACCGCCCAATTCGACCAGGCCCAGGTCGACGTCAAGCAACTGACAGAGCGACCGGGCAACCTGACGCTGCTGCGCCTGTATGCGCTCTTCAAGCAGGCGACCGACGGCGACGCGCACGGCGACAAGCCGGGCTTCACCGACATCGTCGGCAAGTACAAGTACGACGCGTGGGAAGCGCTGAAAGGCACGACCCAGGATGCGGCGAAGCAGCAATACATCGAACTCGTCGAATCGCTGAAGAGCGGCACGGCGTCCTGATCAGTCCCGCCTGCCGAGACAGGCAATCAATAGGCAATCAAATCAGTGGCGCAGCGCAGCAAATATCTCTATAATGCTGGCTGCGTCACCTCCCGCGCTCGGCTCGCAAGCCGTTCCGGCCCGACGCCTCGTAGCGTTAAGCTCCAATCCGGTTTAGAACCTGTCCCCTCCTGCTTCGACCCTCGCGGTCGTCAACTAGGCTGGCGGCCCCCGCTCCAGAAGCGCGCCGCACCCAAAACAGCTTCTAATGCCTCATCCGCCGACGGTTCGGCGGATTGCACCCGTTTCCCGATTTGCTCGCTGAATCCGACGACTTGGGTATGCGCGATTGGCGCCGACGTTTCACCCACTGTGTTTCAAGGATTGTTATGACTTCGAGCATCAACTCCAGCCCGCTCAACGCGATCGCCGACCAGGCGCTCGGTCTCGAGAACGCCGCCGCACCGGCCGCGGTCGAACCGGCGTCGGACGAGCCGACTTTCGCGTCGCTCGGGTTGTCGCCGGAGATCGTCTCCGCGCTGCAGGCCGCCGGCTACGCCAAGCCGACGCCGGTCCAGCAGCGCGCGATTCCGGCCGGCATCGCCGGTCGGGACCTGCTGGTGTCGAGCCCGACCGGTTCGGGCAAGACGGCTGCATTCATGCTGCCCGCGATCGAACGTTTCGCGCAGCTCCAGAAGGCGCAGGCGCAGCAACCGCGCGCGCCGCGCGAACCGAATCAGGGCGACCGCCGTGCGCGCCGCCCGCAGCCCGTCGCCCGCCCGGGCCTGCTCGTGCTGACGCCGACCCGTGAGCTCGCGATGCAGGTCACCACGGCCGCGTCGACCTACGGCAAGCACCTGAAGCGCCTGCGCACGGTCAGCATCCTCGGCGGCGTCGCCTACGGCCAGCAGCTGATGCTGCTCGCGAAGAACCCCGAGATCCTGGTCGCCACGCCGGGCCGTCTGCTCGATCACCTCGAGCGCGGCCGCATCGACCTGTCCGAACTGAAGATGCTCGTGCTCGACGAAGCCGACCGCATGCTCGACATGGGCTTCATCGAAGACATCGAGACGATCGTCGCCGCGACGCCCGAGTCGCGCCAGACGATGCTGTTCTCGGCCACCCTCGACGGCAAGATCGGTTCGCTGACGAGCCGCCTGCTGAAGGATCCGGAACGCATCGAGATCCAGCAGCGCCTCGAATCGCGCGCGAACATCGCACAGACCGTCCATTACGTCGACGATCGCGACCACAAGGACCGCCTGCTCGATCACCTGCTGCGCGACGACGCGCTCGACCAGGCGATCATCTTCACGGCGACCAAGATCGATGCCGACCAGCTCGCCGGCCGTCTCGCCGACGCCGGCTTCGAATCGGCCGCGCTGCACGGTGACCTGCCGCAGGGCGCGCGCAACCGCACGATCCGTGCGCTGCGCGAGCGCCGCGTGCGCGTGCTGGTCGCGACCGACGTCGCAGCCCGCGGCATCGACATCCCGGGCATCACGCACGTGTTCAACTACGACCTGCCGAAGTTCGCGGAAGACTACGTGCACCGTATCGGCCGTACGGGCCGAGCCGGCCGTTCGGGCACCGCGGTGAGCCTCGTGCACCACGCCGAGCAAGGCGCGCTCAAGCGCATCGAGCGCTTCGTGCGCTCGCCGCTGCCGGTCAACGTGATCGAAGGCTTCGAGCCCCGCAAGGCACCCCCGCGCAACGATCGCGGCACCGGCGGCCGCGGCCGTCCGGGCGGCGGTAACGGCGGTCGTCGTTTCGGCGGCAAGCCGGGCGGCGGTCATGGCGGCAACGGCCGCAGCTACGGCGGCGGCAATGGCGGCGGCTGGAGCGGCAAGCCGGGCGGCAGCCGTGACGGCGGCCCGCGTCGCGACGGCCAGCGCAGCGGCGGCCCGCGTCGCAGCAATTCGGCGTCGTAAGCACGCCCCGGCGGCCCCCGTGGCCGCCCGCCCATCCGGCAAACCGGCGCACCCGCGCCGGTTTTTTTTCGTCCCGCGCCAAATTTCACGATGCGGAAAATTTTTTTGCGTCGTAAAAAATCATGCTGCGCGGCACAACCTTACAATTGCGAGATGGGAAAAATCGTTTCTCATTGCGAAACACAAAACACAAGTTGTTGATTAAAAACGATTAAAAAGTTTCAAACTTCCTGGTATAGCCCCTGTTTCACTCGGATCGGTTTGCCTAGACTCTTATACAAGACTTCTCGAAGCGGCACGCACCGCGCCCCGCTTCGAGAACAGCATCAGCACCGTCCGATTCGACCGATCTGGCAACACACCGCATCAAGGAGCTCATCATGTCGCGACAGCAACAGGCACAGGAACTGCAAAAGCAATGGGAAACCGATCCGCGCTGGAAGGGCATCAAGCGCAGCTACACGGCTGAGGACGTGGTGCGCCTGCGCGGCTCGATCGCCGTCGAGCACACGCTGGCCAAGCGCGGCGCGGAAAAGCTGTGGCACCTCATCAACGAAGAGCCGTTCGTCAACGCACTCGGTGCGCTGACCGGCAACCAGGCGATGCAGCAGGTGAAGGCCGGCCTGAAGGCGATCTACCTGTCGGGCTGGCAAGTGGCCGGCGACGCGAACGTCGCGGGCGAAATGTACCCGGACCAGTCGCTGTACCCGGCGAACTCGGTGCCGCTCGTCGTCAAGCGCATCAACAACACGCTGACGCGCGCCGACCAGATCCAGTGGTCGGAAGGCAAGAATCCGGGCGACGAAGGCTACGTCGATTTCTTCGCGCCGATCGTCGCGGACGCGGAAGCCGGCTTCGGCGGCGTGCTGAACGCGTTCGAACTGATGAAAGCGATGATCGAGGCCGGCGCCTCGGGCGTGCACTTCGAGGATCAGCTCGCGTCGGTAAAGAAGTGCGGCCACATGGGCGGCAAGGTGCTGGTGCCGACCCGCGAAGCGGTCGCGAAGCTGTCGGCGGCGCGTCTCGCGGCCGACGTAATGGGCACGCCGACCGTGCTGGTCGCGCGGACCGACGCGGAAGCGGCCGACCTGATCACGTCCGACATCGACGACAACGACAAGCCGTTCCTGACGGGCGAGCGCACGGTCGAAGGCTTCTTCCGCACGAAGCCGGGCATCGGGCAGGCGATCTCGCGCGGCCTCGCGTATGCGCCGTACGCCGACCTCGTCTGGTGCGAGACGGGCAAGCCGGATCTCGAGTACGCGAAGAAATTCGCGGAAGCGATCCACAAGCAGTTCCCCGGCAAGATGCTGTCATACAACTGCTCGCCGTCGTTCAACTGGAAGAAGAACCTCGACGACGCGACGATCGCGAAGTTCCAGAAGGAACTCGGCGCGATGGGCTACAAGTTCCAGTTCATCACGCTGGCCGGCTTCCATGCGCTGAACTACTCGATGTTCAACCTCGCGCACGGCTATGCCCGCACGCAGATGAGCGCGTTCGTCGAACTGCAGCAGGCCGAGTTCGCGGCGGCCGACAAGGGCTTCACGGCCGTCAAGCACCAGCGCGAAGTCGGCACCGGCTACTTCGACGCGGTCACGCAGACGGTCGAGCGGGAAGCCTCGACGACCGCGCTGCACGGCTCGACCGAAGACGAACAGTTCTTCGACGGCAAGAAGGTCGCGTAACGCGCGCAAGCGTCACGCCGATGCCGGCCCGTCACGCGACGGCGCGGCATCGGCGGCACCGGACAACAATCAGGGAGGAGACGGCTGGCGCGCGATCGACGTCGCGCGACCGGTCGCGCGCGGCCAGTGGCCGCCAGCAACGACGCGCGCCGGCTTCGTCCGGCGCGCCCTTTTTTCAGCGGCGCCGCCGTGCTGTCGCCCGGGCGGCTACGAACGACGGGCGCCGCGTCTACCGATAGACGATCACCGGAATTTTCGTATGGGTCAGCACGCGCTGCGTTTCGCTGCCGATCAGCAGGCTGCCGAGCCCGCGGCGTCCGTGGGACGCCATGAAGATCACGTCGCAGCCGCCACGTTCGGCCGCCTCGATGATGCCGAGGTACGGCGACGGATGCACGCTCGTCCAGCTGTCGCAATCGACGCCGGCCGCCTTCGCGGCTGCCTGCACGTCGTCCAGGTGCGCGCGCGCCTCGCGCTCGCTGCGCGCCCGGAAATCGGCGGGCGGCTCGATGATCACTTCGGAAAACGGCGAGTACGGATACTGCGGCAGGCACGCATAGGCCGTGACCCGCGCGCCGACCGCGCGCGCCAGGTCGATCGCGCCGTCGATCGCCTTCTGCGACAGTTCGGAACCGTCGGTTGGAACGAGGATGTGCCGGAACATCGCGCCCTCCTGCGTCAGACGCACCGCGCGCACCGCGAACCCATGCGGGCCGGCTCCGGCGCGTCGCGCATGCCAGTTTCGATTGTAGTGCGCGAAACCGGGCGACCGGCGCCGGCAGCGGGTTCGCCCTCATATCGGAAACGCGCGGGCCGGTGCGCCCTGCTCGCCCCCGCCCTACTCGCCCCAATACCCCGGCCGTTCGTACGTATGTTTCAGGTAATCGAGAAACAGCCGCACGCGCAGCGGCAGGTGACGGCGCTGCGGAAACACCGCGTGGATGCCGATCGGTGGCGCCGCGAACGCGTCGAGCACGGTGACGAGGCGGCCGGCCGCGATGTCGTCGCCGACCTCCCACCACGATCGCCATGCCAGGCCGTAGCCGGCGAGGCACCATTCGTGCAGCACCGCGCCGTCCGAGCATTCCATCGTGCCGTTCACGCGGATCGACACCACCTTGTCGCCCTCCTGGAACGCCCAGCCGCGCTGCTGGTTCGCATTCGCGGCAAGCGCGAGGCAGTTGTGGCGCGCGAGTTCCGCAAGCGTGGCCGGCGTGCCGCGCCGCGCGAGATACGCGGGGGACGCGACGCACACGCGCCGGTTCTCGCCGAGCTTCAGCGACACCAGCGACGAATCGGGCAGCTCGCCGAGCCGCACCGCGCAATCGAACCCTTCGTTGACGAGGTCGACCATCCGGTCGGACAGGTCGAGCGTGACCGACACGTCCGGATGCGCGCCGCTGAATTCGGGCACGAGCGGCGCGACGTGGCGCCGCCCGAAGCCGGCCGGCGCGGAAATGCGCAGGTGGCCGCTCGCCTTCACGCCGCCGGCGGACACGCTCGCCTCCGCGTTCTGCATGTCGTTGATGATCCGCTGGCAATCCTCGAGGAAGGCCGACCCCTCGAAGGTCAGCGTGAGCTTGCGCGTAGTCCGCACCAGCAGCTTCACGCCGAGCCGCTCCTCGAGTGCGTCGAGGCGGCGGCCGATGATCGCCGGCGCGACGCCTTCCGCATGCGCGGCCGCCGACAGGCTGCCCTTCGCCGCGACCGCGGCGAACGTTTCGATCTGTTTGAACCGGTCCATGACTCGCAGGGCGGCGCTCCCGCCCTTCAAATAGCTTGAGCCGTCAAGATTAGGTATATGAAAGTAAAAGATCAAGTGATGTTTAGCGTCTTTTTTAGCACTGACAAGCACGAATAAAATCGTTTCCGACCTCTGAAACTGGAGCGCAAGGCTATGTCGGCCACAACGACACTCTCCTCTCCCGACGCAATCCTCTTCGATGCATTCGGCACGTTGTTCGACGTGCATGCGGTCGTGGCCGCGGCAGAGCAGATGTTTCCCGGTCACGGGGACCGGTTGTCGCGGCTGTGGCGACGCAAGCAAATCGAATACTCGCAGTTGCGCACGCTCGCCGATCCGTCCGGCGCCCGCTATCGCCCGTTCCGCGACATCACGCTCGACGCGTTGCGGTTCGCCGCGCGCAGGCTCGGGCTCGCGCTGAACAGCGCGGCCGAGAAGCGACTGATGGACGAATACGCGTGCCTGTCCACCTATCCCGACACGGTGCCCGCGCTGCGCAAGCTGCGCGCGCTCGACCCGCGCCCGCCGCTCGCGATCCTGTCGAACGGCAACCCGGAGATGCTCGACATCGCGATCAAGAGCGCCGGCATGACCGGCCTGTTCGATCGCGTGCTGTCGGCCGACGCGGTACGCGCGTACAAGCCGAGCCCGGCCGCGTACGCGCTCGGCACCGCCGCGTTCGGCGCGAACCCGCGCGACATCGTGTTCGTGTCGTCGAACGCCTGGGACGTCGCGGGGGCCGCCTGGTTCGGCTACACGACGTTCTGGCTCAACCGCACGGGTGCGCCCGCCGAGGAACTCGGCGCGCCGCCCGACGGCACCGGCAGCGGCATGGCCGACCTGCTCGCATTCCTCGCCACCCCGGCCCCGTCCGGCAGACCCGCGAACCGCGCGCGCCCCGGCCCGGGCGCATGACGTTCGCTGCGCTGCCGCCTTCCCCCTTCACCGAAACCGCAACTGACCGACCAAGGAGATGAGACTCATGAGCACCCCGATCACGCTGCCGCAAGGCATGGCGATCACCGGCGAAATCAAGCCGGGTTACGAAGCGATCCTGACGCCTGAAGCACTCGCGCTCGTCGCGGCGCTGCACCGCGCGTTCGAGCCGCGCCGCCAGGCGCTGCTGCAGGCCCGCGTCGAACGCACCAAGCGCCTCGACGCCGGCGAGCGCCCCGATTTCCTGGCCGACACGAAGGCGATCCGCGAGGGCGACTGGAAGGTCGCGCCGCTGCCAGCCGACCTGCAATGCCGCCGCGTCGAGATCACCGGCCCCGTCGAGCGCAAGATGATCATCAACGCGCTGAACTCGGGCGCCGATTCGTACATGACGGACTTCGAGGATTCGAACGCGCCGAGCTGGACGAACCAGATCGACGGCCAGATCAACCTGAAGGACGCGGTGCGCCGCACGATCTCGCTCGAACAGAACGGCAAGTCGTACCAGCTGAACGACAAGGTCGCGACGCTGATCGTGCGTCCGCGCGGCTGGCATCTCGACGAGAAGCACGTGACGGTCGACGGCCAGCGCGTGTCCGGCGGCATCTTCGATTTCGCGCTGTTCCTGTTCCACAACGCGAAGGAACTGATCGCGCGCGGCTCGGGCCCGTACTTCTACCTCCCGAAGATGGAAAGCCATCTCGAAGCGCGCCTGTGGAACGACATCTTCGTCGCGGCACAGGAGGCAGTCGGCGTGCCGCGCGGCACGATCCGCGCGACGGTGCTGATCGAGACGATCCTCGCCGCGTTCGAGATGGACGAGATCCTGTACGAACTGCGCGAACACAGCTCGGGCCTGAACGCCGGCCGCTGGGACTACATCTTCTCGGCGATCAAGAAGTTCAAGAACGACCGCGACTTCTGCCTGGCCGATCGCTCGAAGATCACGATGACGGTGCCGTTCATGCGCGCCTACGCGCTGCTGCTGCTGAAGACCTGTCACAAGCGCAATGCGCCGGCGATCGGCGGAATGAGCGCGCTGATCCCGATCAAGAACGATCCGGAAGCGAACGACAAGGCGATGGGCGGCGTGCGCTCGGACAAGCAGCGCGACGCGACCGACGGCTACGACGGCGGCTGGGTCGCGCACCCGGGCCTCGTGCCGATCGCGATGGAGGAATTCGTCAAGGTGCTCGGCGACAAGCCGAACCAGATCGCGAAGCAACGCGACGACGTGCAGATCGAAGGCAAGAACCTGCTCGACTTCCAGCCTGAAGCGCCGATCACCGAAGCCGGCCTGCGCAACAACATCAACGTCGGCATCCACTATCTCGGCGCCTGGCTCGACGGCAACGGCTGCGTGCCGATCCACAACCTGATGGAAGACGCGGCGACCGCCGAGATCTCCCGCTCGCAGGTGTGGCAGTGGATCCGCTCGCCGAAGGGCGTGCTCGACGACGGCCGCAAGGTCACCGCCGAGCTCGTGCGCGAATTCGCGAAGGCCGAGCTCGACAACGTGAAGCGGTCGGTCGGCGGCAACACGCAACCGTACGAGCGTGCCGCGGCGATCTTCGAACAGATGTCGACGTCGGAAGGCTTCACCGAATTCCTGACGCTGCCGCTGTACGAGGAAATCTGACGACGCGGGCCGGGTCGCCCGGTCCTGCCCGCCGCCGGTCGCGCAACACGGCGGCATGAAAAAAGCGCCCCGCGGGGCGCTTTTCCTTTGCTGGGCAGCGGGTTCTCTATGCGGATGCGGCGGCGGCTTCCCGCTCGCGCCGGTGCTGGACCCAGTCGCCCGACACGATGCGCGGACGGTCGGCTGCCGCATGCGCGGCGACCGGATAGTAGACGCACGCATAGGCACGACCGCCGAGTTCGACGGTCACCGGCTCCTGCCGGAACAGCGTGTCGACGCCCGGATAGACGCGCTCGATCTCGTCGAGCACGGGCACCAGTCGCTCGTCGATCTCGTAGACGTCGCCCCACACGAGCGACCGGCCGGCCGGCCCGGGCACCATGCCCGGATACGTGCCGAAATCGTACAGTTCGCCCGGCAGTGCGGCCGCCCCGAGCAGCGTCGGCGCGGCGATCCCGTTCCGCGCGGCCGCCTGGCCGATGTCGTTGGCTTCTCCCGCTCTCAACGTGCCGTAGACGAATACATGGCGCATCGTGGTCCTCCTCTTCGATTCAGGTGTTGCCGTGCCGGGCCGTCGCGGCCGTGCCGCGGGCGCCGGCGTCGTTGGGGCGCTGCTTGTGCGAAAACGCGCCCGCATCGATAGACCGCGCCGGCGGCACGATGGTTCTTTTCGGCGCGACGCATCACGCTGGCCAGGGCTTGCGCCGGCCGGCACACGTGCTGCCCCATACAAAGTTCATTTGAACCGTGCATTATCGGCCGAAAAACCGCCGCATGCGCCTGCGCGGCGCCTTCTAAAATGACGGCATCGCCGCCGCGCCGACCGAATCGTCCATGAACCCGCCAGCCCAAGCCGACGCATCGAACCCGTACGACGTCATCGACATCCCGCCCGAGTTCGCGCCGACCCGCGTCCACCCGATGCGTGTCCGGGCACGGCAGGTCGACGCCGGACGCCGGATCCCGCTGCACACGCACGCGTGGGCGCAACTCGCGTATGCATCGCGCGGCGTGCTGCGCGTCGCGACGACCGGGACGACATGGATGGTGCCGCCTTCCCGCGCGATCTGGGTGCCGCCGCACGTCACGCACGAGGTCGTGATCGTCGAGGAAGCGTACTTGCGCACGCTGTACATCGACGAGTCGGTCGTGCCGGACGGGCTCGACGCATGCCGGGTGGTCGAGGTGACGGGCTTGCTGCGCGAACTGATCGTCGCGCTCGACGCGCGCGACCTGAGCGGCACCCGCGAACGGCTGCTGTGCGGGCTCGTGCTCGACGAGCTGAGCCGCGCCGAACCGCTGCCGCTCGCGGTGCCGATGCCCGACGAGAAGCGGCTGCGCATGCTGTGCGAGGCGGTGCTCGCGCAACCGGCGCATGCGGAATCGCTCGAACACTGGGCGAGCGAGGTGGGTGCGAGCACGCGCACGATCTCGCGGCTGTTCAGGCAGGAACTGGGCGTGAGTTTTTCGCAGTGGCGGCAGCAGGCGCTGCTCGCGCGCGCGATTCCGCTGTTGAACCAGGGGCGCCCGCTGTCGCATATCGCCCGCGAACTCGGCTACCAGAGCCAGAGCGCGTTTTCGGCGATGTTCCGGCGCGCGTTCGGCGAAAGCCCGCGCGCGTTCATGCTGCGCGGCTACGAGCATCGCGGCGCGGAAGACGGCATCGCAATCGACGACGCCCCCGACGACGACGCGATCGACGCCGCCCGCTGACCGTCGCCGCGTGGCCCCCGCGTGGGTAACCGTTACGCGCTCAAACCGGACGCACCATGTGGCGAATCGAGCCGAGCTGGGCCAGCCTCGGCCCGGTGACGCGGTAGCCCATACGCAGGTAGAGGCGCGCGGCCGGATTGTCGACGAACACACGCAACTGCAGTTCGTGCAGCCCGCGGGCGCGCGCCCAGCGATGCGACATGTCGAGCATGTAGGTGCCGGCGCCCTGTCCGCGATGGCCGGCCGCGATCTGCACGTCGCGGATGTGCAGCGAATCGCCCTCCTCGGTCACGCGCAGCACGCCGATACGTTCGCCGTCGGCTTCCAGGATGAAGTTTTCGGATTCGCGCCAGCTCGCATAGAACAGGTCGCTGCGCCAGACGAGCCCATGGCGCTTGTAATAGCCGCCCATGTTGCCGTGCGTCAGCGCCTCGGCAAACGGAAAATCGCCAGGCTCCGCGGGCCGGAGCTGATACAGCAATCGCAGGTCGGTCGGATCGAGCATCGCGCAGGGGTCAAAAACGCATTCCGCCACGATAGCGCAGTCGCGGGCGGATGCAATCGCGAATTTCTCGTAGTGGCGCCGGATCGGCGATGCAAATGAAAAAGCCCGCACGAGGCGGGCTTTTTCATTTTCTGGCGGAGCGGACGGGACTCGCCTACATCCTGCAGGCCGCGGCTGCGCGTGCACGCGCAGCCCTTCGCGTCCCGCCGGAAGCCGCGCAGGCGGCTTCCTCCACTCCGCAGTCACGCGCCCGCGAGCGGGCGCGATCAACGACGCAAATGAAAAAGCCCGCACGAGGCGGGCTTTTTCATTTTCTGGCGGAGCGGACGGGACTCGAACCCGCGACCCCCGGCGTGACAGGCCGGTATTCTAACCGACTGAACTACCGCTCCAACTTTCTGCACCGTTACCTGCAGGACGTCGGTTACGTTCCTGCAAGCCTCGCGACACTTCTACGAAACGCCGCTGAATCTGGCGTCCCCTAGGGGATTCGAACCCCTGTACTCACCGTGAAAGGGTGATGTCCTAGGCCTCTAGACGAAGGGGACAACGTACTGCTTACATCTTTAATACAAAAGCCCGCTCAAAAACGTCTTGAACGGGCTTCGTTCTGGCGGAGCGGACGGGACTCGAACCCGCGACCCCCGGCGTGACAGGCCGGTATTCTAACCGACTGAACTACCGCTCCAACTTTCTGCACCGTTACCTGCAGGACGTCGGTTACGTTCCTGCAAGCCTCGCGACACTTCTACGAAACGCCGCTGAATCTGGCGTCCCCTAGGGGATTCGAACCCCTGTACTCACCGTGAAAGGGTGATGTCCTAGGCCTCTAGACGAAGGGGACATGATCTTTTCAGATCTGTCTGACTTTCGCTATTCACTCATCATCAACAGCGAAGGCCGAAATTCTAACTGCTTTAAATCATTTTGTGAAGCATTTATTACTTACTACCGCTGCTTCGCAAATCAATTCGTTCTGCTCTGATGGTGGAGGTAAGCGGGATCGAACCGCTGACCTCTTGCATGCCATGCAAGCGCTCTCCCAGCTGAGCTATACCCCCTTGCAGAACAGAAATGAGATTATATGGACCGAATTTGAACTTGTAAATACCCTTTTTGCGATTCGAGCGAATTTTTTTGCGAAGCCGCCGTGACACCCTGCGCGAGCGGCTTCGCACCCGCTCCAACCTCAGGCCAGCGCGGCCTCGATACGCGACACCACGACGTCACGACCGAACAGCACGAGCACCGCGTCGATCGACGGCGTATGCGTCGTGCCCGCCACCAGCAGGCGCACCGGCATCGCGAGCTGCGGCATCTTCAGCTTGTGCGCGCCGAGCGTCGCCTTCAGCGCGGCGGACACCGCTTCCTTCGTCCAGTCGGCCGCCTTCAGCGCGGCGACGAGGTCGGCCAGTGCCGGGCGCACCGCATCGGTCACGTGCTGCGCGAGCGCGTCGGTATCCGGCGCCGGCACGCGGTAGAACATCGCGGCGCCTTCGGCGATCTCCTTGACCGTCGTCGCGCGATCCTTCATCAGGCCGACCACCGCGTCGAGCGCGGGGCCCGTCGCGATCGCCGCGTCTTCGATCCCGAGCGCGTCGAGGAACGGCTTCGCCAGCGCGGCGAGGCGCGCGTTGTCCGCTTCCTTGATGTAATGGGCGTTCAGCCAGCTCAGCTTGCTGTGGTCGTACTGCGCGGGCGACTTGCCGAGATGCTCGAGGTCGAACCATTCGACGAACTGCTCGCGCGAGAAGATCTCCGCGTCGCCGTGCGACCAGCCGAGGCGCGCCAGGTAGTTGACGACGGCCTCCGGCAGGAAGCCGGCGTCGCGGTACGCCATCACGCTCATCGCGCCATGCCGCTTGCTCATCTTCTCGCCCTGCTCGTTCAGCACGGTCGGCAGGTGCGCGTAGACGGGCGGCTCGCCGCCGAGCGCGCGCAGGATGTTGATCTGGCGCGGCGTGTTGTTCACGTGGTCGTCGCCACGGATCACGTGCGTGATGTTCATGTCCATGTCGTCCACGACCACGCAGAAGTTGTAGATCGGCGTGCCGTCCGGACGCGCGATCACGAGGTCGTCGAGCTCCTCGTTCGAGATCTCGACCCGGCCCTTCACCGCGTCGTCCCACACGACCGTGCCGGTCAGCGGGTTGCGGAACCGCAGCACCGGCTTCACGCCGGCCGGCGGCTCGGGCAGCACCTTGCCCGGCTCCGGACGCCACGTGCCGTCGTAGCGCGGCTTGAGGCCGGCCTCGCGCTGGCGTTCGCGCAGCGCGTCGAGCTCCTCGGCCGACATGTAGCACGGGTACGCGAGGCCCTGCTCGAGCATCTGCGCGAGCACCGCGCGGTAGCGGTCCATCCGCTGCATCTGGTAGATCGGGCCTTCGTCGAAATCCAGGCCGAGCCACTGCATCCCCTCGAGGATCGCGTCGACGGCTTCCTGCGACGAACGCTCGACGTCGGTATCCTCGATACGCAGCACGAACGTGCCTTTCATCTTGCGCGCGAACGCCCACGGATAGAGCGCGGAGCGGATGTTGCCGAGGTGGATGAAGCCGGTGGGACTCGGCGCGAAGCGGGTACGGACAGGACGGGTCATAAACGGTAACTCGAACGCCTGGGGCGCATGAATGATTCGACGCGGGATCGACGGCGACAGCCCGGACAGCACTGGGGCCGGCCGCGCCCGGAACGGGAAAGAAGCCGGAATTATACTCGCGCCGCCCTTCGCGCCAAGCGCGCCGCTTGCTTTATGATGTGCGCGCCGCGGCCGCCAGCCGGCGCCGCGCCGGCCGCGCGGTTTGTGCCGCGCGGCCGCTCGGAACCTATCGCCGCCGCGGGCCGCACGGCCCGCCGCCAAGCCGCCGGAGAACCATTCGATGTCGTCCCCTCGCCTGTCGCGCCGTCACTTCACGATCGCTTGCGCATCCGCCAGCCTCGCCGCCTGCACGTCGTTCGGCGACAAGTCCCGCCCCGACAACGCCGCGAATCCCGCGCAGTCGCGCGAGAAACCCGTGAAGATCGGCATCGCGCTCGGCGGCGGCGCCGCCCGCGGCTTTTCGCACATCGGCGTGCTGAAGGCGCTCGAGGCGCGCGGCATCCCGGTCGAGATCGTCGCGGGCACGAGCGCGGGCTCGGTGGTCGGGGCGCTCTATGCCGCCGGGATGAGCGGGCTGCAGATCAACAAGATCGCACTCGACATGGATCAGGCGGCGATCAGCGACTGGGCGCTGCCGTTCCGCTCGCGCGGGCTGCTGCAGGGCGTGGCGCTGCAGAACTTCCTGAACAAGACGCTCAACAACCGGCCGATCGAAAAGATGGCGAAGCCGCTCGGCATCGTCGCGACGGACCTGCAGAACGGCCAGCCGATCCTGTTCCAGCAGGGCAATACGGGGCTCGCGGTGCGCGCGTCGTGCAGCGTGCCGTCGGTGTTCGAGCCCGTGAAGATCGGCAACCGCGAATATGTCGACGGCGGCCTCGTGAGCCCGGTGCCCGCGTCGTTCGCGCGCAAGATGGGCGCGAGCTTCGTGATCGCGGTCGACATCTCGTCGCGGCCGGACGGCGCGGCGACCAACAACCCGATCGAGATGCTGCTGCAGACCTTCACGATCATGGGCCAGACGATCAAGACCTACGAGCTCGACAAATACGCGGATGTCGTGATCCGCCCGAACCTCGCAGCGATGGGCGGCAGCGACTTCAACCAGCGCAACGCGGCGATCCTCGCGGGCGAGGAAGCCGTCGCGCGCGTCATGCCCGAGCTGCAGCGCAAGCTCGCGGCGGCCCGCGGCGTCGCGGCGGCATAAGCAGCGCATCGCGGCGCGCGGCGCACGACAGCGAGCGCGCCACCGACGATGGCACCGCCACCAGCCGCTTGCGCACGCCCCAAAACAAAAAACCCTGCCGCCTTCCAGTGACAGGGTTTTTTGGATCCGGCGGTTCGCCGGCGAGCGTCGGTCAGTTGCTGCCGTTCGCCGCGTCGTCGCCGATCGTGGCACGCACGCGCTGGCGCAGGTCGTCGGCCTTCATCGGGAACTCCGACTCGAGCCGGCGCGCACCGGTGAAACGCTTTTCCCAGTAGCCGCTATCGAGATCGTCGACGCGAATCGTGCTGCCCGTCGACGGCGAATGCACGAACTTGTTGTCGCCGATATAGATGCCGACGTGCGAGAACGTACGGCGCATCGTGTTGAAGAACACGAGGTCGCCCGGCTTCAGGTTGCTCATGCTGACCTTCTCGCCGACGCGGCTCATCTCTTCGGCGCGACGCGGCAGCGACATGCCGAGCGTGTCCTGGAACACGTAGCGCACGAACCCGCTGCAGTCGAGGCCGGAATCCGGCGAGTTGCCGCCCCAGCGGTAACGCACGCCGATCATGTTCAGCGCACCGACGACGACGTCGCCTGCCTTGCCCGCCATGCCGGCAAGAAACGACTTCGCGCCGCCGCTCGACGACTGGGCATTGGTCTGCTGGGGGGAGGAGCTCGACCCGATTTGAGTCGAATTCGTGACATTCTGGTTAAAACTGCTGACTTCGTCGGCGAACGCGCCGGGAGCTGCTGCGAACAGGGCGCCGATGAACAGCCCGGCGAGGGTGCGCGCGCATGCCTGGGTCAGGGATCGATGCTGCATTGGTCGATGGAATGTGCTTAAAAATCAGCTGATTGGCGGAAAATTTCGGTCGATACTAGCCAGCGCGTAATCGTTTGTCAAAACAAATTAAAAAATACAATCGAGATAGTCAGACCATTGGACGCCTATCACGCTTTCCAGACCGCTTTCAACAGCTTTTGTGTGTAAGGATGTGACGGTTTCGTGAAGATATCGGCCACGTCGCCGGACTCGACGATCGCCCCGTCCTGCATCACCGCGACCCGGTGCGCCATCGCGCCGATCACCTCCAGGTCGTGGCTGATGAATACATAGCCGAGGTTGTATTTCTGTTGCAGATTCGCGAGCAGCTTCAGCACCTGCTGCTGGATCGACACGTCGAGCGCGGACGTCGGTTCGTCGAGGATCAGGATGCGCGGCTCCAGCACGAGCGCACGCGCGATCGCGATCCGCTGGCGCTGCCCGCCCGAGAATTCGTGCGGATAGCGATGCAGCACCGTGCGGTCGAGGCCGACTTCGCGCAGCACGGCCAGCGACTTCGCGCGCCGCGCGTCCGGCGTGAGTTCCGGGCGATGCAGTTCGAGCCCCTCGCCGACGATCCGCTCGATCGTGTGACGCGGCGACAGTGAACTGAAGGGATCCTGAAAGACGACCTGCATGTTCGAGCGCAGCGCGGTCTGTTCGCGGCCGCGATAGGTCGAGAGCGCACGCCCCTGGAATTCGATCTCGCCGTGGGCCGTCCTTTGCAGCCCGAGCAGCGCCATCGCGAGGGTCGACTTCCCGGAGCCGGATTCGCCGACGATCCCGAGCGTCTCGCCCTGCCGCACCGACACGGACACGTCCGCGACCGCCGTCACGGGCGTCGTGCCGAACCAGCCTGCGAAGCCCGGCCGCTTGCGCGCGAACTGCACGCTGACGTGGCGCGCATCGAGCACGACGGGCGCAATCGGCATCACCGGCGCGACCGCGCGCTGCGGCCGGCTGTTCAGCAGCCGCTGCGTATACGGATGCTCCGGCTCCGCGAAGATCCGCTCGACCGGCCCGCTTTCGACCAGCTTGCCGCGCTCCATCACCGCGACCCGCTCGGCGAAGTGCCGTACGAGGTTCAGGTCGTGCGTGATCAGCAGGATCGCCATCCCGCGCTTTTCCGCCTCCTCGCGCTGCAGCTCGAGCAGCAGGTCGACGATCTGCGCGCGGATCGTCACGTCGAGCGCCGTGGTCGGTTCGTCCGCGAGCAGGAGGCGCGGCCGGCAGGCGAGCGCCATCGCGATCATCGCGCGCTGCCGCTGGCCGCCCGACAACTGGTGCGGGTAACTGTCGACGCGCCGCTCCGGCTCCGCGATGCCGGTACGCGCAAGCAGCGCGATCGCGCGCTTGCGCGCCTCCACCGCCGTCACGCCGTCGTGCAGCACGATCGTCTCGCCGATCTGCGTGCCGATCGTGTACAGCGGGTTGAGCGCCGTCATCGGCTCCTGGAAGATCATCGCGATGTCCGAGCCGCGCAGCCCGCGCATCTCGCGTTCGCTCTTGCCGGCGAGGTCATGCCCGGCGAAGCGGATCGTGCCGCTCACGTCGGCGTCGCGCAGCAGCCGCAGGATCGACAGCGCGGTCACGCTCTTGCCCGATCCCGACTCCCCGACGAGCGCGACGCGCTCGCCGCGGCCGATCGCGAGCGTCACGTCGTCGACGGCCACCGTGTCGCCGAAGCGCACCTGCAGATGTTCGAGCGACAGCAGCGGCTCGCCCGCGTTCGATACGACCGTGCTGCTCATCGCTGGCCTCCTGCCGCGCGCACCGAGTCGGCGATCCGCGTGTCGAGCGCGTTGCGCAGCGCGTCGCCCATGAAGGTCAGCAGCAGCAGCGTCGCGACCAGCACGCCGAACGTCGACAGCGAGATCCACCATGCGTCGAGGTTGCCCTTGCCCTGCGCGAGCAGCTCGCCGAGGCTCGGCGTCGGCGGCGGCACGCCGAGCCCGAGGAAGTCGAGGCTCGTGAGCGCGAGGATCGCGCCGCTCATCCGGAACGGCAGGAACGTGATCACGGGCGTCATGCTGTTCGGCAGCACGTGGCGCCAGATGATCTGCCAGTTCGTGAGCCCCATCGCGCGGGCCGCGCGCACGTAGTCCTGCGTGCGGTTGCGCAGGAATTCGGCACGCACGTAGTCGGCCAGGCCGATCCAGCCGAACAGCGACAGCAGCACGATCAGCAGCAGGAAGCTCGGCTCGAAGATCGACGCGAAGATGATCAGCAGGTACAGCTCGGGCAGCGAACTCCAGATCTCGATCAGCCGCTGCCCGACGATGTCGATGCGCCCGCCGAAGAAGCCCTGCACGGCGCCCGCGGCGATCCCGAGCAGCGTGCCGATCGCGGTCAGGACCAGCCCGAACTCGACCGACACGCGGAACCCGTACACGAGCCGCGCGAGCAGGTCGCGCCCCTGCGCGTCGGTGCCGAGCCAGTTCGCACGCGACGGCGGCGCCGGGTTCGGCACGCTCGAGAAATAGTTCAGCGTGTCGTAGTAATAGCGGTTCGGCGGATACACGACGAAGTTGCCCGGCGCCTCGAGCCGCTTGCGGACGTACGGATCGAGATAGTCGGCCGGCGTCGGGAAGTCGCCGCCGAAGGTCGTCTCCGGATACGCATGGAACATCGGGAAATAGGTCTGGCCGTCGTAGCGCACGACGAGCGGCTTGTCGTTCGACCACAGCGGCGCCGCGAGGCTCGCGGCGAACGCGACGACGAAGATCACGAAGCTCCAGTAGCCGAGGCGCTGCTGGCGAAAGCGCTGCCAGACGCGGCGCGCGGGCGACGGCGACACGCGCGCACGGGCCGCGTCGATGCGGGACGACACGACGGCCCGGTTCATCGCGCACCTCGCCCGGCGAGCGCGGGCAGGCGGACGGGCGCGCCGGCGAGCGGCGTGCTGGCGGACGGTTTCATGTCAGCGCTCCAGGTTGTCGAATTGAATGCGCGGGTCGACCCACACATAGCAGAGGTCCGAGATCAGCTTGGTCGCGAGCCCGATCAGCGTGAACAGGTACAGCGTGCCGAGCACGACCGGATAGTCGCGCCGCACGACCGACTCGTACGACAAGAGCCCGAGGCCGTCGAGCGAGAACAGCGTCTCGATCAGCAGGCTGCCCGTGAAGAACGCGCCGATGAACGCGGCCGGAAACCCGACGATCAGCGGCAGCATCGCGTTGCGGAACACGTGCTTCCACAGCACGGTGCGCTCGGCGAGCCCTTTCGCGCGCGCGGTCAGCACGTATTGCTTGCGGATTTCGTCGAGGAACGCGTTCTTCGTGAGCATCGTGATGACCGCGAAGCTGCCGACGACCGACGCCGTGATCGGCAGCGCGATGTGCCACAGATAATCGAGCACCTTGCCGGCGAGCGACAGCTGGGAAAAGTTGTCCGACGTGAGCCCGCGCAGCGGGAACAGCTGCCAGAACGAGCCGCCGCCGAACAGCACGAGCAGCAGCACGCCGAGCACGAAGCCCGGAATCGCATAGCCGACCAGCACGACGAGGCTCGTCGCGACATCGAACGGCGAGCCGTTGCGCACGGCCTTCGCGATGCCGAGCGGCACGGAGATCAGGTAGGTGACGAAGAACGTCCACAGCCCGATGCTGATCGACACCGGCAGCTTCTGCACGACCAGCGACCACACGCTCTGGTGGCGGAAGTAGCTGTCGCCGAGATCGAAGCGCGCGAAACGCTTCAGCATCAGCCAGTAACGCTCGAGCGGCGGCTTGTCGAAGCCGTACAGCGCCTTGAGCTGTGCGAGCTGCTGTGCGTCGACGCCGGTGTGCGCGCGCATTCCGAACGGCGCCGCGCCCTGCTCCGTCGCGCCCTTGCGCAGTTCCTGCACGGCCTGTTCGACCGGGCCGCCCGGCACGAACTGGATCACCGCGAACGTGAGCGTGAGCACGCCGACGAGCGTCGGGATCATCAGCAGCAGGCGTTTGAGGATGTAGCTCCACATAGGGCGTCGACTCGCGATCGATAGGCTGGGTTGAACGAAGGGCCGGCAGGCTTCAGTGATCGGGCTTGGCCCACCAGGTCGATACGACCCAGCCCTCGGCCGAATAGTACAGCGGCAGCGTTTGCGGATAGCCGAGCGTGCGCTTGTATGCGATCCGGTGCGTGGTGCTGTACCACTGCGGAACGGCGTAATAGCCGTGCATCAGCACGCGGTCGAGCGCATGCGTCGCGTCGAGCAGGTCCTCGCGCGTCTGCGCGGCGCCGAGCGCATGCAGCAGCGCGTCGACGGCCGGCGACTTCAGGCCGATGATGTTGTCGGAGCCCGGCTCGTCCGCGAACTTGCTGCCGTAACGCGAGAACTGCTCGGCGCCCGGTACCTGCACACCCGGCAGGCGAACCGTCGTCATGTCGTAGTCGAACGCGTCGAGGCGCTTCTGCAGCAGCGCGTAATCGGCCGTGCGAAAACGCGCGTCGATGCCGAGCTTCGCGAGATTGCGCTGGTAGGCGGTCACGACGCCTTCCATCGCCGCGCCCGAATCGTCGAGGATCTCGAACGTGAACGGCTCGCCCTGCGCGTTGCGCAACGCGCCGTCGCGGTAGGTCCAGCCGGCCTGCGCGAGCAGCGCGCGCGCCTTCAGCAGGTTCGCGCGCAGCGAGCCCGGCGGGTTCGTGTTCGGCTGCGTGACCATCGGGCCGAACACGGCCGGGTCGAGTTGCGTGCGCAACGGCTCCAGCAGCTTCAGTTCGCCCGGGCCCGGCGTACCGGTCGCCTGCAGGTCGGTATCGGCGAAATAGCTGTCGAGGCGCGTGTATGCGCTATAGAACAACTGGCGGTTCAGCCATTCGAAGTCGAACGCGAGATCGAGCGCCTGGCGCACGCGCACGTCGCGAAACAGCGGCCGGCGCAGGTTCATGAAGAAGCCCTGCATGCCCGCGCCGTTGTGCTGGCGGAACTCGCGCTTGACGAGCTCGCCGCTGTCGAAGCGCTTGCCGACGTCGCGCCGCGTCCAGTTGCGCGCGATGTATTCGACCAGCACGTCGTACTCGCCGGCCTTGAACGCCTCGAGCCGCGCGACGCCGTCGCCATAGAGCTTGTAGACGATCCGCTCGAAGTTGTCGGTCCCGACCCGCACCGGCAGGTCGGCGCCCCAGTACGCGGGATTGCGCCGATAGGTAATCGTGCGGCCGTTGTCGTAGCGCTCGATCAGGTACGGGCCGCTGCCGATCGGCTGCTCGAACGCGAGCTGGTCGAACGGAATCCGCGAACCGTCCGCGCGCAGCCCCCACTTGCGCGAGAACACCGGCACGCCGCCGGCGATCAGCGGCAGTTCGCGGTTCGTGCTGCGGAACTCGAAACGCACGGTCGCGGGATCGACCACCACCGCCTTCGCGATCTCGGCGAAATACGCGCCGAACTGCGGTGCGGCCTGCTTGCTCTTCAGCGTGTCGAACGAAAACCTGACGTCGTCGGCCGTGACCGGATCGCCGTTCGAAAAGCGCGCGCGCGGGTTCAGGTGAAACGTGACCGAGCGGCGGTCCGGCGCGATCGCGATGTCGTCGGCGAGCAGCCCGTAGGCGGATGCCGGTTCGTCCATGCTGCCGGTCGCGAGGCTCTCGAACAGCAGGTCGATGCCCGGTGCGGGGTTGCCGCGCATCGTGAACGGATTGAACTTGTCGAACGACGTGAGCCGGCTCGGGTTCGCGAGCACGAGCGTGCCGCCCTTCGGCGCGTCGGGGTTCACGTAGTCGAAATGCCTGAAGCCCGGCGGATATTTCGGCTCGCCGTACTGCGCGATCGCATAGGCCGCGTGCGCGGCGGTTGCAGCCAGTACCGCCTGTAGTGCCCATGCTGCCGCCGTGCGGCCGGCGGCCCGTACCGCATGCGCGGCGCTGAAGCGGATGCGGGTGGCGGCGGTCCGGGGCGAACCCTTCGTCATAGAGGCCCTGTCGGTCGATTGAGGGATGGAACGTGGGTCGATTCTACCCATTCAATTCGACGTCGAGCCAACTTGCGGGTTTTCGCGCATGGCACCGGCACGTTGCGGCTGCCGCGTGCGACTCGCACAGGCAAAGAAAAACCGCCCGGTGTTCAGTTCACACGGGCGGTTTTCCTTCGAGGGCGCGCACGCATCGCGCGTGCGCCGCAGATCGATCAGCGCCAGCCGTTGTGACGGCCGTTGTCCCAGTGACCGCGATCGCCGTGCCAGCCGCGGCCATGATGGCGATACCACTCGTCGCGGCCCCAGTAGCGGCGGCCGTCCCAGTAGCGATCGCCGTGCCAGCCGATCACGATCGCCGGGGCCGGCGCGTAGACGGGCGCCGGCGCATACACGGGCGCCGGCTGGTAGACGACCGGCGGAGGCGGCGGCGCATACACGGGCGCGGGGGCGACGTAGACCGGGGCCGGCACGCCGACGTTGATCCCGACATTGACTCCCGCCATTGCTGCGCCCGACACGAGCAAGGCCGTCATACCGGTCAAGAGCGAGGCAATACGCAAAGTCTTCATGGATTCCTCTTCGAGTTGTTTCGTGTGTGATTCGACTATAACGGCACGCACAGTCTCCGCATATTTCAAGTTTGTAAGAACTGATGCGCTGCATCGCACGTGGAAGCGTCCGCTAACGTCTTGTAACAATTGACGCGCTGCCGCGATGTCCGTTCCGCCGTTTCCTGAAACATCTTTCATCCTGGCCCGCGTCCGCGCCGAGCGACGCCACGCACACCGCGCGGCCACAATGACAAAGGCGGCACTCGCGTGCCGCCTTTGATGCATGAATGCGCATGGAGATCGTCCGCTGCGCCGCGATGCCGCTCAGCCGCTCTGGGCTCAGCGCGACATCATGTTCATGCTGACGTTGTGCATCACCCACAGCGTGCCGACGATCAGGATCGCCGCCGTCAGCACGGTGTAGCTGAACGCCATCACGTTCCAGCGTTGGCCGGACGAACCGTTCATGTGCAGGAAGTACACGAGGTGCACGACGATCTGCACGAATGCGAGCACGGCGAGCGCGATCAGCGATGCGTGCGGCGACAGCACGCCGCCCATCACGAGGCCGAACGACGCGGCCGTGAGCAGCACCGACAGGATGAAACCGGCGACATAGCCGCCGACGCTGCCGTGCCCTTCTTCGAGTTGCGACGAATGCGAATGGGCCATTTAGATCACGCTCGCGAGATAGACAAAGGAAAACACGCAGATCCACACGATGTCGAGGAAGTGCCAGAAGAGGCTCAGGCACGTCAGACGCCGCAGGTCGCGATCGGTCAGGTCGCCGCCGCGCAGCACGATCTGCCCGGCGAGCACGATCATCCACACGAGGCCGGCCGTCACGTGCAGCCCGTGCGTGCCGACCAGCGTGAAGAACGCCGACAGGAACGCGCTGCGCTGCGGGCCCGCGCCTTCCGCGATCAGGTGCGAGAACTCGCGCAGCTCCATCGCGAGGAACGCCGCGCCGAGCACGAATGTCACCGCGAGCCACGCGAGCAGCGCGCCGCGCCGCTGCTTGTACGCGGCCAGCATCGCGAAGCCGTAGGTGATGCTCGACAGCAGCAGCGCGGCGGTTTCCACCGCGACGCCCGGAATGTCGAACAGGTCCTTCGCGGTCGGACCGCCCGCGTACTGGTTGCCGAGCACCGCGAACGTCGCGAACAGCGCCGCGAAGATCACGCAGTCGGTCATCAGGTACAGCCAGAAGCCGAACACCGAGTGCGACGGCGGATGGTCGTCGTGCTCGAGCAGGGTTGCGCTCAGGGTTTTCTGCAACATCAGTTGGCCTCCAGTTCCACGTCGTCGACACGCGTGGCCACGCGCGCCGCCGGTTGCTTCTCTTCGATCCTGCGCACCTTCGACGCCGGGATGTAGTAGCCGTCGTTGTCACGCGAGCTGTAGACCACGAGCGTCGCGACGATGCCGACCAGGCCGCCGATCGCCATCCACCAGATGTGCCACACCAGCGCGAAGCCGAGCACCAGGCTGAAGACCGCGACCACGAGACCCGCGCACGTATTCGACGGCATGTGGATGTCGCGGATCGCCGCCGGGTTCGGCCGGCCGTCGCCGCGTGCCTTCATGTCGGCGTACGCGTCGAGCGTGCGCACTTGCGGGATCACCGCGAAGTTGTACTCGGCCGGCGGCGACGAGGTCGCCCATTCCAGCGTGCGGCCGCCCCACGGGTCGCCCGTGGTGTCGCGATATGCCGGCAGGTTGCGGTTGCGGATGCTGACCACCAGTTGCAGCAGCTGGCACGCGATGCCGATCGCGATCAGCACGGCGCCGAACGCGGCGACCAGCAGCCACGGATGCCACGCCGGATTGTCGTAGTGGTTCAGGCGCCGCGTCATGCCCATGAAGCCGAGCACGTACAGCGGCACGAACGCGACGTAGAAGCCGACCTGCCAGAACCAGAACGCAGCCTTGCCGAGCTTCTCGTTCAGCTTGAAGCCGAACGCCTTCGGGAACCAGTAGTTGAAGCCCGCGAGATAGCCGAACAGCACGCCGCCGATGATCACGTTGTGGAAGTGCGCGATCAGGAACAGGCTGTTGTGCAGCACGAAGTCCGCGCCCGGGATCGCCATCATCACGCCGGTCATGCCGCCGAGCGTGAACGTGACCATGAAGCCGATCGTCCACAGCACCGGCGTCGTGAATTCGATCCGGCCGCGGTACATCGTAAACAGCCAGTTGAACACCTTCACGCCGGTCGGGATCGCGATGATCATCGTCATGATGCCGAAGAACGCGTTCACGTTCGCACCGGAGCCCATCGTGAAGAAGTGATGCAGCCACACGAGGAACGACAGCACCATGATCGCGCAGGTCGCATACACCATCGTCTTGTAGCCGAACAGCGGCTTCTTCGAGAACGTCGCGATGACTTCCGAGAAGATGCCGAACGCCGGCAGGATCAGGATGTACACCTCCGGATGGCCCCACGCCCAGATCAGGTTCAGGTACAGCATCGCGTTGCCGCCGGCTTCGTTCGTGAAGAAGTGCATGCCGAGGTAGCGGTCGAGGCCGAGCAGCGCGAGCGTCGCGGTCAGGATCGGGAACGACGCCATGATCAGCACGTTCGTGCAGAGGGCCGTCCACGTGAACACCGGCATCTTCATCAGCGTCATGCCCGGCGCGCGCATCTTGATGATCGTCACGAAGAAGTTCACGCCGGTCAGCAGCGTGCCGACACCCGAAATCTGCAGCGCCCACAGGTAATAGTCGACCCCTACCCCCGGGCTGAACTGCAGCTCCGACAGCGGCGGATACGCGAGCCAGCCGGTCTGCGCGAACTCGCCGATCACGAGCGAGATGTTGATCAGGATCGCGCTGACCGCCGTCATCCAGAACGAGAGCGAGTTGATGAACGGGAACGCGACGTCGCGCGCGCCGATCTGCAGCGGCACGACGAGGTTCATCAGGCCGACCATGAACACCATCGCCATGAAGAAGATCATGATCACGCCGTGTGCCGTGAAGATCTGGTCATAGTGGTGCGGCGGCAGGTAGCCGGGCGCGTTGTACGCGAGCGCAAGCTGCATGCGCATCATGATCGCGTCGGCGAAGCCGCGCAGCAGCATGATCAGCGCGACGATGATGTACATCACGCCGAGTTTCTTGTGGTCGACCGTCGTCAGCCATTCCGTCCACAGCCACTTCCAGCGGCCGGTGATCGTCAGTGCGGCGAGAATGCCCAGCACGACCAGCCCCATGAAGGCGCCGGCCACCATGATGATGGGCTGATCGAACGGGATCGCCGCTAGTGTGAGTTTGCCCAACATGCGTTACCCCTTCGTGCCGCAGGCGGCGTCCTTCAGATCGAGGACGTGGCCATCGTTGTATTTCGCGATGATGTTGTGGAAGAGCCGCGGATCGACCGACGAGAAGTAGCGCACGGGCGCCTTCTCGCTCGGCTGCGCGACGGTGCCGTACACGGTCGCATCGAGCCGGTCGGGCGAGGCCTTGACCTTCTGCACCCATGCGTCGAACTGTTCGCGCGGCTCGGCGAGCGTGCGGAACTTCATGTCGGAGAAGCCGCGGCCGCTGAAGTTGGCGGACGTGCCCGCGTAGTCGCCGGCTTCATCGGCGATCAGGTGCAGGCGCGTCTGCATGCCGGCCATCGCATAGACCTGGCCGCCGAGCTGCGGAATGAAGAACGAGTTCATCACCGAGTCGGACGTGATGCGGAAATTCACCGGCGTGCCGACCGGAATCGCGAGCTGGTTCACCGACGCGATGCCGAGTTCCGGATAGATGAACAGCCACTTCCAGTCGAGCGCGACGACCTCGACGTCGATCGGCTTCACCGACGACTCGAGCGGCTTGTACGGATCGAGCTCGTGCGTGGTTTTCCACGTGAGCACGCCGAGGAACAGGATGATCAGCGTCGGCACCGTCCAGATCACGACCTCGATCGCGGTCGAGTGCGACCAGTTCGGCGCATAGGCGGCGTTGCGGTTCGATGCGCGGTAACGCCACGCGAACCACAGCGTGAGCAGGATCACCGGCACGACGACGATCAGCATCGCCCATGTCGAGGTCGCGATCAGCGCCTTTTCGGCGGCCCCGACGCTTCCTTTCGGATTTAGTACATCTAAATTACAGCCTGACAGGCTCAGCGCCGCGCCGATCGATATCAGCGCCGTCCAGCCTTTTGAAGCTCTTCTTTTCATCACACAGCCCGAGGGTCATTGAATCCGTTGCGTTTGCCCGATGCGCATTCGATCCACGAAAGTGGCCGAATCATACGTCGCGCGGGCGCGGCGAAAAACCGGTGGGTGCGACAAATCATCATTGCAGAATCCGCAGTGAGACAGATTGTCGCGGGGCAATTTCACGCAGCCGGGAGGCGGCCGCGGGCCTCGGGTCTCACGCCGAGGGCCTTGAGACGGCCGAAATCGGCGAAAAACCGCGGGCTCGTGTCCGCCCTGCCCCGATGAATGCGCGCGCAACGATGTCCGCATCGGCACGCGATGCGGACCTCGTGCGCGGCGTCACGCGCTCAGCCGTGCGCCGCGGCCATGTACGCCGGCTGCGCCGGTGCGCCGCCGTCCCCGGCCGGCAGCTTCGAACGGCTCGCTTCCTCGATCAGCCGTGCGACGGTCGGATCGATCGCGTCGGTGAACGGCTTCGGATCGACGCCCACCATCAACACGATCAGCGCGAGCGACGCGAACATCACGATCTCGCGACGGCTCAGGTCGGCGAGCTTCGCGATACGCGGACCCGCGATCTTGCCGAACACGACGCGCTTGACCATCCACAGCGTGTACGACGCGCTGAGGATCAGCGTGAGCGCCGCGATCGCGCCGATCCAGAAGTTGACGCGGATCGCGCCCATGATGACCATGAACTCGCCGACGAAGCCCGACGTGCCCGGCAGGCCGACGTTGGCCATCGCGAACAGCAGCGCGAACGTCGCGAAGCGCGGCATCACGCCCGCCACGCCGCCGTACGCGGCGATCTCGCGCTGCTTCGTGCGATCGACCAGCACGCTCACGCACAGCAGCATCGCACCCGCGACGAAGCCGTACGACACGAGCTGCACGATCGCGCCTTCGACGCCGATCTGGTTGAACAGGAACAGCCCGAGCGTGACGATCCCCATGTGCGCAACCGTCGAATACGCGAGCAGCTTGCCGAGATCGGTCTGGGCGAGCGCGATCAGGCTCGCGTAGACGATCGCGAACAGCGACAGCGCGATCACGGCCGGCGCGAAGAAGTGGCTCGCGTCCGGCGTGATCGGCAGCGCGAAGCGCAGGAAGCCGTAGCCGCCGAGCTTGAGCATCGCGAGCATCAGCGCGGCACCCGTCGGGCCGTCGGTGTAGACGTCGCGCAGCCACGTATGAACCGGCCACATCGGCACCTTGACCGCGAACGCGGCGAAGAAACCGAGGAACACCAGCAGCTGCGGCGCGAAGCCGAGCTGCAGCGTGCGCCATGCGTTCATGTCGAACGTATGCGACTTCGCGTACAGGTACAGCATCGCCATCAACAGCAGCAGCGAACCCGCGAACGAGATGAAGAAGAACTTCACGGCCGCGTAGACGCGATGCTCCCTGCCCCACGTGCCGATCAGCAGGTACAGCGGAATCAGCGTCGCCTCGAAGAAGATGAAGAACAGCAGCCCGTCCTGCGCGACGAACACGCCGACCATCAGCCCCGACAGGATCAGGAACGACGCGTAGTACTGCGCGACCCGCACCGTCACCGCTTCCCACGACGCGATCACGACGACGAGCGTCGTGAAGGCGGTCAGCACGACGAGCCACAGCGACGCGCCGTCGATCCCGACACGCCAGCCGGCGTTGAAAGCCGCCAGCCAGTTGCGGGTTTCGGCGAACTGCATCGCGGCCGAGTGCGAATCGAAACCGGTGACGAGCGGCACGACGGCGGCCAGCCCCGCGAGTGCGCCGACCAGCGCGATCAGCCTCGTGCGATGCGGATGACGGTCGGAACCGGCGCGCAGCAGGCACGCGCCGAACAGGATCGGAACCCAGATCGCCAGGCTCAGAAAGGGGAAATCATGCATGTCAACAGGCCTTGAGAGGGTCGCGCGCTGCATCGGAAACAGGCGTGACGAAGGAAACGAAATCAAATCGACAGATAGATTTCGCGGACCGCCAATGTTGGCAAAATGTAAAGCGGAATCAGGGCAAAGTTTGACGCCGCTCAAGCGCAATCGGGTTAACCAGCATAAGGCGAATGATTATTTTTTGCATCGCAGCAGAGGAGCTTTTCACGACGCCCGGATAGATCGCTGATTTTTATGCGTAATTTTTCGTATTGTAATGCGACGCCGATCGCACGAATCGGTGCGATGCCGCATTTTTGGCCGGAAGACCGATTCTTCGGGGCGCAAGCGTGGAATGCGGGGAAGGATGAATGAGAGCGATTCAATCCTTACACGGATACTTTCATTTTTATTTCACCGGCCGCCGATCGCCGCGATCCGGAACACCGGAAATCGCGGCGCATTCCGTCAGCGTTGATGGCTCAGCCTGTCCCATACGCGCATCGTCACCGCGCGATAGTGGTTGTGTTGCGCGGGGAAATGGACGAAGCGGCTGTCGCGCGTCGCATAGACCGGCGATGACGCGAGCGACATCGCATCGACGATGTAGCGCGCGTCGATCATGCCCGCCTCCAGCAGTTCGACATAGAGCGCCTGCTGGTCGCCGCCGCTCGCATAGACCGACGACCGATCGCCGATGCGCTCGATGCGCGCACATATGCGCTCGACCAGTTCGCGCATCGGCGCGACGTTACGCACGCCGATCATGCACGAGTTGATCGCCCAGGCCGTGTGGTCGGTGCCGATCACGAAATCGCGGCCGTCGATCACGCCGTCGACCGTCTGGCGCTGGTCGATCGCGAGGATGTCGGCGTCGACCCAGAACACGAACGCGTGATCCGGCAGATGTTCGCGAATCAGGTGCAGCTTCGCCCAGTTCGCATCGACGCCGGCCGGCAGGAGCGCGGGCGGTTCGCGATACGCGTGGTACGCATAGCCGTGTCGCGTGCAGTAGCGAACGAAGTTCTCTTCGTGAAGATCGCCGTAACCGGCGATGTGCGACGTGTGCAGGCTCACGAACGCAATGCTTGCATGCGGGTTCAGGTGTCGCGCCGGTTCGCGCGGGCGTTGCTGCGCGGTGCGCCAGTCGTCCATCGCGCTCGGCTGCTCGCCCCGCTGGACACGCGCCGCGTCGTCGACGAGCGCGAGCACGTAGCGAAAGTCGTAGTCGGGCGTCGGCACCCATACGCCATCGATCTGCTGCCATTCGGGCGCCTGGTGCGCCACGAGCGGATGCGCGCCGACGACCGCGTCGATCGCTAGCCCGTCGCGCCATACCGTCTGGGCCGACGCGAAATGGCCGGTCGCGAGCGGCTGGTCGAACGGCAGCGGCGGGAAGTGCTCGGCAAGCAGCGTCGCCTCGCATGCGTGTTGCCGCTCGGGCAGGCGCATCGCCCACTTGCCGAGCTCGACCACCAGCTTGCGCAAGCACTCGCGCACGTCGGGCACGTTGCGAAAGATCATGCCGCTCGCGGCGGGCAACGACGACTTCGAGGTCTGCGTCGTGACGATCGCGTCATAACCGTCCGCGACGGCCGGCAACGCATGCTGGCCGAACACGACCGAGAACGGATCGAGCACGAGCAGCAACGCGCCCTGCTCCATCGCGACGAGCTGCGCGATGATCGCGTGGTACTTGTGCAGCACCTGCTGGCGCTCGCCGTACACGTGCGTGCCGTCGACGATCGCGTGCCGGTAGCCGTGGGCCCGCGCGTAACGTTCGTGATTGTCGACGAGCCCGTCGACGGGACGGTGCGAAAGGATGGTCAGTACGGAATGCATGCGTGCCGGAACTCCCGATTGAGCCGCGCGAGGCGATACGCCTATTTAGCGCATGAGCGCCGCCCGAGTCGAGCATTGATTGGCTGTCCGGACGAAGCGTGGCGCCGGGCGGTGCGTGCGGAAACGACGCCGGAAAAGAAAAAGCCCCGCAAGTCCGAGAACTTGCGGGGCTTTGTCACCGCTTTTGGCGGAGACGGAGGGATTCGAACCCTCGATCCAGGTTTTGGCCCAGATGCTCCCTTAGCAGGGGAGTGCCTTCGACCTCTCGGCCACGTCTCCCAAACTTTCGCTCGCACCAGGGAGGCAGTGCGACGAGAACGAGATAATATAGGGTTTCGAACCGTGCGTCAATTTCCGTGATGCATTTTCTTCAATACATCACGAAAAAATTCACGCGGCCTGGTCGAGTTCGAATGCCTTGTGCAGCGCGCGGACGGCCAGCTCCATGTATTTCTCGTCGATCAGCACCGAAATCTTGATTTCGGACGTCGAGATCATCTGGATGTTGATGCCCTCTTCCGACAGCGTGCGGAACATCTTGCTCGCGACGCCCACGTGCGAACGCATGCCGACGCCGACGACCGACACCTTCGACACCTTCGGGTCGCCCTGCACGCGCTCGGCGCTCACATGGCCCTGCACCTGGTTGGTGAGGATGTCCATCGCCTTCTGGTAGTCGCCGCGGCCGACCGTGAACGTGAAGTCCGTCTTCCCTTCGACGCTCTGGTTCTGGATGATCATGTCGACGTCGACGTTCGCGTCGGCGACCGGGCCGAGGATCTGATACGCGATGCCCGGCTTGTCGGGCACGCCCATCACCGCAATGCGTGCTTCGTCGCGCTGGAACGCGATGCCGGAAATGACTGCCTTTTCCATGGTCTCGTCTTCTTCAAAAGTAATCAGGGTGCCCGAGCGCATTTCTTCGTCGAGCGCAATCAGCGGATCGGTCAGGCTCGACAGCACGCGCGTCTTCACCTGGTATTTGCCGGCGAATTCGACCGAGCGGATCTGCAGGACCTTCGAGCCGAGGCTGGCCATTTCCAGCATTTCCTCGAACGTCACGCGATCGAGGCGTCGCGCCTCTTCGACCACGCGCGGGTCGGTCGTGTAGACGCCGTCGACGTCCGTATAGATCAGGCACTCTTCGGCATCCAGCGCGGCCGCGACCGCCACCGCCGACGTGTCCGAGCCGCCGCGGCCCAGCGTCGTGATGTGGCCGTCCGGATCGACGCCCTGGAAGCCCGTGATGATCACGACCTTGCCGGCGTTCAGATCGGCCTTCACGCGCTCGTCGTCGATCGAGTGGATGCGCGCCTTCGTGAACGCGCTGTCCGTCTTGATCGGCACTTGCCAGCCGGCATAGCTCACGGCCTCGACGCCGATTTCCTGCAGCGCGATCGACAGCAGGCCGACGCTGACCTGCTCGCCGGTCGACGCGATCATGTCGAGCTCACGCGGGCTCGGCTGGCTCGAAATCTCTTTCGCGAGACCGAGCAGACGGTTGGTTTCGCCGGACATCGCGGACGGCACGACCACCATCTGGTGCCCGGCCTGATGCCATTTTGCGACGCGTTTCGCGACGTTCTTGATGCGCTCGACCGAGCCCATCGAAGTGCCGCCGTATTTGTGTACGATGAGTGCCATTGTCGTTCTGAACTGGAGGAGAAGCCGCACGGGCGCGCTGGGCAGGCCGCGTTGCCGTTCGGTCACGCGGCTTGTGGCTGTGGACGGACGACGAGGGGGACGGCTGGGACGCAACACGCAAGCGTGACGGATTTTGCCCGGAAGGCCGATCAGGCCGCGCAAACCGGGTACGTCACGCGGAAAACCTGCACAAATCGCTCAAAAATCGAGCCGAGCAAACGACCGAGCGTACCCGATAGAGGCCCGCTTGACAAGCCGCTCGCCGGTTCGGCAAGCGTTCCGGCGCTGTTTACCAAATGGTGAAAACCGGCGCGCGATCGCGCGGCGGCAAGCGTGTCGCCGCTATGCGATCAGCAGGTCGGGACGCCATTCGATCCGGCGCCACGCGCCGGCATCGGCCAGCCCGTCGCCGTGATTCACGCCGAGCCGCGGCACGTAGACGAGCCGCTCGCCCGCAAACAACAGCGGCACGTCGCGCTGCCAGGCCGGCACGCCGCGCTCCTGGAACAGGTTCTTCAGCGTGCGGCCCGGGCCGCCGGGCGACGTACGCAGCCGCTCGCCGCCCGCGCGGGCGCGCGCGGCGAGCGTCGCGCCGCGCAGCAGCGCCTCCGGCACCGCGCCGTCGCTGCCGGCCTCGGCCGGCGCGAACACGAACGTGCCGCGCCATGCCGGCACGCGCCAGACTTCCTGGCCGTCCCACGCGAGCGAGGATTCGGGATGCGGCGTTCCGGTGCCGTCGTCGGCCGGCTCGGCGCTGTCGCCCGCCTCCCAGTACACGGTGTCGCGATAGAGCCGCAGGCACTGCCCCGCGTGATCGACCCGCAGCGCATGCGCGTCGTGCGCGGCGCGCAGCTGCCGCATCATGTTCGCCAGCCGCCCCGCCGACGCACCGGGCAGCCCGAGCCGGCGCATCCAGAAACGCAGCAGGTTGGCGCCGCGCGTATCGTCGAACGCGACCAGCGCATCGCGCGACAGCGCGCGGCCGTCGTCGCGCGCGGCGCCGGCGAAATCCAGTTCGGCGAGATCATCGAGCAGCCGCTGCGCGGCGGCCGCATGCTGGGCCGCGCGGCCCAGCGCATCGCGAAAACCCGGGAAATGCACGGCGAGCGCCGGCAGCACGTCGATGCGCAGCGCATTGCGGGCGTAGCGCGTGTCGCCGTTCGATTCGTCGTCGATCCACGTCAGCGCGCGCTGCGCCGCATAGCGCTCCAGTTGCGCGCGCAACAATCGCAACAGCGGCCGCACGCGCTCGACGCTTGCGCCGTCAGGCCGATAACGCGGTGCCATCGCGGCCAGGCCCGCGATCCCCGCGCCGCGCAACAGCTGAAGCAGCACGGTCTCCGCCTGGTCGTCCGCATGCTGCGCGACCCAGAGCGCGGCCACGCCGTGGCGCTCGCACATCGCGTCGAGCGCCGCATAACGGCGCTCGCGCGCGGTCGCCTCGATGCCGAGGCCGCTGTCGCGCGGCACATCGACACGCTCCGACTCGAACGCGACGCCAAGTTGCCCGGCCGTCGCCTGCGCATGCGCGACCCATGCGTCAGCGTTCGCGCTAAGGCCGTGGTGCACGTGCAGCGCGACGCAACGCGCGGCGCCCGCCACACGCACGGCCGCGTCGAGCAGCACCGTCGAGTCGAGGCCGCCGCTGTACGCGATCGCGATGCGCGCATCGGCCGGCAGATCGGCAAGCGCAACGCCGACCGCGTCGAGGACGACACGGTCGGCGGAGAATTCGGTCGGGGGGATCACGAGCGAGACGCGCGCCGGACGGCGCGCGATGCGAACACGCCGGTCATGCGCCGGGCGTGGTTTCCTTGAACTTGCCGTAGGCCATCAGGCGCTCGAAGCGGCGCTCGCGCAGCGCATCGATGCTCATGCCCTGGAACTGGCGCAGCGAATCGGCGAGCGCACGGCGCAGCAACGCTGCCATGCCCTTCGGATCGCGGTGCGCGCCGCCGAGCGGCTCGTTGATGATCTTGTCGATCAGGCCCAGCGCCTTCAGGCGATGCGCGGTCAGGCCCAGCGCTTCCGCGGCCTCGGGCGCCTTCGCGGCGCTCTTCCACAGGATCGACGCGCAGCCTTCCGGCGAGATCACCGAGTAGGTCGAGAACTGCAGCATCATCACGGTGTCGGCCACGGCGATCGCGAGCGCACCGCCCGAACCGCCCTCGCCGATCACGGTCGTGATGATCGGCGTCTTCAGTTCGGCCATCACGTACAGGTTGCGGCCGATCGCCTCCGACTGGCCGCGCTCTTCCGCGCCGATGCCCGGGTATGCGCCCGGCGTGTCGACGAACGTGAAGATCGGCAGCCCGAATTTCTCGGCGAGACGCATCAGCCGTTCTGCCTTGCGATAGCCTTCCGGACGCGGCATCCCGAAGTTGCGCGCGGCGCGCTCCTTCGTGTCGCGGCCCTTCTGATGGCCGATCACCATGCACGGATGGCCGCCGAAGCGCGCGAGGCCGCCGACGATCGACAGGTCGTCCGCGAACGCGCGGTCGCCATGCAGTTCGTGAAAATCGGTAAACAGTTCCGCAACGTAATCGAGCGTGTACGGACGCTGCGGATGCCGCGCGATCTGCGAGACCTGCCACGGCGACAGGTTCGCGTAGAGGTCCTTCGTCAGTTGCTGGCTTTTCTTCGACAGCCGCTCGATTTCTTCCGAAATATCGACAGCCGAGTCGTCCTGCACGAATCGCAGCTCTTCGATCTTGGCCTCGAGTTCGGCGATCGGCTGTTCGAAATCCAGAAACGTGGTCTTCATGTGTTCGAATCCTTGGGTCTTGCGGCAGCGCGTATTCTACCCGCGCGGGCGACGTGCAAAACCGGCTCTCAACTATTGATGTTTAAAACCCGATAGCCGTCAATCGACGTCGGCGTCCGGTGCGTCGAGGCTGCGCCACATGTACCAGGTCGCGACGGTACGCCACGGCTCCCAGTTGGCGGCCACTTCACGCGCCTCGCTGCGCGTAACGGGCTCCCCGCTGAAGTAATTGACGCTGATCGCGCGGATCAGGCCCGGATCGTCGAGCGGCAGCACGTCCGGCCGCGACAGGTTGAAGATCAGGAACATCTCGGCCGTCCAGCGGACGATGCCGCGGATCTGCGTGAGTTCCGCGATCACGTCCTCGTCGTCCATCGACGTCCATTTGTCGACGTGCAGCGCGCCCGACACGAAGTGTTGCGCGAGATCGAGAATATATTCCGTCTTGCGCTTCGACAGCCCGCACGCGATCAGCTTGTCCGCGCCGAGCCGGATGACCGGCTGCGGTGCGAGTTTCGGACACGCATCCTCGATGCGCGCCCACAGCGCCTGCGCGGACGGAACCGAGATCTGCTGGCCGACGACCGAACGCGCGAGCGTGACGAACGGGTCGCCGCGCTTCACGAGATGCGCGGGGCCGAACTTCGGGATCAGCTTCTTCAGGATGCGGTCGCGCTTGACGAGATCGGCGCTCGCTTTATCCCAGTACGCGGGACGCACGACGCCATCGGCGCCGTCGACTGCCGCATCGGCTGCCCGCACCTTGCGGGCCGCGTCGGCGGCCGCCATCGCGACCTCCGGCTGCGCCGCGTCCACGCCCTTCGCGCGCGCGGGCTTTGCATGACCGTTGAGCGCGCCGTTCGGCACGGCGCGCGTCGCGTCCGCCTTCGCCGCTGGCGCGCGCTTGGCTGCCGGACGCGCGGCGAGCGGAGTCGCACGCCTGACCGGCGCTTTTCTGGCCGTTGCCATCCTGCCTCCTACCTGACGGATCGGTCAGTGGAACGCATCGCGCTCATACGCGACGCCATTCGGTCGATCCGCCCGGTTTGTCTTCAAGTGCGATACCGGCGTCGAGCAGTTCCGCCCGAATCCGGTCCGCTTCGGCATAGTCCTTCGCTTGCTTCGCCGCGACACGCGCGGCGATCTTCGCTTCGATTTCGTCGGCTGCGAGCCCGCCCGCCTGCGCGGCACCGGTGCCCTGCTGCAGGAACGCGCGCGGTTCGCGGCCGAGCAGGCCCAGGAGGCCCGCCAGTTGTTTCAGTTGCCGCGCGAGCGATGCATCGCGCGTGCGATTGACTTCACCCGCCAGTTCGAACAGCGTCGCCACCGCGACCGGCGTGTTGATGTCGTCGTTCATCGCGGCCGCGAAACGCTGCGCGTGCGGCTCGTTCCAGTCGAGCGCGAGCGTGTCGGGCTCGACATCCTTCAGCGCCGTGTACAGGCGCGTGAGCGACGCGCGCGCGTCGTCGAGATGCACGTCGCTGTAGTTGAGCGGCGACCGGTAGTGCGTGCGCACGATGAAGAAGCGCATGACCTCGGCGTCGTACCGCTCGAGCACTTCGCGGATCGTGAAGAAGTTGCCGAGCGATTTCGACATCTTCTCGTTGTCGACCTGCACGAAGCCGTTGTGCATCCAGTAGTTGACGAACGTCTGGCCGGTCGCGCCTTCGCTCTGCGCGATCTCGTTCTCGTGGTGCGGGAATTGCAGATCCTGCCCGCCGCCGTGGATGTCGAAATGCTCGCCGAGCAGCGTGCAGCCCATCGCCGAGCACTCGATGTGCCAGCCCGGCCGGCCCATCCCGTACTTCGATGCCCACGACGCACCGTCGGGCTCGTCCTCCTTCGCGCGCTTCCACAGCACGAAGTCGAGCGGATCCTGCTTCGCATCGTTTGCGGCAACGCGCTCGCCCGCGCGCAGGTCGTCGAGCGACCTGCCCGACAGCTTCCCGTAGTTCGCGAACTTGCGCACCGAATAGTTGACGTCGCCGTCGCTCGCCTGGTACGCGTAGCCGTTCGCCTCGAGCTTCTCGATCATCCCGAGCATCTGCGGAATGAACTGCGTCGCGCGCGGCTCGATGTCCGGACGCTGGATGCCGAGCGCCGCCTCATCCTCGTGCATCGCGCCGATGAACCGGTCGGTCAGCGACTTGATCGTCTCGCCGTTCTCGACCGCGCGGCGGATGATCTTGTCCTCGATGTCGGTGATGTTGCGCACGTACGTGACCCGATAGCCGATCGCACGCAGCCAGCGCTGGACGAGGTCGAACACGACCAGCATGCGCGCGTGGCCCACGTGACAATAGTCGTAGACGGTAATCCCGCATACGTACATCCGCACTTCGCCTGACTGGCGCGGCACGAAAACTTGCTTGTCACGCGCGAGCGTGTTGTAGATGCGCAGTGATTCCATAGAGATGAACCGTGAGCCGAAGGAAACCGCCCTGGCGAAGCTCGCCCAGCATGCGAAACGCACGGACCACCTGCTGCGGCTCGCCGCCGCGCGTCCTCGTTATCACATGGGGCGGTCAGGCTGCAAGCACAGCGGTGACGGCCACGAGAGGCAAAGAAAGACTGTCTGCCGCTCGCCGGAACGCGCAGACGTTTTGTTAGAATGGCTCGGAGTATAACATTCCGATTTACGCCTATGAAACCTCATCGCGGCCGCGCGCCGAGCGCTGCGACCCTCGTTGCGACCGCCGTCATGGGCGTCGCACTGACGCTGTTCGCAGCCCCCGCGGCGCATGCGCAGAAGGCCCCGGCCACCGCCGACGGCACGCCCGAAATCGACGCGTCGATCTCCGGCAAGCAATGGAAACAGGCGCTCGCGCAACTCGACGCGCGCATCGCGGCGAATCCGCACGACGTGCAGGCGCAGTTCAAGCGCGGCACCGTGCTCGCCCGCCTGAACCGCGACGACGACGCGATCCAGCAGTTCATCGCGATCACGCAGGCCTACCCCGAACTGCCCGAACCGTACAACAACCTCGCGGCGCTCTACGCGAAGCACGGCCGCTACGACGAAGCGCGCAGCGCGCTCGTCACCGCGACGCAATCGAACCCGAGCTACTCGCTCGCATACGAGAACCTCGGCGACCTCTATCTGCGCCTCGCGGCCGAATCGTACAAGCGCGCGCAAGCGCTCGGCCGCACGAGCGGCGCGACCGCACAGCGCCTCGCCGACCTGCAGAAGATCGTGTCGCCGCCGAAGCCGGCCGCCAACGCGCGCGGCGTCACGCCGGCCACGCGCGCATACACCGATCGCGCCGCCGCAAACGTGAGCACCACCACGCTGCCGATATCGCCGACGTTCCAGTTCAACGGTCCGTCCGGTGCGCTGGCAGCGCCGTACGTCGCGCCGTCGCAGTAAGCGGCGCAACCTTCCCTCCCTCCCAACCTGAGGATCGCAATGAAACGTCTGTTGCTGGCGCTTGGCGGCGCCGCCCTTCTCGCGACCGCGCCCGCGTTCGCGCAATCGGCCACCGCGCACCCCGTCGTGCAGCTGAAGACCTCCCAGGGCGACATCCGTGTCGAGCTCTACCCGGAGAAGGCGCCGAAGACGGTCGCCAACTTCCTCGACTACGTGAAGGCCGGCCAGTACAACGGCACGATCTTCCATCGCGTGATCAAGGGCTTCATGATCCAGGGCGGCGGCTACAAGACCAACTTCGAGGAGAAGCCGACCCGCGCGCCGATCCCGCTGGAAAGCCGCAATGGTCTGAAGAACCTGACGGGCACGATCGCGATGGCGCGTACCAGCGATCCGAACTCGGCCACCGCGCAGTTCTTCATCAACACGGTCGACAACAGCGGCCTCGACTACCCGAACCCGGACGGCAACGGCTATGCGGTGTTCGGCAAGGTCGTGTCGGGCCTCGACGTCGTGAAGAAGATCGAAGGCGTGGCGACGACCTCGCGCGGCCCGATGCAGGACGTGCCGGCCCAGCCGGTCCTGATCGAATCGGCCAGCATCGTTTCGAAATAAGCACCTGCCGGCACGTCCGGCGCCACACGCGGCCGCGTCGCACGACCGGCCGCGTGCCATTTAAACCGCCTCACCGAAGGAATTCATCATGGTTGAACTGCACACGAACCACGGCGTGATCAAGCTCGAGCTGGACGCCGCGAAGGCACCGAAGACGGTCGAGAACTTCCTCAACTACGTGAAGAAGGGCCACTATGACGGCACGGTGTTCCACCGTGTGATCAACGGCTTCATGATTCAAGGCGGCGGCTTCGAGCCGGGCCTGAAGCAGAAGCCGACCGACGCGCCGATCGACAACGAAGCGAACAACGGCCTGAAGAACGACAACTACACGATCGCGATGGCGCGCACGAACGATCCGCACTCGGCGACCGCCCAGTTCTTCATCAACGTGAACGACAACGATTTCCTGAACCACTCGTCGCCGACGCCGCAGGGCTGGGGTTACGCTGTGTTCGGCAAGGTTGTCGAAGGCCAGGATGTGGTCGACAAGATCAAGGGCGTCAAGACGGGCAACGCGGGCTTCCACCAGGACGTCCCGACCGACGACGTCGTGATCGAAAAGGCCGTGGTGGTCTGACCCACAGCCGTTACGGAGGCACTTCGATGTTGCAGGAGAGTCCGCCGCGAAGCGTCTCCGCGGGCGTGCCGGGCGAGCGCGAATACGCGCAAGCCGCACGCCCGTTCCTGTTTCTCTCCGATCTGCACCTGAGCGAGGCGATTCCGAAGACGGTCGCCGCGTTCGAGCATTTCGTGAAATACACGGCCGACAGCGCCGACTCGGTGTTCATCCTCGGCGACCTGTTCGAATACTGGATCGGCGACGACGTGCTCGACCACGATCCGTTCGCGGCACGCATGGCCGCGCTGATGCATACGTTCTCGGAGCGCGGGATCGCGCTTTACGTGATGCACGGCAATCGCGATTTCCTGCTCGGCCGGCGCTTCATGAAGGCGGCCGGCGCGATGCTGCTGCGCGACCCGGCGCTGATCACGTCGTTCGGCCAGCGCATCGTGCTCACCCACGGCGACGCGCAATGCACGGCCGATCGCGGCTATCAGATATTTCGGCGGTTTGCCCGCAATGGCCTCGCGCAGGCGCTGTTTCTCGCGTGGCCGTTCCGCTGGCGCCGCGCGCTCGCGCAACGGATGCGCTCGAACAGCGAAGCGGGCCGGATGCGCCCCGCTTCGGCGATCTACGATGTCACGCGTGAAGGCATCGCCGCGCTGTTCCGGAAGAGCCGTGCGAGCGTGATCATTCACGGCCACACGCATCGCCCCGCGCGCCACCTCGAACCGGGCGGGATTCGCTGGGTACTGCCCGACTGGGATCTCGACCACGGCATGCCGCGCGGCGGCTATCTGCGCGTCGACGCCGAAGGCATCCACGCGATGCCGCTCGACTGACGCGAGCGACACGACCGCAGCTGCCGGCGGCCGCCGGCACGCGCCGCGTTACGCCTGGCGCTCGACCGCCTTGCCTTCCAGCACCGCCGACAGCCTGCGCAGATCGAGACGCGCCGCGTCCGCGCCCTGCAGCGTTTCCAGATGCGTGCCGAGCTGCTCGAGCGCCGCGACGATCTCGTCGACGCGCCGGCTTTCCTTCGCCGCGTGGTCGATCAGGCCGTGAATCGCGAGCGACATCGGGTCGTCCGCGTTCGGCGTGATCCCGTACGCGCAGAACGCGGCGCGCTCGGGCTGCGGCTTCGGTTGCGCCGGCATCACGATGCGCGCCGGATTGCCGACCGCGGTGCCGCCTGCCGGCACCGGCTTCACGACGACCGCGTTCGAACCGATCTTCGCGCCCGCGCCGACCGTGAAACCGCCGAGCACCTTCGCGCCCGCACCGACGATCACGCCGGCCTCGAGCGTCGGATGGCGCTTCGCGCCGCGCGTGAGCGACGTGCCGCCGAGCGTCACGCCCTGATAGATCGTGCAGTCGTCGCCGACGATCGCGGTTTCGCCGATCACGACACCCATCCCGTGATCGATGAACACGCGCCGGCCGATCGTCGCACCCGGGTGGATCTCGATACCCGTCAGGAAGCGCCCGGCCTGCGACGCGAAGCGTGCGAGCCAGTAGCGCTTCGCGCGCCAGCACGCATGCGCGAAGCGATGCAGCACGAGCGCGTGCAGCCCCGGATAACAGGTCAGCACTTCCCAGGCACTGCGAGCGGCGGGATCCCGCTCGCGAATCGTCGCAACGTCTTCGCGCAGTCTGGTGAACATGATCGGGTCTGGGCTGGGGAAAAGGCCGGCACGCCCGCCGGCAACGGCCGGTCGTTATCGCGCCGGGTAATTTGCTTATGATGTCCGGCGATTGTAGGGCCACTCGCCCGCGGCCGCACAGCGTCGCGCGTTCACCCCGTCGGCGGCGCGGGTATTCGCGCGGGACGCCCGTCGTGGCCGGGTAACGCGGTCATGCGCGTCATGCGGTCATCCGATGGCCGGGCACGGACCGGGCACCACCGTCGCGGCGACCGATGCGACACGCCGGCTGCAGGCCGGAGCGCATCCGTCGAACACCTGAGCGCCCGGCCGCGGCGTACTTCGGCCGCTTACGCGTCGCCTTCGGGCGTGCCGGACTTCAGCAGGATGTGCTTCGCGATGCCGCGCAGGATGTTGACCTCCTCGCGCTCGAGGCCGGTGCGCGCGAACAGGCGCCGCAGCCGCGGCATCAGCTTCTTCGGGTTGCGCGGGTCGAGAAAATCGAGCGCGACCAGCGCATTCTCGAGGTGCGCGTACATCCGCTCGATCTCGTCGCTCTGCGCGAGCGTGCCGACCTCGGGCTGCGCGTCGCGCGGCGACTCGCTCCCCTGCTCCAGGAACGCGACACGCAGTTCATACGCGAGCACCTGCACGGCCTGCGCGAGGTTCAGCGAACTGTAGGCCGGATTCGCCGGGATATGCGCGAGCGCGCTGCACTGCTCGACGTGCTCGTTCGCGAGGCCCGTGCGTTCGTTGCCGAACACGAGCGCGATGTCGCCGGTGCCGACCTGCGTGTGCGCCTGTTCGGCGGCCGCGCGCGGCGCAAGGCGCGGCGGTCCGTATTCGCGCGTGCGCGCGGTCAGCGCGATCGACCAGTGGACGCCGGACAGCGCGTCGCCGAGCGTGGGCACGACGTGCGCGGACGCGAGGACGTCGTCCGCACCGCTCGCCATCGCGATCGCCTCGGGGTCGCTCTGCACGTGCGGCACGCGCGGCGCGACCAGGACGAGCCTGGAGAAACCCATCGTTTTCAGCGCGCGGGCGGCCGCCCCGACATTGCCGGGATGGCTCGGCTCGACGAGCACGAAACGGGTGGAAGTGAAGCCGCCGGACAGCGGCGGGGACGAAGCCGCGCCCGATTCGGACGGCACGGCGGGGTTCTGCGGGGTTTCCACTACATACGACTCGGTTCGTCAGAATGGCAGTATGGTATCGCCATCGCCCCGGCAAACCCACTCGTCCGGACGGCCAGTGGGGGTTTCCCCGCATCCCGGTCACCTGAAACTCCCGAAAATCGGGTAAAATCATGCGTTTACGCGCCGCACCCCGTGCGACGCGGGTCGTACCCTGCTCTTTGTCAATTCGCGTCTCATCTCGCCCGGCACGTTTTGCGCCGTTCCGGGCGGTGTGTTCCACTTCGTGGCGGCCCGTGCCGCCGGCTACAGGATCCAGGCTCATGCATCCCATGCTCAACATCGCTGTCAAGGCTGCGCGCCGCGCCGGACAGATCATCAACCGTGCCTCCCTCGACCTCGACCTGATCGAGATCCGCAAGAAGCAGCAGAACGACTTCGTCACCGAAGTGGACAAGGCCGCCGAAGAGGCGATCATCGAGACGCTGAAGACCGCCTACCCCGACCACGCGATCCTCGCGGAAGAATCGGGCGAATCGGAGAACGAATCCGAATTCAAGTGGATCATCGATCCGCTCGACGGCACGACCAACTTCATCCACGGCTTCCCTTACTACTGCGTATCGATTGCGCTCGAGCACAAGGGCGTCGTCACGCAGGCCGTCGTCTACGATCCGAACAAGAACGACCTGTTCACGGCCACCCGCGGCCGCGGCGCGTACCTGAACGACCGCCGCATCCGCGTCGGCCGCCGCGACCGCCTGGCGGACGCGCTGGTCGGCACGGGCTTCCCGTTCCGCGAGAAGGACGGCCTCGACGCCTACGCGCGCCTGTTCACCGAAATGACGCAGGCCTGCACGGGGCTGCGCCGCCCGGGCGCGGCCGCACTCGATCTCGCGAACGTCGCGGCCGGCCGTCTCGACGCGTTCTTCGAGCAAGGCATCAACGTGTGGGACATGGCGGCGGGCAGCCTGCTGATCACCGAAGCCGGCGGCCTCGTCGGCAACTACACGGGCGACGCCGATTTCCTGCATCGTCATGAGATCGTCGCGGCGAATCCGAAGATCTACGCGCAGATGATCCCGATCCTGAACCGCTACAGCTACATGCATCCGGCAGCGGAGTAAATCCGCGCCGCGCCCGCGCCCGTCTCAACACCGCCACGACTTCGTGGCGACCGTATCCGAATATTCATGTTACGGCTAAGCGAACTTAAACTCCCGCTCGACCACCCCGAGAGCGCCCTCGAAGCCGCGATTCGCGCGCGCCTCGCGGAGCTTGGCGTGGCGGCAGACGGGCTCCTCCGTTACACGGTGTTCCGCCGTGCGCACGATGCGCGCAAGCGCTCCGACATCAAGCTCACGTACATCGTCGATGTCGAGGTCAAGGACGAAGCGGCCGTGCTTCCGCGACTCGCCGGCACGCCGCATTGCGGCGTGACGCCCGACATGGCGTACCACTTCGTCACGAAGGCGCCCGAGCACGGCAACTTCCTGCGCCCGGTCGTCATCGGCATGGGGCCGTGCGGCCTGTTTGCGGGGTTGATCCTCGCGCAGATGGGTTTCCGCCCCATCATCCTCGAACGCGGCAAGGCCGTGCGCGAGCGCACCAAGGACACTTTCGGCCTGTGGCGCAAGAGCGTCCTCAATCCCGAGTCCAACGTGCAGTTCGGCGAAGGCGGGGCCGGGACGTTTTCCGACGGCAAGCTGTACAGCCAGATCAAGGATCCCCATCACTACGGCCGCAAGGTGCTCGACGAATTCGTCAAGGCCGGCGCGCCGGAGGACATCCTCTATCTGAGCCGGCCGCACATCGGCACGTTCCGCCTCGTCAGCATGGTGGAAAAGATGCGCGCGACCATCCACGAACTGGGCGGTGAAGTGCGCTTCGAAACCCGGGTCGAGGACATCGAGATCGATCAGGGCAAGGTGCGCTCGCTGACGCTGTCGAACGGCGAAACGCTCCGGTGCGATCACGTGGTGCTGGCCGTGGGCCACAGCGCACGCGACACGTTCCAGATGCTGCACGATCGCGGTGTGTATGTCGAAGCGAAGCCGTTCTCGCTGGGTTTCCGGATCGAACATCCGCAGGGGCTGATCGATCGCAGCCGCTTCGGCAAGTTCGCGGGCCACAAGCAGCTCGGCGCGGCCGACTACAAGGTGGTTCATCACTGCAGCAACGGACGCGCGGTCTACAGCTTCTGCATGTGCCCCGGCGGCACGGTGGTCGCGGCGACCTCCGAGCCGGGCCGCGTGGTCACCAACGGCATGAGCCAGTATTCGCGCGCCGAGCGCAACGCGAACGCGGGCATCGTCGTCGGCATCACGCCGGAGGACTATCCGGGCGGCCCGCTCGCGGGCATCGCGTTCCAGCGCAAGTGGGAAGAACGCGCGTTCGAACTCGGCGGCGGCGATTACAGCGCGCCGGGCCAGCTGGTCGGCGATTTCATCGCAGGACGGCCGTCGACGTCGCTCGGTTCCGTGGTGCCGTCGTACAAGCCGGGCGTGCGCCCGACCGACCTCAGCACCGCGCTGCCTGACTACGTGATCGAAGCCATTCGTGAAGCGCTGCCGCAGATCGACAAGAAGATCGCCGGCTTCGCGATGCACGACGCGGTGCTCACCGGCGTGGAAACGCGCACGTCGTCGCCGATCCGGATCCGGCGCAAGGACAATTACCAGAGCGTGAACGTCGAAGGGTTGTATCCGGCCGGTGAAGGCGCCGGGTATGCCGGCGGCATCTATTCAGCAGCCATCGACGGTATCGAGGTCGCGCAGGCGGTGGCGCTCGATCTGATGTCGGCGCACGCGTCCTGATATTGCCCGTCAGGCCCGGCGCACGAAGGTCCGTGCGCCGGGTGATCCAGCAGTATCTGCGCCCTGCCTGACAAGGTTCGCCACGCGAAGCTAGCCCCTCTTTGCGATGCGCCGCGGCCATTAGTGGTCAATGTGCCGAACACGGCCGGTGCCAGGCCAAATTTCGCTTTGGTATACTCCGCGGCCGAATTCTCCACGTTTCCACGAATCCATGACCGCCGCACAGTCGGACAACGCGTCATCTGATTTCATGCCGGCCGACCTCAGGCAAAGCGTGGTCACGCAGACGCTGCCGCACGCCCAGGTCGGCATCAGCCGACTGCAGACATCTCGTAGAAATATTGGCCGAACCGCGCCATACGAACTTGAAGACGCCGATCTCATCGTGTTGCAATTGCGCGCGTTCGGCGAACAGGAATTGTGGCTTGACGGACGTATTGCTCGTTTCGTCCCCTATGACGCAGGGACCGTCACGATTCACGACCTCGATCGCAGCTGGGTTTCCGACCTGAAGGGGGCGTTCGACTGCATCCATTTTCACCTCCCGCGCCGAACGCTGGAGGAGACAGTCGATGAAATCGGTGGCAGGCAGCGGCCCCAGCTTTACTTGCCGCCGCATTTGAGTGCGACGGATCCGGTCATCCATCGCCTGGGCCAAGCCCTGCTCCCCGCCCTGGCGCGGCCCGAGCACGCATCCCAGCTGTTTATCGACCACGTCGCGCTCGCCTTCCAGACGCATGTCGCGCGTCTGTACGGCGGCATCGGCGAGCGGCGGGAGAAGTCGACCGGCAAACTCACGGGGTGGCAGGAGCGCGTGGCGAAAGGCTTTCTGCTCGAACACCTTACCGGCAACATCTCGATCGCCGATGTGGCGAAAGCGTGCGGCCTGTCTCGTGGCCACTTCGTCAAGGCCTTTCATCGGACCACCGGGTTACCGCCCCATCGCTGGCTGATCAATCAGCGCATCGAACGCGCAATGATGTACATGCGCACATCGTCGGTGCCGCTGCAAATGATCTCGGATGCATGCGGCTTCGCCGACCAGAGCCACTTCACGAGAACATTCACGCGCGTGACCGGTGTTACGCCGCGTCGTTGGCGCATGGACAACGTTTGAGGAGCGTGGCCGACGCGGCTCTTGCGAGTCACATGAGCATCCGACCGACGGCCGCACCTGCAAAGTGACGGCAGTCAGCTGCACCGCACGAGATCGAATGACCGATATCGGCCATCAATCCGGTCGGTGCATGGGCGATCGGCGTCCCGCTTTCGCAAGCCGGTATCTCGTTGTCGTTCCGCTTACGGTCAACGAAATCCGTATTGAGATGATCCTCAATCTCGATACCGACGCCGAGAAGCGGAAATTGCCTGTGCAGAACTGCCACCCCTGACCGCCGGCAACTGGCCAAACGGCGAACTTCGCGCGTGCACATGGAAGCGACTGGTAAACTCGGGCAACCAAAGCAACAACTTCCTGCCTGACCTATGACCACGCTGTCGCCCGAAGCCTTCGCCGGCCATACTCCGATGATGCAGCAGTACCTGCGCATCAAGGCCGATCACCCCGACACGCTCGTCTTCTACCGGATGGGCGACTTCTACGAGCTGTTCTTCGAGGATGCGGAGAAAGCCGCACGCCTGCTCGACCTGACCCTCACGCAACGCGGCGCCTCGGCCGGGACGCCGATCAAGATGGCCGGCGTCCCGCATCATGCGGTCGAACAGTATCTGGCGAAGCTCGTGAAGATGGGCGAATCGGTCGCGATCTGCGAGCAGATCGGCGACCCCGCCACGTCGAAGGGGCCGGTCGAGCGCAAGGTCGTGCGCGTCGTCACGCCCGGCACGCTGACCGACGCGGCACTGCTGTCCGACAAGAACGACGTCTACCTGCTCGCGATGTGCACGGGCCACAACAAGCGCGGCGTCGCGGTCAACATCGGCCTCGCGTGGCTGAACCTCGCGAGCGGCGCACTGCGGCTCGCCGAGATCGAACCCGACCAGCTCGGCGCCGCGCTCGAACGCATCCGGCCAGCCGAAATCCTGACGGCGGACGGCGCGACCGACGCCGTGCCCGCGGGCGCCGGCGCGATCAAACGCGTGCCGGCATGGCACTTCGATATCGCATCGGGCACGCAGCGCCTGTGCGACCAGCTCGACGTCGCGGGCCTCGACGGCTTCGGCGCGCATTCGCTGACGAGCGCATGCGGAGCCGCCGGCGCACTGCTGCTGTACGCGGCCGCCACACAGGGTCAGCAATTGCGTCACGTGCGCAGCCTGAAGGTCGAGAACGAAACCGAATACATCGGGCTCGATCCGGCGACGCGCCGCAACCTCGAGTTGACCGAAACGCTGCGCGGCACCGAATCGCCGACGCTGTACTCGCTGCTGGACACCTGCTGCACGACGATGGGCAGCCGCCTGCTGCGTCACTGGCTGCATCATCCGCCGCGCGCGTCGGTCGCCGCGCAATCGCGCCAGCAAGCGATCGGCGCACTGCTCGACGCACCGGCGAACGCGAGCCTCGACGCACTGCGCAGCGCGCTGCGCCAGATCGCCGACGTCGAACGGATCACCGGGCGGCTCGCGCTGCTGTCCGCGCGGCCGCGCGACCTGTCGAGCCTGCGCGACACGTTCGCCGCGCTGCCCGCGCTGCGCGAGCGCATCAGCGCGATCGTCGCGAACGCGGATGCGCTTGCCCGCGTCGACGCGGCGCTCGCGCCGCCCGCCGAATGCCTCGACCTGCTGACCAGCGCGATCGCCCCCGAGCCGGCCGCGATGGTGCGCGACGGCGGCGTGATCGCGCGCGGCTACGACGCGGAGCTCGACGAACTGCGCGACATCTCCGAGAACTGCGGGCAGTTCCTGATCGATCTCGAGGCGCGCGAGCGCACCCGCACGGGCATCGCGAACCTTCGCGTCGAATACAACAAGGTGCACGGCTTCTACATCGAGGTCACGCGCGGCCAGACTGACAAGGTGCCCGACGACTATCGCCGCCGCCAGACGCTGAAGAACGCCGAGCGCTACATCACACCCGAACTGAAGACCTTCGAGGACAAGGCGCTGTCCGCGCAGGAACGCGCGCTGGCCCGCGAGCGCGCGCTGTACGACGGCGTGCTGCAGGCGCTGCTGCCGTTCATTCCCGAGTGCCAGCGCGTCGCGTCGGCGCTCGCGGAGCTCGACGTGCTCGCCGCGTTCGCCGAGCGCGCCCGCACGCTCGACTGGGTCGCGCCTGCCTTCACCGACGAAATCGGCATCGAGATCGAACAGGGTCGCCACCCGGTCGTGGAAGCGCAGGTCGAGCAGTTCATCGCGAACGACTGCCGGTTCGGCGCCGAGCGCAAGCTGCTGCTGATCACCGGCCCGAACATGGGCGGTAAGTCGACCTTCATGCGGCAGACGGCGCTGATTGCGCTGATGGCGTACGTCGGCAGCTACGTGCCCGCGAAATCGGCCTGCTTCGGCCCGATCGACCGGATCTTCACACGGATCGGCGCGGCCGACGACCTCGCCGGCGGGCGCTCCACCTTCATGGTCGAGATGACCGAAGCCGCCGCGATCCTGAACGACGCGACACCGCAAAGCCTCGTGCTGATGGACGAAATCGGCCGCGGCACGTCGACGTTCGACGGCCTCGCACTCGCATGGGCCATCGCGCGTCACCTGCTCGCGCAAAACGGCTGCTACACGCTGTTCGCGACGCACTACTTCGAACTGACGCAGCTGCCGGCCGAATTCCCGCAAGCGGCCAACGTCCATCTGTCGGCCGTCGAGCACGGCCACGGCATCGTGTTCCTGCACGCGGTCAACGAAGGCCCGGCGAACCAGAGCTACGGGCTGCAGGTCGCGCAACTCGCGGGCGTACCGGCGCCGGTGATCCGCGCCGCGCGCAAGCATCTCGCGTATCTCGAACAGCAGTCGGCCGCCCAGCACACGCCGCAGCTCGACCTGTTCAGCGCGCCGCCCGCCGCGGCCGACGAACTCGCGTGCGCAGATGCGCCGGCGCCGGCCAACGTCCCGCATCCGGCACTCGAAAAGCTGCGCGACATCGATCCCGACGACCTCAAGCCGCGCGAGGCGCTCGACCTGCTGTACGAACTGCGCACGCTCGTCCGCTCGCACGATGTCGACGGGCACGCGTAAACGCCTCCCGTCGGGCCGGCCGGCCCGCGCCGCCGCAGCCGCACTGGTCGCGGCGACGCTCGCGCTCGTGCAGGTGAGCACGCTCGCGGCACCGCCCAAGCGTGCCGCCGCCCCCTACTCGTTCGCGATCGTGTCGGGCGTCATCAACGCGCCGGCCGACGAGCCGGCCGCGCAGCGGCTGTTCGAATCGATCGCGCGCGAGCGCAATCTGGCCTTCGTCGTCTATGCGGGCGACCTCAAGGGTGCGAAGGAAGCGTGCCGCGACTCGCTGTACACGCAGCGCGGCGCGATCCTGGACGCATCGCGCGTGCCGCTCGTGTTCATTCCCGGCCACGACGACTGGGCAACGTGCAACACGGCGGCCGGCGGCAGCTACGATCCGGTCGAACGCCTGGACTTCCTGCGCCAGACGCTGCTGGCGGACGCCGCGCTGCCCGACGCCGGCGCGCTGCAGATCACCCGCGAAAGTGAAGTCGCGCGGTTCCGGCCGTATCGCGAAAACGCGCGCTGGATGCACGACGACGTCGTCTACGTCGCGCTGAACGCACCGGCGCCGAACAATCACTATCTGACGGCCGGCGGCCGCAACGGCGAATTCGAGGACCGCATCGTCGCGAACGGCTTCTGGATCGACCACGCCGCCGAATACGCGAAGCGGCGCGAAGCGCGCGCCATGGTGGTGATGTTCGAAGGCGATCCGCAGTTCGATCGCTACGAGCGGACCGAACGCTTTGCGTGGTTGCGTTTCAACCGGCCGCGCGTGCGCGACGGCTTCCGTGAACTGAAACGAACGCTGGTGAAGGCGGCGGCGACATTCCGCGGCCCGATTCTGGTGATGCACGCGAGCAGCGAGCCGCTTGCGAATGGTTTCCTGATCGATCGCCCGCTGCATGCGGACGACGGTGTGCTGGTGGGAAATGTGACGCGTGTCGCGATCGGACCGCGTCAGCCGGCGAATCAGTGGGTGAAGGTCAACGTGTCGCCAGCACGGCAGACGATCTTCAACGTGAGCCTGCAGGACGTGCCGAAGAATCTGCCAACCCCGCCCGCGCTGCCGGTCGTGCCGCGCGACGAGGTCCCGCTGCCGCAGATGCCGGAGATCCCGGCCTTGCCGGCCCTGCCCGACTCGTCGTCGGTCGCGCCGCCGCTGCAGGGCGACGGCACGACGCCGGGCGGCGCCTCGTGGCCCGCGCCGCCCCCTGCCTCGGGGCCGGCGCCCGGCCTGCCCGCCAGTTCAGTGCAGGGTGCGCCCTGACGGTGCGTCGCCGTCCTCGTCTTCGTCCTCGTCGACGATTTCGAGGCCTTCCGCGCCGTGCGCGTGCTCATGCTCGATCTCGTCCTCGGTCGCTTCGCGAACGTCCTTGACCGTGAGCGCGAAACGCAGCGCCATGCCCGCGAGCGGGTGGTTGCCGTCGAGCACGACCTTGTCTTCGGCGATGTCGGTGACCGTGTAGATCAGCGAATCCACTTCCTCGTCGCCGTCTTCCGGCGTGCCTTCGAACTGCATGCCCACTTCGATCGGCTCGGGAAAACGATCGCGCGGCTCGATCTTCACGAGTTCGGGATCGTAGTCGCCGAACGCGTCCTGCGGCTCGAGCTGAACCTGCGCCTGGTAACCGGGCTCCTGGCCGTCGAGCTGTTCCTCGATCTTGGGGAACGTGCCATCATAGCCGCCGTGCAGATAAACCATCGGCTCGTCGCTTTCCTCGATCAGATTGCCTTGCGCATCCGACAGCTTGTAAGCGACCGACACGACGGTGTTTTTTGCGATTTTCATCCAATTCTCCCAAATACAAGTCTCATTATACGATGCGCAACCGGTCTCAAGCCGAACCGCGGGATGCCGCTGACGCCCCGCTCGGCGCGCCGCCTTCCGATCTTCCCACGCCGCTGCTCGGCGGCCTCTCGCCGGCGCAATTCATGCGCCGCTACTGGCAGAAAAAGCCGCTGCTGATCCGCCAGGCGATCCCCGGCGTGAAGCCGCCGGTCACGCGCGACGCATTGTTCGAGCTGGCAGCCGACTATGACGCCGAATCGCGGCTGATCACCCATTTTCGTAACAAGTGGCAACTTGCGCACGGCCCGTTCGAGCCGGGCGCGCTGCCGGCCATCTCGCGCAAATCCTGGTCCCTGCTCGTGCAGGGGCTCGACCTGCACGTCGACGCGGCGCGCGCGCTGCTCGACCGCTTCCGCTTCATCCCGGACGCGCGTCTCGACGACCTGATGATTTCGTACGCGACGGACGGCGGCGGCGTCGGCCCGCACTTCGACTCGTACGACGTATTCCTGCTGCAGGTCGAAGGCCGGCGCCGCTGGCGCATCGGTGCGCAGAAGGACCTGTCGTTGCAGCCGGACGTGCCGCTGAAGATCCTCGAGCATTTCGAGCCGAGCGACGAATGGGTGCTCGAGCCGGGCGACATGCTGTACCTGCCGCCGCACATCGCGCACGACGGCGTAGCGGAGGGCGAATGCATGACCTGCTCGATCGGCTTTCGGGCGCCGTCCGCGGGGGAGCTGGGCGCGCAATTCCTGTACTACCTCGCGGAACGCGGCGGCCTGCGCGACGAGCGCGGCGACGCGCTCTACCGCGACCCCAAGCAGCCGGCCGTCGACACCCCCGCGCAACTGCCGCCGGCGATGGTCGAGCGCGTCGCCGAGATCGTCGAGGCGATCCGCTGGCGCAAGCGCGACGTCGCCGAATTCCTCGGCTGCTACCTGAGCGAGCCCAAATCGAACGTCGTATTCGAGCCGCCGGCGCGGCCGCTGTCCGAGGCCGCGTTCGTCGCGCAGGCATCGCGCCGGGGCGTGCATCTCGACAGACGCGCCGCATTGATGTATAACGCGCGATCGTACTTCATTAATGGCGAGGAACAACCGCTCGAGCAAGCCGGCGAATGGCTGCCCGAACTGGCCAATCTCCGCCACATGGAGGCGAAACGGTTTGTAACACTATCCCGGGCTCCCTCGATGACAGCCTTGCTGCACGAATGGTATTGTGCGGGCTGGCTGCGGGTCGGATACCGGATTTAGTGGGCCGCCCCGTATGCCCGTGCAGATCAAATTCTGTATGGGAAAGACAACGTATTGACCCCGCATTTGTCGACGGTCGATAGGAAAGTGCATATAATTTCCGCCCAAGCCGTAGGGAAGATTCACGCTCTAGAAGTGCGTCTCCACCAGCGGCCCAGGTCGGTGTTGGAGCACATTACCGGTATTGTTTCGCGCTGTTGCTTACCTTTAACCATAAAAGGACGTGATCATGAAGAAATCCCTCCTCGTAGCTTCCCTGTTGGCTGCTGTTGCACTGGCTGCTTGCAACAAGAGCGCTGATCAAGCTGCTTCGTCGGCTGCTAGCGACGCATCGGCTGCTGCTTCGTCGGCTGCTTCGGCAGTTGCTGGTGCTGCGAGCGACGCTTCGGCTGCTGCTTCGTCGGCAACGGCTGCTGCGAGCGACGCAGCTGCTGCTGTGGCGTCGGCTGCTTCGGCAGCGACGGCTGCTCCGGCTTCGGGCGCAAGCCAGTAAGCCTCAGCATCAGCTGAAAAAAAACCGGCCCTTCGGGCCGGTTTTTTTACGTCTGTCGGTTCCGCGCATCGCACCCGGCAGGCAAGCAGGCCAAGCCGTCGCCCGCCCCTTCCCGCGTCGCTCTGCGCCCGCTCAACCGAGCGTCAGCCAGTCGAAGCCCGCGTCCTGCGTGGCCACGACCACGTCCTCCCCGTCCGTTCCCAGCACGCCGGCAAACGCCTGGCGGGCCAGCTCGGGCCGGTTGTTCTGCTGGCTCAGGTGCGCCGCGACCAGATGCTGGAGGCGACTGCGTTCGAGCGATGCGAGGATGCCGGCGGCGGCATCGTTGCTCAGGTGACCATGATTGCCGCCGATCCGCGCCTTCAGCGACTGCGGATAGCGGCTCCCGGCGAGCATCGCGGTATCGTGGTTGGATTCGAGCACCAGCGCGTCACAGCCGCTCAGGACGGTCGTGATATGCGGCGTGGCCATGCCGACGTCGGTCAGCACGCCGAGCCGGCGACAGCCATCCATGAAAACGAACTGGAGCGGTTCCCGCGCGTCGTGGGGCACCGTATAGGGCATCACGGCCAGATCGCGTATCGCGGCCGTCTCGTCGCCCCACAACACGTGGAGATCGACATCGGCCTCGTCCGCGCCCACTGCGCGCGCCGTGCCCCAGCTCATGTAGAGCGGCAGCGACCCGCGCCGCGCGAGCGTCAGCGCGCTGCCGACGTGGTCGCTGTGTTCGTGGGTGATGAGGATCGCATCGAGATCGTCGATGCCGAGATTCAGGCGGCCGAGGCGGCGCTCGACCTCCTTCGCAGAAAAACCGCAGTCGAGCAGCACGCGGGTGGTCGTCGTGCCACTCGACACCTCGACGACCAGCGCGTTGCCTTCGCTGCCGCTACCAAGGCTGGCGAAGCGCACGCGGTCAGTTCAGCTGGGCCTGCAGCAGCGAAATGAGCCGCTGCGCGTCCGACGAGTTGTCGACCTGGCCGTTCGCGTCGACCACCGCGACCTGCGTGCCGCCATTGCCCTGCGCGCGCACGTTGACCAGGTATTCCTTGCCCGGCTTGGCCGCCGACGGGCCGCCGTAGAACAGCTTGCCGAACAGCCCGTCGCGCTTCAGCTCTTCCATCGTGTTCGCGTAGCGGACGGTGTACAGGCCCTTCTCGCGGTCGCGATTGTCGACCGCGAAGTTGGTACGGTCGAGCGCGAGACCGACGCGCAGCCACGCGCGGTCGAACGATTCCGCCAGCTGCAGCGTCGCGGCGCCGCCGCTCGTGTCAGCGACCTTCGCCGGCGCCGTCGCGGGACGTGCATCGGTCAGCAGCTGCTTCGCCTGCGCGTCGCTCAGGCCGAACTTCTGCATCAGCTTCGACAGGAACACGGCCTCGAGCACCGGGTTGCGCGGACGCTCTTCCCAGCGCGACGACGTGCCGCCCTGCGGACCGACCATCATTTCTTCCATCGCGCTGTGCGTGATCGAGATGTCGGTGTTGCCGTCCGGCGTGCGGTTCACGAGCGTGCGGAAACGGTCGCGCGTGCCCGACGAGTATGCGAAGTCGATGACCTTGCCGATCGTGCGGCGGAACCAGTCGTCAGGAATGTTCGCGCGGTTCTCGGCCCAGTCGGTGGCCATGATGCCGGTCGACGGTGCGTCGGTCTTCAGCGAGAAGCCGTTTTCCTGCCAGAACTCCTTCAGGATCGGCCACAGCTGCTCGGGCGTGCGCCCGTCCACGACGAGCCAGCGGCGATCGCCGTCGCGCTCGATATGCATGCCGAGCGGATCCTGCGCGCTCGGGACGCCGTCGGTCGCGTTGCCGGAGGCCGTCGTCGCCCGCGGCGGCAGCGTGCCGAGACCGGCGTTGCTCGGCGGCGCGACGAACTGCTGGGTCGTCGGCACCGGCTTCAGGTCGCTCGGCACCGCGAGCGGCGGCGCCGAACCCGTGTTCTTGTAGTTGACCCGGTCAGGAGCCAGATAATCGTTCAGCGTATCGCAGCCGGCGAGCGCGCCCAGCGCCAGCGCCACCACCGAAACCTGGATGGCGCGAGAGGAAAAGGCGAAACGTTTCATGAAATCCTTCGTCTTGCTAGAACGCTCGTCAGGAGCGGCGCCGGACGGAGCCGGCCGGTGCGGGTTGATGAGGGGTCGAGCCGGCGGCCGCAGGACGCGGCCGCCTGAGCCTCAGGCGAGGACGCCGGCCTCGACGAGGGCCGAACGTACGACATCGTGGCAGCGCTCGTCGAGCGGCGTAAGCGGCAGGCGGATGCCGCCCTGCATCTTGCCCATCGCCTGCAGCGCCCACTTCACCGGAATCGGGTTTGCCTCGATGAACAGGTTCTTGTGCAGCGACAGCAGCTTCATGTGCAGCTCGCGCGCCGTTGCGACGTCGCCGGCCAGCGCCGCACGGCACAGGTCGCTCATCGCGCGCGGCGCGACGTTCGCCGTCACCGAGATATTGCCGTGGCCGCCGAGCAGCATCAGCGCGATCGCGGTCGGATCGTCGCCGCTGTAAATCGCGAAATGCTTCGGCGCGGCCTTGATCAGGTGCGCGGCGCGATCGATGTTGCCGGTCGCTTCCTTCACGCCGATGATGCCCGGCACCTGCGCGAGGCGCAGCGTCGTCTCGTGCGCCATGTCCGCGACGGTGCGGCCCGGCACGTTGTACAGGATCACCGGCAGGTCGACCGCTTCGGCGATCGCCTTGAAGTGCCGGTACATCCCTTCCTGCGTGGGCTTGTTGTAGTACGGCACGACCTGCAGCGTCGCGTCGGCGCCGACGGCCTTCGCGTGCTTCGTCAGTTCGATCGCCTCGGCGGTCGAATTGCCGCCTGCGCCCGCGATGATCGGGATGCGCTTCGCCGCATGCTCGACCGCCGTGCGGATCATCAGGATGTGCTCTTCGACGTTGAGCGTTGCCGACTCGCCGCTCGTGCCGACCACGACGAGTGCGTCGGTGCCTTCCGCGATGTGCCAGTCGATCAGTTTGCGAAACGCCGGCAGGTCGAGACTGCCGTCTTCGAGCATCGGAGTGACGATCGCGGGGATGCTGCCGCGGATTTGAATGCCGTCTTGGGTGCCGTTAGCCATGAAACGCGATTGATTGATGTACCGGTAAACGTTGAGATTGTAGCGGATTAGCCGGGCAGTTCGTAACGTGGAATTCCCGCCCCCGCCGTCGGGGTCGCGCCCTCGCGTACCGCGCAGATGCGCTGCACGAACGCCTCGCGCGGCGCGGCGACGAATCCGTCCTCGTACGCGACCACCCGCAGGCGGCCGCGCACCGCGTCCAGCAGCTCGCCCGGGGCGAGCAGGAACGCTGGATTGGACGGTTTGCCGACCGTTTCGTTTCCTTGCGCGAAGGTTTCGTAGATCAGCACGCCGCCCGGCGCCACCGCATCAAGCAGATGGGGCCAGAGCGGACGATGCAAATAATGGGTGACGATCACCGCCGCGAACGACGCGCCGGCCGGCAGCGGCCAGGGCGCGCCCTCGAGATCGGCGTCGCGCGCGTCGACGCCGGGAATCGCGCGCAATGCGGCCAGCGCGGCCGGATCGCGGTCGAGCGCGACGACCGGATGCCCGTGCGACGCAAACCAGCGCGCATGGCGGCCGCCGCCCGCGGCGACATCGAGCACCGCGCCGCCCGCCGGGACGAGCCGCGACCACCGGCTGACCCAGCGCGACGGCTCGGTCTGGGCGACGTGGCCGCCCGCGGCGGCAATGACGGGTTCGCGCATGCCGTCAGGTCAGGTGTACGACAGGCCCATCGCCTCGCGCACGTCGCGCATCGTCTCGACCGCGTGCTTGCGCGCCTTGTCGCAGCCGTCCGCGACGATCGCGCGCAGCAGCGACGGATCGTCCATGTACTTCTGTGCGCGCTCGAGCATCGGCTGCTGTTCGCGCAGGATCCCTTCGACGACCGGCTGCTTGCAGTCGAGGCAGCCGATACCCGCCGAGCGGCAGCCGCTCTGCACCCACTGGTGCGTCGCTTCGTCCGTATAGACCTGATGCAGCTGCCACACCGGGCACTTGTCGGGATCGCCCGGATCGGTGCGGCGCACGCGCGCCGGATCGGTCGGCATCGTGCGGACCTTCTTCGTGATCGTCTCCGCGTCCTCGCGCAGGCCGATCGTGTTGCCGTACGACTTCGACATCTTCTGGCCGTCGAGGCCCGGCATCCGCGACGCTTCGGTCAAAAGCGCCTGCGGCTCGACCAGGATGATCTTGCGCGCGCCTTCGAGATAGCCGAACAGGCGCTCGCGGTCGCTCATCGACAGGCTTTGCGACTCCTGCAGCATCGCGCGCGCCTGTTCGAGCGCCTCGTCGTCGCCCTCCTGCTGGTACGCGTTGCGCAGTTCGTGATAGAGCTTCGCGCGCTTGCCGCCGAGCTTCTTCGCGGCCTCGAGCGCCTTCTCCTCGAAGCCCGGCTCGCGGCCGTACAGGTAGTTGAAGCGGCGCGCGATCTCGCGCGTCATCTCGACGTGCGGCACCTGGTCTTCACCGACCGGCACGAGCGAGCCGCGATACAGCAGGATATCGGCCGCCATCAGCACCGGGTAGCCGAGGAAGCCGTAGGTCGACAGGTCCTTGTCCTTCAGCTTCTCCATCTGCTCCTTGTAGGTCGGCACGCGTTCGAGCCAGCCGAGCGGCGTGCTCATGCCGAGCAGCAGCGCGAGCTCCGCATGCTCGGGCACCTTGCTCTGGATGAACAGCGTCGCCTGCGCCGGATCGATGCCGGACGCGAGCCAGTCGATCAGCACGTCCCACACGTTCTTCTCGATGACCTCGGGCGTTTCGTAGTGCGTCGTCAGCGCATGCCAGTCGACCACGCAGAAGAAGCACGGGTACTCGGACTGCAGCTTCACCCAGTTTTTCAGCACGCCGTGATAGTGGCCGAGGTGCAGCGACCCGGTGGGTCGCATGCCGGAGAAAATACGATCTGGGAACATGATTGTCGTTAGAAAAGCGAGGCGAAGGGAGACAGGATGGCGCTCAGCACGCCGGCCGCGGCGTTCACGAGCGGGCGCAGCCAGAAATTCGTCAGCACGCCCGTCGTGACCAGCACGAGGACGATGATGAAACCGTACGGCTCGATGCGCGACAGCGCGATCGATTGCTTCGGCGGCAGCAGTGCCGCGAGGATACGGCCGCCGTCGAGCGGCGGCAGCGGAAACAGGTTCAGCACGCCGAGCACCAGGTTCGCGCTGACGCCCGCATAGGCCATCCGCGTGAAGAACGGCTCGTCGATGCCGGCCGCGGGCAGCACGATGGTCAGCACGCCCCAGACCAGCGCCTGCACGAAGTTGCAGGCCGGACCGGCGAGCGCCACCCACAGGCTGCCCCAGCGCGGATCGCGCAGGTTGCCGAACGATACCGGCACCGGCTTCGCATAGCCGAACAGGAAAGCGCCGCCGGTCAGGAAATACATCACGAGCGGAATCGCGATCGTGCCGAGCGGATCGATGTGGCGCATCGGGTTGAACGACACGCGCCCCATCATGTAGGCGGTGTTGTCGCCGAGCAGGCGCGCGGCATAGCCGTGCGCAGCCTCGTGCAGCGTGATCGCGAAGATCACGGGCAGCGCGTAGACGGCGATGGTCTGAATCAGGGAAGCGTCCATATCGCGTTATTGTAACAAGCGCACTCGCGCAAAAATGAATGGCGCTTACGCGGCCGACAGCCCGAACGGTTCGAGCGCGCCGCGCCCCGCGCGCACGAGCTGCGGCGCGTCGCCCGTCAGGTCGATCACCGTCGACGGCTCGCGCGGACACGCGCCGCCGTCGATCACGAGATCGACCTGCTTCTCGAGCCGCGCGCGGATGTCGTCGGGATCGTTCAGCGGCTCGTCGTCCGGCGGCAGGATCAGCGTCGTGCCGAGCAGCGGCTGGCCCAGCGACTCGAGCAGCGCGAGCGTGATCGCGTGATCGGGCACGCGCAGCCCGATCGTCTTGCGCGACGGATGCGACAGCCGGCGCGGCACTTCCTTGGTTGCCTGCAGGATGAACACGTACGGGCCCGGCGTCACCGACTTGATCTGCCGGTACTGACGGTTGTCCACCATCGCGAAGTTGGCCAGTTCCGACAGGTCGCGCACGAGCAGCGACAGGTGCTGCTTCTCGTCGAGGCCGCGGATGCGGCGCACGCGCTCGACCGCGTCCTTGTCGTCGAGGTGGCACGCGAGCGCGTAGCTCGAATCGGTCGGCATTGCGATCACGCCGCCCTTGCTGACGATGTCCGCGGCCTGCTTGATCAGGCGCGGCTGCGGATTATCCGGATGAATCCTGAAGAACTGGGACATGGGGACACGTAAAGAGGGAGAAGTCGGATGCGCGCCTCGCCGGCAGCGCGAACGGCGAACGGCAAGCGGCCGCGACGCGTCAGAGCCAGCGCTCCCAGACCGGTTTCAGGTCGGGCGGCAACGGCGGCAGGCTGCCGAGTTCGACGCGGCCCTCGCCCGGCGCATGGAAATCCGAACCGCGCGACACCTCGAAGCCGAAGCGGCGCGCGACGTCCGCGTATTCGCGGTATTGGTCGGGCGTGTGGCTGCCCGTGATGACCTCGATCGCCCGGCCGCCGAGATCGATGAATTCGCCGAAGAATGCGTCGAATTCGACCGGCGTATAGCGGTAGCGGCCCGGGTGTGCGACCACGGCCTCCCCGCCCGCCGCGCGAATCCATGCGACGGCGTCGGACAGCGTCGCCCAGCGGTGCGGAACGAACCCCGGCTTGCCGTCGCCGAGCAGGCGGTCGAACACGTCGGACGTCGATGCGGCATGGCCGTTCTCGACCAGGAAACGCGCGAAGTGGGTGCGCGAGATCAGGTCGGGATTCGACACGTACTTCAGCGCGCCTTCGTACGCGCCGGGGATGCCGAGCGTCTCGAGCTGCGCGGCGATCGCCCGCGCACGGGCCGCACGGCCGTGGCGCGTGCGGTACAGGCCGTCGACGAGCGCCGGGTTCGACGGATCGATGTGCAGCCCGACGATGTGCACGGTGCGCGACGCCCACGTGACCGAAATCTCGACGCCGCTCAGGTAGCGCATGCCGAGCGCTTCCGCCTCGCTGCGCGCCGCCGCCTGGCCGCCGATCTCGTCGTGGTCGGTCAGCGCCCACAGGGTCACGCCGCCGGCATGGGCGCGGCGCGCGACGTCGGCAGGCGACAGCAACCCGTCGGAAACATTCGAATGGCAGTGGAGATCAGCGTTCATTGTCGGTATGGCAGGTGAAGCTTCATTCTACTGCAATGCGGCAAATGCGCCGCCCGCCTGCCCCGCCGCTGCCGCCGCCGGCCTATGCGCAGAACGCCTCGATCAGCGCCGCGACCTGCTCCGGCTGGTCGTGATGGACCATGTGGCCGGCATCCTCGACGAGCTTTTCGCGCCAGTCGGGGAACGCGCCGAAGCGCGCCTTGAACTCGGCCAGCGGGATGTCGCCCGCGATGTAGGCGAGCGTCGGCGAATTGACGGCCTCGACGTGCAGCACCTTCGCGCGCACCTGCTTCCAGACGGCCATCACTTCGTCGAGCCGGTACAGCTGCGGGCCCGCCATCTTGTGCGCGGGGTCCGCCAGCAGGTGATACAGGCCGTCGTCGCCGCGCTTCGACCAGTGCGCGGCGAGGAACGCCGCGCGGCGCGGATCGAGCCGCGGATTGGTCTTGGTCAGCCGGGCCGCCACGTCGTCGAGCGACGCGTACGGGCGCAGCACCGGCGGCGCGCGCAGCTCGTCGAGCCAGCCGCGCAGCCGGCGCGGCGCCTGCTCGGCCCGCGCGGGGGCGAGCCCGAACCCTTCGAGGTCGACCACGCGCCGCACGCGCTCCGGCCGCGCGCCCGCGTACAGGCACACGACGTTCGCCCCCATGCTGTGCCCGACCAGGTTGACTTCGCCGGTCGGCGCATAGTGATCGACCAGCGCGTCGAGATCGCCCAGGTACTCGTGGAACCAGTAATGACCGCCGCCCTGCCGCGCGACCGGCCAGTCGGACAGGCCGAAGCCGCGCGCATCCGGCGCGATCACCTGCCAGTCGCCCGCGAGCGCGTCGACGACGAACTGGAACGATGCCGCGACGTCCATCCAGCCGTGCAGCATGAACAGCGTCGGCGCATCGGGCCGGCCCCAGCGCCGCACATGCAGCTTGACGCCGCGGACGGTGACGAAATCGGAAACAGAACTCGAGGCATTCATTGCAGCCGCCAAAAAAAAAGAATGGTCGTTCGATTATAGCGATGGCACTTCCGTTCCGGCGCCCGGCAGTCGAGGCTGCGCTCTAGCGACGGTGAGCCGACGGTACGTGTCCGGCGCATCGGCTGCCACGGAAATGCCGCCGAGCGGCCCGTGTGGCCAGCCGGCGGCAGCGTTCGCCCGCCCGTCTGGAGCCGGCGGCGCCCGCTCGCCCTAACCCGCCGCCGGGCCGTCCGGCACGTCCTGCGCGGCGAGTTCGTCCAGCTCCGCCTGCTCGAATCCCGCGGTGCGGCGCGCGTCGAAATTGAACGGGCCGCGCAGCCGCGGCGCATGGTACTGCTCGGCAAGCTCGCGGTAGGTGGGAACCGGATCGCGGCCGGCGGCGTCGCACAAGTGCCGGAACCAGCGGTTCCCGATCGCGACATGGCCGATCTCGTCGCGCAGGATCACGTCGAGGATCGCCGCGGACGCGTCGTCGCCCGCCTGCACGAGCCGCGCACGGATCGGCGGCGACGCGTCGAGCCCGCGCGCCTCGAGGGTGCGCGGCACGAGCGCCATCCGCGCGAGCACATCGGCCTTGGTCCGCTCGCACATCTCCCACAGCCCGTTGTGCGCGGGGAAATCGCCGTACGCATGCCCGAACCCGGCCAGCCGGTCGGACAGCAGCGTGAAGTGATAGGCCTCCTCGGCCGCGACCTTCAGCCAGTCCGCGTAGAACGCGTCGGGCATGCCGGCGAAGCGCCACACGGCGTCGAGCGCGAGGTTGATCGCGTTGAATTCGATATGCGCGAGCGCGTGCAGCAACACCGCGCGCCCCGCGGGCGAGCGCATGCTGCGGCGCTCGAGCTGGCGCGGCTCGACGAGCGGCGGGCGCGCCGGACGGCCGGGCAGGTCGGCCGGCTCGTCCAGGCCGAGCGCCGGCGCGATCGCGGCCCGTCCGGCCAGCAGCGCGTCATACAGCGCACGGACCTGCGCGGCCTTCGCGGCCGGCTCGGAGATCCGCAGCGCGTCGAGCGCGGCGCGGCGCACGCAACGCGGCGCCGCGGTAAGGGAAGAAGGCTGCATGCTCATCAAACGGGGGCACCATGCGCGCGCATCGCGGGAGCGCAGGCACGCGACGGTTTACAATAAGCGTTTGTGCCGTCACGCAACGCGCCCGGCACGCCAGACGCGCCATTCTACCGGCGCCCATCATCGAAGAGATCAGGAGACTCCGTGACGATCTACAAACTGGGCGAGACGGCCCCGACGATCCACGAAAGCGTATTCGTCGCCGATACGGCGGCCATCATCGGCAAGGTCGTGCTGGAGGAAAACGCGAGCGTCTGGTTCGGCGCGACGATTCGCGGCGACAACGAGACGATCACGGTCGGCACCGGAAGCAATGTCCAGGAAGGCGCGGTCCTGCATACGGACCCCGGCTTTCCGCTGACGATTGCCGAAAACGTGACGATCGGGCACCAGGCGATGCTGCACGGGTGCACGATCGGCGAGGGTTCGCTGATCGGGATTCAGGCGGTGGTCTTGAATGGAGCGGTGATCGGCCGCAACTGTCTGGTCGGTGCCGGCGCGGTCGTGACGGAAGGCAAGACGTTCCCGGACAATTCGCTGATTCTCGGCGCCCCGGCGAAAGTCGTGCGCGAGCTGTCGGCAGACGACATCGCGCGGCTGCGCGCAAATGCGAAGACGTACGTCGAGCGGCGTGCGCATTTCAAGGAGCAACTCGTGCGGATCGGCTGATTCGCGCGGATTTCAAGGAAGAAGAGTGAGCGACCAGTTACAGAAATTCATGTTCAATTCGGCACCCGTGCGCGGCGAGATCGTGTCGCTGCGCAACACGTGGCAAGAGGTGCTTTCCCGCCGTGACTACCCTGCCCCGGTGCGCACGGTGCTCGGCGAGATGATGGCCGCGTGTGCGCTGCTGTCGGCGAACCTGAAATTTCACGGCACCCTGATCATGCAGATCTTCGGCGACGGGCCGGTCCAGATGCTGGTCGTCCAGTGCGGCTCGGACCTGTCGATGCGCGCCACGGCCAAGTTCGCCGGCGACGCGGCGCAGACGATCGGCGACGACATGCACTTCGCGTCGCTCGTCAACGCGAGCGGTCACGGCCGCTGCGTGATCACGCTCGACCCGGCCGAGAAGCTGCCGGGCCAGCAGCCGTACCAGGGCATCGTGCCGCTGAACGGCGTCGACGGCCCGCTCGAATCGGTGTCGCAGGTGCTCGAGCACTACATGCACCACTCGGAGCAGCTCGACACGCGGCTGTGGCTCGCGGCCGATCGCGACCGCGCGGTCGGCATGCTGCTGCAGAAGCTGCCGGGCGACGGCGGCATCGTGCCGCGCAACGCCGAGACCGACGCCGACACCTGGGAGCGCGTCTGCACGCTCGGCGGCACGCTGTCCGCCAAGGAGTTGCTCGAGGTCGAACCGGAAGTCGTGTTCCGCCGGCTGTTCTGGCAGGAAAACGTGCAGCACTTCGACCCGGCCGGGACGCGTTTCCAGTGCTCGTGCTCGCGCGAGAAGGTCGGCGCGATGCTGCGCATGCTCGGCCGCGACGAAGTCGACAGCGTGATCGTCGAGCGCGGTCACGTCGAGATCCACTGCGAGTTCTGCAACCAGCGCTACGAATTCGATCCCGTCGACGTCGCGCAGTTGTTCGCCGCGCCGGAACTCGCGACCGGCATCACGCCCGCGACCGACCAGCGTCACTGAGCGAGCCACGCGTCCGTGCCCGCGATGCGGGCGCGGGCGCATAATGACGCACGAGCGTCGCCCGTACGGCTCACGCGCCGCAGGTCCCGCCTTCGGCGCAAACCGCTTTCCACTGCGGCGCGCTGCTGGAGAAACACATGAATCGCCCGTTCCGCACCCTCGTCCTGGCCGGCGTCGCAGCCGGCACGCTGGCCCTCGCCGGCTGCGCGATGCAGCCGCCTTCGTCGACGATCCTGAGCCGCCTGCCCGAGCCGGGCGCGTCGGGCGGCCGGCCGCCCGCCCTGTCGAGCGCGGAGCGCAAACGCTACGACGAGATCGACCGGCAGGTGCTGCGCGAGCAGAACGACGCGATGGCGGCCGAGGCCGCCGCGCGCGCGTGGTCGTATTACTCGCCGCCGCCCGTGACCGTCTACGGCGGCTATTACGGCGGCGGTTGGGGCAACCGGTGGGGCACCGGCATCGGCTATGGCTACGGTTACCCGGGCTGGTGGTGGTGACGCGACATCGCGTCGACCGACCCGATTGACGACTGCCAGGAAATAAAAAAGCGCGGCATTTCCCGCGCTTTTTCAATGGTTCGGACTCCCGCGCTCAGTGATGCGCGGCCTTGCCCTTCTCGCCGCCGTGATGCCGCGACGGTTTCGCGATCGACTGCGGGTTCGGCACGACACGCACGGGTGCCGCGGACACGGTACCGCGCGTCGACGTGCTCGACGGCGTGTTGTTCAGCGGGCTGGCCGGCGCGTTCGGCGATACGAACTGCACGAACACTTCGCCATCCTTCACCATGCCCATCTCGTAGCGCGCGCGCTCCTCGATGGCCGCAGTACCGCCCTGCAGATCCTGCACTTCGCCCGCGATCCGTTCATTGCGCAGCTTCTCGTCCGCATTCTTCTGCAGCTGATCGCCGAGCTGCTGGCGCAATTCGTGCACCCGCAACCAGCCGCCGTGTCCCCACCATAGGGGGTACTGAATGAGCGCCAGCAAGGCAATCAGGACGACAGTGACAAGCCGCATGTAAGAGACGCAGATATAAGAAGCGCCGCTCCGCGCGACATGCACAGAGCGGCGTCGAGATGACGAACCCGATAGTAGCGCGTTAGCGCAGGTTATAGAAAGCCGATTTGCCCGGGTAGCTCGCGATGTCGCCGAGATCTTCCTCGATGCGCAGCAGCTGGTTGTACTTCGAGATGCGGTCGCTGCGCGACAGCGAACCCGTCTTGATCTGACCGGCGTTCAGGCCGACCGCAATGTCCGCGATCGTCGAATCTTCCGTTTCGCCCGAGCGGTGCGAGATCACGGCCGTGTAGCCCGCGCGCTTCGCCATTTCGATTGCCGCGAACGTTTCGGTCAGCGTACCGATCTGGTTGATCTTGATGAGGATCGAGTTCGCGATGCCCTTCTCGATGCCTTCCTTCAGGATGCGCGTGTTCGTGACGAACAGGTCGTCGCCGACGAGTTGCACCTTCTTGCCGAGGCGCTCGGTCAGCAGCTTCCAGCCGTCCCAGTCGCCTTCGTGCATGCCGTCTTCGATCGACACGATCGGGAACTTGTCGGCGAGCGTCGCGAGGTAGTCGGTGAATTCGGCCGACGACAGTTGCAGGCCTTCGCCCGCGAGCTGGTACTTGCCGTCGTGGTAGAACTCGGAGGCCGCGCAGTCGAGCGCGAGCAGCACGTCTTCGCCCGCACGGTAGCCGGCCTTCTCGATCGCCTGCAGGATCGTCGACAGGCACTCGTCGTTGCTGCCGAAGTTCGGCGCGAAGCCGCCTTCGTCGCCGACTGCCGTGCTCATTCCGCGGTCGCTCAGGATCTTCTTCAGTGCGTGGAACACTTCCGCGCCGCAACGCAGGGCTTCACGGAACGTCGGCTGGCTCACCGGGACGATCATGAATTCCTGGATGTCGAGGCTGTTGTTCGCGTGCGCGCCGCCGTTGACGATGTTCATCATCGGGACCGGGAGCTGCATCGCGCCCGAGCCGCCGAAGTAGCGGTACAGCGGCAGGCCGGCTTCTTCAGCCGCTGCCTTCGCGACGGCCATCGACACGGCCAGCATCGCGTTCGCGCCGAGGCGCGACTTGTTGTCGGTGCCGTCCAGCTCGAGCAGCGTCTTGTCGAGGAACGCCTGTTCCGACGCGTCGAGGCCCATGATGGCTTCGGAGATTTCGGTGTTGATGTGCTCGACCGCTTTCAGCACGCCCTTGCCGTTGTAGCGGCCGGCTTCGCCGTCGCGCAGTTCGATCGCTTCACGCGAGCCGGTGGACGCGCCCGACGGCACCGCCGCGCGGCCCATCGTGCCCGATTCGAGCAGCACGTCGCATTCGACGGTGGGGTTGCCGCGCGAATCCAGAATCTCGCGGCCGATGATATCTACGATTGCACTCATGGGTTTCCTCTGAGAATGACGATGGATTCTTCAAACTGCGACGGCATGCGCGCCGACATTGCTTACGCTACTGACGCGCGAAGCCGTCGCATGGTTCATTCGATCTTTAGTTGAAATCGTTTTCCAGGAACGGATTGCGCTTCACCGCCTGGTCGAGCGTGACGAGGGTCTCCAGCAGCGCGCCCATCCGGTTCAGCGGCACCGCGTTCGGGCCGTCCGACTTCGCTTCGGCCGGATTCGGATGCGTTTCCATGAAGAGGCCAGCGACACCCGTCGCGACCGCCGCACGCGCGAGCACCGGCACGAATTCGCGCTGGCCGCCCGAGCTCGTGCCCTGCCCGCCCGGCAGCTGCACCGAGTGGGTCGCATCGAACACGACCGGCGCGTGCGTCTCGCGCATGATCGCGAGCGAGCGCATGTCGGACACGAGGTTGTTGTAGCCGAACGAGACGCCGCGCTCGCACGCCATGAAGCGGTCTTCCGACAGCCCCGCGTCACGCGCCGCGTCGCGCGCCTTGTCGATTACGTTCTTCATGTCGTGCGGCGCGAGGAACTGGCCCTTCTTGATGTTGACGGGCTTGCCCGAGCGTGCGCACGCGTGGATGAAGTCGGTCTGGCGGCACAGGAACGCGGGCGTCTGCAGCACGTCGACGACCGACGCGACCTGCTCGATCTCCTCGATCGAATGCACGTCGGTCAGCACCGGCAGGCCGAGCTGGCGCTTCACCTCGCCGAGGATCCGCAGGCCCTCGTCCATTCCGAGGCCGCGAAACGACTTGCCCGAACTGCGATTCGCCTTGTCGTAGGACGACTTGTAGATGAACGGGACGTTCAGCTTCTCGCAGATCTCCTTCAGGCGGCCCGCCGTGTCGATCGTCATCTGCTCCGATTCGACGACGCAGGTACCCGCGATCAGGAAGAAAGGCTGGTCGAGACCGACCTCGAAATCGCACAGCTTCATGCTTTACACTCCGCGCGCTTGCTTGTTGGCGAGCGCGGCTTCGACGAACGACTTGAAGAGGGGATGACCGTCACGCGGCGTGGACGTGAATTCCGGGTGGAACTGGACGCCGACGAACCACGGGTGCATCGAGCGCGGCAGCTCCATCATTTCCGGCAGATCCTCGCTCGGGGTACGGGCGCTGATGATAAGGCCGCCGGCTTCGAGCTGGGGCACGAAGCGGTTATTGACTTCATAACGGTGGCGATGGCGCTCGTTCACGTCCTTGCCATAGATCTCTTCGGCCATCGTGCCGGGCTTGATCGGGCAGCGTTGCGAGCCGAGGCGCATCGTGCCGCCGAGATCGGATTCCTCGGTGCGCGTCTCGACCTTGCCTTCGCGGTCGTGCCACTCGGTGATCAGCGCGACCACGCGTTCCGGCGTTTCCGGATCGAATTCCGTGCTGTTCGCCTGCTTCAGGCCGACGACGTCGCGCGCGAATTCGATCACCGCGAGCTGCATGCCGAGACAGATGCCGAGGTACGGCACCTTTGCCTCGCGCGCATAGCGGATCGCCGCGATCTTGCCTTCCGTGCCGCGACGGCCGAAACCGCCCGGCACCAGCACGGCGTCGAGATGCTTCAGGCTGTCGACACCGTTCGTCTCGATCTCTTCCGAGTCGATGTACTCGATGTTGACCTTGGTCGACGTGTGCAGCGATGCGTGGCGCAGCGCCTCGATCAGCGACTTGTACGACTCGGTCAGATCGACGTACTTGCCGACCATGCCGATCGTCACTTCGTGTTTCGGGTTTTCCAGCTTCTCGACGAGCTCCGACCACATGCTCAGGTCGGCGTCCTTCGGCGACAGCTTCAGCTCTTCGCAGATGATCCGGTCGAGGCCCTGGTCGTGCAGCATCTGCGGAATCTTGTAGATGCTGTCGGCGTCCCACACCGAGATCACGGCGTCTTCCGGCACGTTCGAGAACATCGAGATCTTCTTCGATTCGTCGTCCGGGATGCGGCGGTCCGCACGGCACAGCAGCACGTGCGGCAGGATGCCGATCTCGCGCAGCTTCTGCACGCTGTGCTGGGTCGGCTTCGTCTTCAGCTCGCCGGCCGTCGCGACGTACGGCACGAGCGTCAGGTGCACGAAGCACGCGCTGTTGCGGCCGAGGCGCAGGCTCATCTGGCGCGCGGCCTCGAGGAACGGCAGCGACTCGATGTCGCCGACCGTGCCGCCGATCTCGACGATCGCGACGTCCGGTTCGCCGCAGGTGGCCGATGCCGCCCCGCGCTCGATGAACGCCTGGATTTCGTTCGTGATGTGCGGAATCACCTGCACGGTCTTGCCGAGATAGTCGCCGCGGCGTTCCTTGCGGATCACCGATTCGTAGATCTGGCCGGTCGTGAAGTTGTTGGCCTTGCGCATCTTCGTGCTGATGAAGCGCTCGTAGTGGCCGAGGTCGAGGTCGGTCTCCGCTCCGTCTTCCGTCACGAACACTTCGCCGTGCTGGAACGGGCTCATCGTGCCGGGGTCGACGTTGATGTAGGGATCGAGTTTGAGGAGGGTGACTTTCAGACCGCGCGATTCGAGGATCGCGGCGAGAGAGGCGGCGGCAATACCCTTGCCGAGGGAAGAAACTACGCCGCCGGTGACGAAAACATATTTGGTCATCGCTGGATGCTCGCGGGAAAAACGGATTATACCGTAAAGCCCGCCCTTCTCTCAGCAATTGACGCGATGATCCCGCCCTTTCGCGCTGTGCCGCGCCAGCCGTGCGCGCCGGGGCGAACCGGCCGGCCGGACGGTGCAACCGCGCACGCCGGACGCGGAGCACCGGACCAAGGCGTCAGGCGCTGTTCGCGAGCGCTGCGCTGTCTCGCGGCACGCCGCCCTCCGCCGTTTTCAGCGAATTCAGCATCCGCTGCAATGCGCGGGCCGTCTCGATCGGCCGCTCCATCGGGAACAGGTGGCTGCCCTCGATCCATTCGATGCGCCCGCGCGCGGCGCGGCGCGTCGCCTCGAGCCCGACCTGCCGCACCTCGCGCGAGCGCGTGCCGGCGAGAAAGCCGAGCGGCACCGGCGCGCCGTGCGCGAGCCGCGGGCCGAGCGTGTGCGGCAGCGTCCGGTAGATCAGGTATTCGACCTGCCGGTCGAATGCGAGCGCGCGTTCGCCGTCGGCGCCCGCCTGCGGGATGCCGTGGTCGATGTAGTCCGACAGCATCCGCTCGTCCCAGCGCGCGAACGCGGGTTTCTCGTGAAAGTGCCGCCAGGCTTCGTCGCGGCTCGCCCAGCGCGTGCGCCGGTTGCGCGTCGCGGCCGCCGGCGACAGCCGCTCGTCGAGCCCGGCCCACTGGCTCGCGCGCAGCGCGCCGGCGCGCCATCCCGCGATGATCGGTGAATCGATCATCACCACGCCGCGCACCCAGTGCGGTTTTTTCAGCGCTGCCATCAGCGACAGGTAGCCGCCGAGCGAATGACCGACGAGCCAGACCGGGCGCTCGTAGCGGCTGCCGATGTCGTCGAGCAGCTGCTCGACGAGATGCGGCCAGTCGCGCGTCACCGGGTAGCGGCGGTCGTGACCGATGCGCTCGATGTAACGCAGGTCGTAGTCGTCTGCCAGCTCGGCGAAGATCGTCCGGTACGTCGAGGCCGGAAAACCGTTCGCATGCGAGAAGTGGAGGATGTCCTTCAAACGCCAATGTCTCCTTTGTCGACGGGAGTTGGCGCTTCAGCGCTTACTCCCGTCCCATGCTTCGCGGTCGACCGGAGTTGGTGCTTTAGCACTTACTCCCGCCCCATGCTTCGCGATCGGCGGGCTCCGCTGCTCCAGCACGTGTCCGGTCTCTTCGTTCCTGCTGCGCGCCATCACACCAACTCACCGGTCCATCCAGTACCGTCGCTGCGCATCGCGATAACGCTCGAACGCAAAACCGCCGTCCGCCGGCGCGACGTCGAACCGCACGGCCCCGTCGCGATCGGTGCGTGGCAGCGGAATCCCGCGCGCCTCGTAGCGCGCGAGGACCGTCCGGTGCGGATGCCCGAAGCGATTGCGATAGCCTACAGGAAATACCGCGACGCGCGGCCCGACCGAATCGAGGAAAGGCTCGACCGACGACGTGCGGCTGCCATGGTGCGGCACGACGAGGATCTGCGCGGCCAGCGCGTCGCGCGCATCGGCCACCAGGCGGCGCTCGGCGCGCGCATCGATGTCGCCCGTCAACAGGGCCGACGTGCCCACCGCGTCGATGCGCAGCACGCACGATTGTTCGTTCGACGGACCGGCCCCCGCCATGCGCGGCGGCCACAGCATCGTGAACACGACACCGTCCCAGCTCCACCGCTGCCCGGCCGCGCAAGGCAACCGATCGGTCACGCCGGCCGCCTGCGCGTCGCGCCACAGCCGGTGCCGCGGCGCGATGCCGGCAAGCAGCTGACGCACCTCGACCGCCGCATAGACGGCCGCCGCGCCGCCCGCGTGATCGGCGTCCGCATGACTGAGCACGAGCGTATCGACGGTCCGGATTCCGCGCGAGCGCAACGACGGCGCAACGATCCGCTGGCCGGCATGGGTCGACTCCGGCCCCGGCCCCGCATCGAACAGCAAGGTCCGGCGCGCGGTCTCGACCAGCACCGATGCGCCCTGCCCGACGTCGAGCACGGTCAGCCGGAAGCCGCCCGGCGGCGGTTTATCCGGCGCCGGCACAAGCAGCGGCAGCCACGTGATCGGCGCGGCCCAGCGCAGCGGCCAGCCGCGCGGCATCAACACCCATGCGACGCCGATGCACGCCAGCATCAACACCGGCCAGTCGGGCATGCGCAGCCAGAATACGCCGGCCGGCCAGTCGGCGAGATGCCCCAGCAGCGCCATCATCGGTTCGAGCGCCGCATGCGCGAGCCGGAACGCATAGCCGTCCAACGGCGCGGGCAACCCGATACCGGCGAGCACGACCGGCGTCACGACGGCGCTGACCCACGGGATCGCGAACGCATTGCCGAACGGGCCGGATACCGAGATCTGCGCGAACCACGCTGCCGTCAGCGGCGCGAGGCCGATCGTCACCGCGTACTGCACGCGCGTGGCCTCCGCGATTCGGCGCCCGGCACGCGCGCACCCTGCTCGCAGCCACCTCCAGCGGTCGACCGCGATGGTGCCATCCCCCGCACCGTCGCCGCTGTCGTGCCTGTCGCCCCCGTCGAATTCGCGCACCGCACGCCAGCCCGCGACCGCCATCAGGATCACTGCAACCGCGCCGAACGACAGCCAGAACCCGGCGGACAACACGGCCCACGGATCGGCGAGCAGCACGCCGCCGAGCGCCGCGCACAGCACCGTGGACGTCGGCACGCTGCGTCCGGCCAGATAGGCGGCCGCACCGGCCGCGATCATCCACCATGCGCGCTGCGCCGGCACGTTGAAGCCGGCGAGCGCTGCATAGCCGGCGGCTGCCGTCAGCGCGGCAACCGAAGCCACGTAAGGCGCGGGAATCATCAGCGCCGCCGCACGTCCTCGCCAGCGCAGACGCCGCCAGACGATCGATGCGATCCCGCCGGCGAGCGCGCCGACGAGCCCGACGTGCAGCCCGGAGATCGCGACCAGATGACTCGTGCCCGTATTGCGCAGCACGCGCCACGCGTCGTCGCCGATGCCGGATTGATCGCCGACCGCGAGCGCGGTCACGATGCCGTGATGGCGCGCGCCGCTGCCGAGCGCATCGCCGATACCGGCACGCAGCGCGTCGCGCAGCCGATCGATCGACGCGCGCCATCCCGACGCGCGCGCGTCGAGCAGTTCCGCCCGCTCGGGCGCGACCACATAGCCGATCGCGCGAATGCCCGCGGCGAGCCATGCCGCCTCGCTGTCTCGCACGCCGGGATTCGCCTCGGCATGCGGACGCTTCAGGCGCACGACGAGGCGCCAGCGCTGCGCGGCGCGCAAATCGGGCATCGCGTCGCGTGCTCCGGGCGCGCCGTACGTGCGCCATGACAACCGGATCACGGGAGGAAACCGGGCCAGCGCCGCATCGTTCGATTCGACGGCAAACAGCAGTCGCGCACCGGTGTCGTCGATCACCGGCAACCCGCGGATCACGCCCGTGACGACGATGTTGCGCCCTTCCCGCTCGACGGGCAGGCTGTCACGCAGCCGCCATTCGGCGCGCGCGGCCGCATAGCCGAATCCGATCGCACCGGCGGCGCACGCGCACAGCACCCACCGGAGCGCGACGATCGCGCGGGTTCGACGGCGCCGCGCACACCATGCGAGCAGCGCGCCGCAACCGGCCAGCACCGCCGCCCCGCCTGCCCAGCCGCCCGCGCCCGGCAACGCCGCCTGCCGCTGCAGCACGACGACGCCGAGCGCGAACGCGATCCACCACACGCGCATCGCGCCTCCTCGTCGACCTGGCGCCGCCGCTGTCGAGACGGCGCCTTCCGGCAACGATTATGCGGACGAAAGGGCGAGTCGCGGCAGCGCGGCGAGCGCGTTAGCCGTTGTGGATAGGGACAGCGCGTGCGCGTCGATCCCGCGTAGCTCGGCGAGCACGGCACCGATGCGCGGCACCTGGTCGGGCGCATTGCGGGACTTGTACGCCCATTCGGGCGCGATGTCGGGCGCGTCGGTCTCGACGACGATCGCGTCGAGCGGCAACTGCGCGGCGAGCCGGCGGATCTGCAACGCGCGTCCGAACGTCACGTTGCCGCCGAAACCGAGATGCAGCCCCTGTGCGAGATACGCGTCGGCCTGCTGGAAACTGCCGTTGAACGCATGCGCGATGCCGCGCCGCACGCCGAAGCGGCGCAGCCCGGCGAGCACGCGGTCCTGCGACTTGCGCACGTGGCACAGCACCGGCAGGTCGAATTCCCGCGCGAGCTTGAGCTGCCCTTGATAGAAGAATTGCTGCCGCGCTTCGTCGAGCCCCGGCACGAAGTAGTCGAGCCCGATCTCGCCGATCGCGACGAAGCGCGGATCGTCGAGGCTCGCCTCGATCTCCATGCGCAGCCGGTCGAGATCCTCGTCGCGTGCGTGCGGCGTATACATCGGGTGGATGCCGAGCGCATAGACCGCGCCCGGTGTGCGCTGCGCCAGTTCGCGCACGGTCGTGAAGTTGTCGCGCCCGATGCTCGGAATCACGATGCGAGACACGCCGGCCGCACGCGCCGCCTGCGTGACCGCGTCGCGGTCGGCGTCGAATTCGGCGGCATCGAGATGGCAATGCGTATCGATCCACATGGCGGCTTTCCTGCGCCCCGCCGCAACGCCGGGACTCGTCCGGCGGCACGGCGGAGGCGTTCGTTCACACCGGCAGCGCCGGCTCCTCATGCAGCACGCCGTCGCGCAGGCGCATGATGCGGTCGCAGCGCGCGGCGAGCTCGGGATCGTGCGTGACGATCACGAAGCTCGTTTCGAGCGTCTCGGACAATTCGAGCATCAGGTTGAACACGGTATCGGCCGTCGTGCCGTCGAGGTTGCCGGTCGGCTCGTCGGCGAGCACGCAGGCCGGCTTCGTCACCAGCGCGCGCGCGATCGCGACGCGCTGCCGCTCGCCGCCCGACAGCTCGCCCGGCCGGTGCTTCGCACGCGGGCCGAGACCGACACGTTCGAGCATCGCCTGTGCCTGCGCGCGCGCGTCCTCGGTCGTCATCCGGCGGATGCGCAGCGGCATCGCGACGTTGTCGAGCGCGGTGAATTCCGGCAGCAGGTGATGGAACTGGTAGACGAAGCCGAGCGCGCGGTTGCGCAGCTCGTTGCGCTCGCGCTCGGCGAGCTGCGTAAACGGCTTGCCGAGCAGCGACACTTCGCCCGCGCTCGGCTCGTCGAGGCCGCCCAACACGTGCAGCAGCGTGCTCTTGCCGGAGCCCGACGCGCCGACGACCGCCAGCTTCTCGCCGCGCCGCACCGTCAGCTCGGTGTTGTTGAGCACCTGCACGTTGAAGCCGCCCTGCACGAACGCCTTCGTGATCCCGCGCGCCTGAAGCACGTATTCCTGCATACCTGCCGAATCCTGTCTGATGGGTTGTCGTGAATCCGCGAATGCGGTCGCGCGATCATTCATAGCGCAGCGCCTCCGCCGGCTTCACCTTCGCGCCGCGCCAGCTCGGATAGAGCGTCGCGACGGCCGACAGCACGAACGCGATCAGGCCGATCTTGATGACGTCGCCCGCGACGAGCTCGGACGGCAGCTCGCTGATGAAGTACACCGACGGCGGCAGGAACTGCACGCCGAACAGATGCTCGATCATCGGGATCAGCCACGGAATGCTCCACGCGATCAGGCAGCCGAGCGCGACGCCCGATGCGGTGCCGACGAAGCCGATCGTCACGCCCTGCACGACGAAGATCTTCATGATCGAGCCCGGCTGCGCGCCGAGCGTGCGCAGGATCGCGATGTCGGCCTGCTTGTTGGTCACCGTCATCACGAGCGACGACACGAGGTTGAACGCGGCCACCGCGATGATCAGCGTGAGGATGATGAACATCATCCGCTTCTCGATCTGCACGGCCGAGAACCAGGTCTTGTTCTGCTGGGTCCAGTCGCGGATGTACAGGCTGCCCGACAGCGTATGCGACAGCTCGACCGCGACCTGCGGCGCCTTCTGCATGTCGGTGAGCCGCAGCCGCACGCCGGTCGGCGCGGCCATCCGGAACAGCGCCTCCGCGTCGCGGATGTTGATCATCGCGAGCGTGCTGTCGTATTCGTAGTGGCCCGACTCGAACACGCCGACGACCGTGAACTGCTTGAGCCGCGGCATCATCCCGGCCGGCGTGATCGTGCCTTCGGGGGCGACGAGCGTGACCTTGTCGCCGACCGTCACGCCGAGGTTGCCGGCGAGCGCGTCGCCGAGCACGATGCCGAACTGGCCGGGCACGAGCGCGGTGAGCTGGCCCGCCTTCATGTCCTTGCCGATGTCCGACACCTGCGGTTCGAGCGACGGCTCGACGCCGCGCAGCATCACGCCGCTCACCGCGTCCTGGCGCGTGAGCAGCGCCTGCGCGTCGACGTACGGCGCCGCGCCCGTCACCGACGGATTGCGGCGCGCTTCCTGCGCGGTCAGTTGCCAGTCGGGCATCGAGCCGGTCGGCGAGAACACCTCGACGTGCGCGAGCACCGACAGCATGCGGTCGCGCACTTCCTTCTGGAAGCCGTTCATCACGGACAGCACGACGATCAGCGCCGCGACGCCGAGCGCGATCCCGAGCATCGACACGAGCGCGATGAAGGAAATGAAGCCGTTGCCGGTCGTGCGTTTGCCGGCGCGCGTGTAGCGCCAGCCGATCTGCCATTCGTACGGAAGTTTCAAGCGAATCCTTTCTGCTGGTTACGGCGGGGATGGCGGCCCGAGGCCGGAGCGCCGCCCGGGGCGCGGTCGAAAAAAGCGGTCGCCGGACGCAATCGGGCCCAATCGGACCGTCAGCCGGCCCGATCACGCGCGCAGTTTGCCATACAATGCGCACCATCATGCACGACCGACGCCTCCATTTTCTCGTTCCGTTCGCGCTGCCGTCGGCGGCCGATGCGGCCTCGTCCCTGCACACGCTGGACAGCCCCGCGCTCGAAAAGTTGCTCGCCCGCGCGAGCCTCGTCGAGCGCGTGGCCGGCGAGGACTTCCAGCGCACGCTGCCGCACGAGCGCTGGCTGGCCCGCCGGTTCGGCGCGACCCAGGGCAACGCCGCCGACGAGGCGCCGCTCGCGCCCTACATGCTGCTGGCGGACGGCGGCGACCCGGGCACCCAGGCCTGGGCATGCGTCGAGCCGGTTCACGTCGAAATCGCACACGATCACCTCGTGCTCGTCGACCCGGCGAGCCTCGCGCTCGACGACGGCGACGCCGCCGCGTTGCTGGCGGTCGCGCGCCCGCTGATCGAGGAGCTCGGCGTGCGACTGGAAGCACCGCATCCGGCGCGCTGGTACCTGTCAAGCGAGCAGCTCGCCCGCCTCGCCGGCGCCGCGCCGCTGCGCGCCAGCGGCCGCAACATCGAGATCTGGTTGCCGCACGAGGCGCACACCGGCGAACGCTCGCGGATGTGGATGAAGCTGCAGAACGAAGTGCAGATGGCGTGGTTCCAGCATCCGGTCAACGAAGCGCGCGAAGCGCGCGGGTTGCCCGCCGTCAATTCGATCTGGTTCCACGCGCAGGGCACGCTGAAGCCGGTCGGCAAGCCGTTCGCGCGCGTGCTGTCCGTGTCGCCCGCCGCGCTCGGCCTCGCGCGCGCGGCGCAGGCCGAGGCCGGCGCCGTGCCGGCCGCATTCGGCGCACTATCCGCCGCCGCCGGCGCGACGCTCGTCGAGCTGCCCACGCTGTCCGCCCCGTTCATCGAACAGGACTGGGCACGCTGGCACGACGCGCTCGCCGCGCTCGAGCGCGACTGGTTCGCGCCCGCCCTCGCCGCGCTGCAGAACGGCGAGCTGGCCGGCGTCGACTTCACGCTGTGCGGCGACACCAGCTCCGTGACGCTGCACGCGACGCGCGGCGACCTGCGCAAGTTCTGGCGCCGCCGCGCGCTGGCATCCCTGTTCGAATAACCCGACCTGTATGACCCGGATCGTTACCCGCCCCGTCGCGCCCGCCGACGCCGAAGCGCTCGCGCGCCACGGCCTGCATCCCGTCCTCGCGCGCCTGTACGCGTCGCGCGGCGTGCAGTCCCCGACCGACATCGAGACGGCGCTCGCGCGCCTCGTGCCGCCCACCGAACTGAAAGGCTGCGCGGACGCCGCGGCGCTGCTCGCCGACGCGATCGCCGACCAGCGGCGCCTGCTGGTCGTCGCCGACTACGACTGCGACGGCGCGACCGCCTGCGCGGTCGCGGTGCGCGGCCTGCGGATGTTCGGCGCGCAAATCGACTACCTGGTGCCGAACCGCTTCGAATACGGCTACGGGCTCACGCCAGAGATCGTCGAACTCGCGGCCGCGCGCAAGCCCGACCTGCTGATCACCGTCGACAACGGGATCGCGAGCGTCGCGGGCGTCGAGGCCGCGAACGCACGCGGCATCGACGTGCTCGTGACCGACCACCACCTGCCCGGCGACGCGCTGCCCGCCGCGCGCGCGATCGTCAACCCGAACCAGCCCGGCTGCGCGTTCCCGAGCAAGCACATCGCCGGCGTCGGCGTGATGTTCTACGTGCTGCTCGCGCTGCGCGCCGAGCTGCGCCGCCGCGGCGCATTCGCGAGCAAGGAAGCCGAACCGCGCCTCGACGGGCTGCTCGACCTCGTCGCGCTCGGCACCGTCGCCGACGTCGTGCGGCTCGACGGCAACAATCGCGTGCTCGTCGCACAGGGGCTGCAGCGCATCCGCAACGGCCGCATGCAGCCGGGTATCGCCGCGCTGTTCCGCGCCGCCGGCCGCGAGGCGCGCACCGCATCGGGCTTCGACCTCGGCTTCGGCCTCGGCCCGCGCCTGAACGCCGCCGGGCGGCTCTCGGACATGTCGCTCGGCATCGAGTGCCTGATCACCGACGACATCGGCCGCGCGTGGGACCTCGCGCAGCAGCTCGATGTGATGAACCGCGAGCGCCGCGAGATCGAGGCCGGCATGCAGCAGCAGGCGCTCGCCGATCTCGCCGACGTCGATCCGGCCGACGCGTGCACGATCACGCTGTTCAATCCCGAGTGGCACCAGGGCGTGATCGGCATCGTCGCCGGACGGCTCAAGGAGAAATTCCACCGCCCGTCGTTCACGTTCGCGCATGCGGACGAGGCCGGCACGCGGGTCAAGGGTTCCGGCCGCTCGATTCCCGGCTTCCACCTGCGCGATGCGCTCGACCTCGTGTCGAAGCGCGAGCCCGACCTGATCGTCGCGTTCGGCGGCCACGCGATGGCGGCCGGTCTCACGCTCGACACCGACAACGTGCCGCGCTTCGCGGCCGCGTTCGAGGCCGTCGCGCGCGAATGGTTGTCCGACGACGCGCTGGCGCGCGTGATCGAGACCGACGGCGAACTCGAGGAAGCGTATTTCACGCCGCAGTTCGTCGGGTTGCTCGACGAAGCCGTCTGGGGCCAGGGCTTTCCGGCCCCGCTTTTCTCCGGCGAATTCGACGTCGTGTCGCAGTCGCTCGTGAAGGAAAAGCACCTGAAGCTGCAACTGGCGCGCGGCCGCCAGCGCTTCAACGCGATCTGGTTCAACCACACCGAGCCGCTGCCGGCGAGCGCGCTGATCGCGTACCGCCTCGTGGCCGACACGTGGAACGGCGTGACGCGCGTCCAGCTGATCGTCGAACACGCGGCCGGCTGAGCGCCGACCGGCCGGCCACCCGGCCCGCGGCGCCCGCGGGCCATGTGCGAACCATGCGGACCACATGCGCGCCGCGCCGGACGGGGCCGCGGCGCGCGCGCAAGCACACTCCGCGTCACCGGGAAACCCTGCCGATCGGCTATAATTCCGCTTTTTTACGAAGCAAGAACAGCGAACGATCATGGAAGCGGAACGTCTCAACGCGATCGAAAGCTCCCTGCTCGACCTGCGCAACCGCGCGGGCGAGCTTCGGGGGTATCTTTGACTACGACGCCAAAGCTGCGCGTCTGACCGAAGTCAACAAGGAACTCGAGGACCCGAACGTCTGGAACGATTCGAAGAACGCCCAGGCACTCGGCCGCGAGAAAAAGCTGCTCGAAGGCGTCGTCACGACGCTGACGGCGCTCGATAGCGACCTGCGCGATGCGCTCGACCTGTTCGAGCTCGCACGCGAGGAAGGCGACGAAGACACCCTCGTCGCATCGGAAGACGACGCGAAGAAGCTCGAAGCACGCGTCGGCGACATCGAGTTCCGCCGGATGTTCTCGAACCCGGCCGACCCGAACAACTGCTTCATCGACATCCAGGCCGGCGCCGGCGGCACCGAGGCGTGCGACTGGGCATCGATGCTGCTGCGCCAGTACCTGCGCTACTGCGAACGCAAGGGCTTCAAGGCCGAGGTGCTCGAAGAGTCCGACGGCGACGTCGCCGGCATCAAGAACGCGACGGTCAAGGTCACGGGCGAATACGCATACGGCTTCCTGCGCACCGAAACGGGCATCCATCGCCTCGTGCGCAAGTCGCCGTTCGACTCGTCGGGCGGCCGTCACACGTCGTTCTCGTCGGTGTTCGTCTATCCGGAAATCGACGATTCGATCGAAGTCGAGATCAACCCGGCCGACCTGCGCATCGACACGTACCGCGCCTCGGGCGCGGGCGGCCAGCACATCAACAAGACCGACTCCGCGGTGCGGATCACGCACATGCCGACCGGTATCGTCGTGCAGTGCCAGAACGACCGCTCGCAGCACCGCAACCGCGCCGAAGCAATGGCGATGCTGAAATCGCGCCTGTACGAAGTCGAAATGCGCAAGCGCCAGGCCGAACAGGACAAGCTCGAATCGAGCAAGACCGATGTGGGCTGGGGCCACCAGATCCGTTCGTACGTGCTCGACCAGAGCCGCGTGAAGGACCTGCGCACGAACGTCGAAATGAGCAACACGAGAGCCGTCCTCGACGGCGATCTCGACGACTTCATCAGCGCGAGCCTCAAACAGGGCGTGTAAGCGCCGCGGCGCGGCCCCTCCGGTCGCGCCGCCCTTCCCGTTGCGTTGCCGCACCCACTCCGAATTCCGACCATCATGACCGAACCGACCCAAACGCAGCCCGCCGTCGCGGCGGACGAAAACCAGATCATCGCCGAGCGCCGCGAGAAGCTGCGCGCACTGCGCGAGCAAGGCGTCGCCTATCCGAACGATTTCCGGCCGACGCATCACGCCGCCGATCTCCAGGTGAAATTCGCCGACTCGGACAAGGCCGCGCTCGAAGCGAACCCGGTCGAGGTGTCGGTCGCCGGCCGCATGATGCTCAAGCGCGTGATGGGCAAGGCGAGCTTCGCGACGGTGCAGGACGGTTCGGGCCAGATCCAGTTCTTCGTGACGCCGAACGACGTCGGCGCGGAAACCTACGACGCATTCAAGAAGTGGGACCTGGGCGACATCGTCGCCGCACGCGGCGTGCTGTTCCGCACCAACAAGGGCGAGCTGTCGGTCCAGTGCAAGGAACTGCGCCTGCTGTCGAAGGCGCTGCGTCCGCTGCCGGACAAGTTCCACGGCCTCGCCGACCAGGAAATGCGCTATCGCCAGCGCTATGTCGACCTGATCGTCACGCCGGAAACGCGCGACACGTTCCGCGCGCGCACCAAGACCATCGCGTCGATCCGCAAGTTCATGGACAACGCCGACTTCATGGAAGTCGAGACGCCGATGCTGCACCCGATCCCGGGCGGCGCCGCGGCCAAGCCGTTCGTCACGCACCACAACGCGCTCGACATGCAGATGTTCTTGCGCATCGCGCCGGAGCTGTACCTGAAGCGCCTGATCGTCGGCGGTTTCGAACGCGTGTTCGAGATCAACCGCAACTTCCGGAATGAAGGCGTGTCGCCGCGCCACAACCCGGAATTCACGATGATGGAGTTCTACGCCGCGTACACCGACTACCGCTGGCTGATGGACTTCACCGAGCAGCTGATCCGCCAGGCGGCGATCGATGCGCTCGGCACCGCGACGATCCAGTACCAGGGCCGCGAGCTCGATCTCGCGAAGCCGTTCCACCGCCTGACGATCACGCAGGCGATCCAGAAGTACGCGCCGCAGTACACCGACGGCCAGCTGTCGGACGACGCGTTCCTGCGTTCCGAACTGAAGCGCCTCGGCGTCGACGTGTCGCAGCCGGCCTTCCTGAACGCCGGCATCGGCGCGCTGCAGCTCGCGCTGTTCGAGGAAACCGCCGAATCGCAGCTGTGGGAGCCGACCTACATCATCGACTACCCGGTCGAAGTGTCGCCGCTCGCACGCGCGTCGGACACGGTGCCGGGCATCACCGAGCGTTTCGAGCTGTTCATGACCGGCCGCGAGATCGCGAACGGCTTCTCGGAGCTGAACGATCCGGAAGACCAGGCCGCGCGCTTCAAGAAGCAGGTCGAGCAGAAGGATGCCGGCGACGAGGAAGCGATGTTCTTCGACGCCGACTACATCCGCGCGCTCGAACACGGGATGCCGCCGACGGGCGGTTGCGGGATCGGCATCGACCGTCTCGTGATGCTGCTGACCGACAGCCCGACGATCCGCGACGTGCTGCTGTTCCCGCACCTGCGCCGCGAAGACTGACGGCGTGCCAGCGTGTGCGCCGCGCCCTGCGGCGCGCACGCGTCAGCTTTGTAACCACGCGTAAATCCCGCCTGCCGGCGTTCACCGGTTTTCGATCCTCCCCCGTTTTATTCCCTCGTCGCGACGGCCTTCTCCGGGTTTTCCCTGTAGCAAACGCCGATCCCGCGCTGCAATTCGTTACACCTTGATACGGTGCGCCGCTCGCTCGTGGACGACACTCCTGTTGCGTCACCACGCATGACCACGGGACCAGAACGAGGCGCCGGAACGCCAAGTCTGCTCGCTCCCGAGCGTGGGATCCGGCCAGCGCCAACGTGCAAAACCGGGTCGACACCGGAGAAGAAAATGGACAACCAGAATCAAACCACGCCGCAAAAGCAACGCCTGCACCCGCTCATCGCGACCGCCGCAGGCGCCGTCATCGTCGCCAGCCTCGCCGCCACTGCCGCGATCACGGGCATCTTCCCGAAGGCCAGCAGCAACAACGCGCAGAACGGCCAGACCCAGGCCGCGCTGATCGCGTCGCAGCCGGCCGTCGATACGGCCGCGGCAGCCAGCGCCGCGCTCGCCGCGCAAGCGCAGCAGCAGGCAGCCGAACAGGCCGCGCAGAAGGCTGCGGCCGAGAAAGCCGCTGCTGAGAAAGCAGCTGCGGCACAAGCCGAGCCGCGGCCCGCGCCGCGCCCGGCAGCCACGCACCACCGCCATACGCCGGCACCGCAACCGCCGCAATACGCGCAACAGCCGTCCGCACCCGCGCAGCCGGCCTATTGCCAGACCTGCGGCACGGTCGTCGCGATCACGCAGACGCGCACGCCGGGCCAGAGCTCGGGGATCGGCGCGGTCGGCGGCGCAGCGGCCGGCGGCCTGCTCGGCAACCAGTTCGGTCACGGCAACGGCCGCACCGCGATGACGATCATCGGCGCGCTCGGCGGCGGTCTCGCCGGCAACCAGGTCGAGAAGCAGGTGCGCGCGGAAACCGACTACCAGGTGCAGGTCCAGATGGAAAGCGGCGCGACGCGCACGTTCACGTACCACAACCCGCCGCCGTTCGGCCAGGGCCAGCGCGTGCGGATCGAGAACGGCACGCTGGTCGGCTCGTAATGCATGACGAATCGCCGCGCGGCTCTTGCGCCGCGCGGAAATGAAAAAGGCTCGTGACGCGTCACGAGCCTTTTTCTTTTGCGGGAGCGTTGCCGGCGCCACGCGGTGCGGGCGTCGGCGCGAACCTCAGTCTTCGTCGTCGAAGTCCGATTCGTCGATCCAGTGGGCCTGGATCGCTTCGAGGATCTTCTCGCCCGAGTGCGCCGGGTCGTCGGTGAAGCCGTCCAGCTCGATGACCCATTGGCGCAGGTCGACGAAATTGACCCGCTGCGGATCGACGTCCGGATGCTTCTCTGCCAGCGCGATGGCGATTTCGCGCGAATCGGTCCATTTCATGGCCTGCTCTCCCGTATACGTGGCGAGTCCGCCCCGCCGATCCGTCAGTGATTTTCCTTCGCGTGGTTGATCGAGTACTTCGGGATCTCGACCACCAGGTCCGAATCTTCCTTCACGATCGCCTGGCACGACAGGCGTGATGTCGGCTCGAGGCCCCATGCCTTGTCGAGCAGGTCGTCTTCGTCCTCCTCGGACGGCTCGAGATCGTTGAAGCCCTCGCGGATCACCACGTGGCAGGTCGTGCACGCGCACGACTTCTCGCACGCATGCTCGATCTCGATCCCGTGGTCGAGCAGGTTGTCGCAAATACTCTTGCCGGGCGTCGCGTCGATCACTGCGCCGTCCGGGCACAGTTCGACGTGAGGCAGCACCACCAGTTGAGGCATGTCCGTTCCGTCAGTCAGGGTGCGGCGGCTGGCGCCGCACGGTTCAATATCGTGCGGGCCGTCGCCGGCCCGCATGCAGTTCGTTCGTTCAGATCTCGTCGAGGCGGCGGCCCGACAGTGCGCGCTTGATGCTCTTGTCCATCCGGCGCGCCGCGAATTCGTCGGTGCCGTCGGCCAGCGTCTTGGTCGCGGTCTCGATCGCGTCCGTGTCGTCGCCCTGCGCGATCATGCGCAGCGCCGCGACGAGCGCGTCGACCTGCGTGCGTTCGGCGTCGTCGAGCAATTCGCCGTCGGCCGCCAGCGCCGCCTGCGTCGCCTCGATCATCCGCTCGGCCTCGACCTGCGCTTCGCGCAGCGCGCGTGCCCGCATGTCGATCTCGGCGGTCTTGAAGCTGTCCTCGAGCATCTTCGCGATGTCGTCGTCGGCGAGGCCGTACGACGGCTTCACGACGACCGACGCCTCGACGCCCGAATGCTGCTCGCGCGCGAACACCGACAGCAGCCCGTCCGCATCGACCTGGTAGGTCACGCGGATGCGCGCCGCACCGGCCGTCATCGGCGGGATGCCGCGCAGCTCGAAGCGCGCGAGCGAGCGGCAGTCGGCGACGAGCTCGCGCTCGCCCTGCACGACGTGGATTGCCATCGCGGTCTGGCCGTCCTTGAAGGTCGTGAATTCCTGCGCACGCGCGATCGGAATCGTCGAATTGCGCGGAATGATCTTCTCGACGAGACCGCCCATCGTCTCGACGCCGAGCGACAGCGGGATCACGTCGAGCAGCAGCCAGTCGTCGCCGCTGCCGCGATTGCCGGCGAGCAGGTCGGCCTGGATCGCCGCGCCGAGCGCGACGACCTGGTCCGGATCGAGGTTGACGAGCGGCGGCTGGCCGAAATACTTCGCGACCGCCTCGCGGATCACCGGCATGCGCGTCGCGCCGCCGACCAGCACGACGCCCTTGATGTCGGCCGGGCTCACCTGCGCATCGCGCAGGGCCTTGCGGGTCGGCGTCAGCGTACGCTGCACGAGCGGCTCGACGAGCGCGGCGAACGTGTCGTGCGAGATCGTCTGCACGAGGTGTGCACCGGTCGACAGCGTCACGTCGAGCGACGCCTGCGGCGCGGACGACAGCGCTTCCTTCAGCACGCGCACGCGATCGAGCAGCAGGCGCACGTCCTCGGGCGCGAGCGCCTTCGGGTCGATGCCGGCCTGCGCAAGTACGTGACCGAACAGCGCGTGGTCGAAATCGTCGCCGCCGAGTGCGGAATCGCCGCCCGCGGCCAGCACTTCGAATACGCCCTTCGTCAGCTTCAGGATCGACAGGTCGAACGTGCCGCCGCCGAGGTCGTACACCGCGTAGAGGCCTTCGGCCGCGTTGTCGAGACCATAGGCGATCGCGGCCGCAGTCGGTTCGTTCAACAGGCGCAGCACGTTGAGGCCCGCGAGGCGCGCGGCGTCCTTCGTCGCCTGGCGCTGCGCGTCGTCGAAGTACGCGGGCACCGTGATCACCGCGCCGACCAGGTCGTCGCCGAGCGTGTCTTCCGCACGGTAACGCAGCGTCGCGAGAATCTCGGCCGACACTTCGACCGGGCTCTTCACGCCGTCGATCGTGCGGATCTGCACCATGCCGGGTGCATCGACGAATTCGTACGGCGCGTTCGCCGCGCCTTCGACCTCGGCCTTGCCGCGGCCCATGAAGCGCTTGACCGACACGATCGTGTTGCGCGGATCGGTCGCGGCCTGCTCCTTCGCTTCGTGACCGATGCGGCGGCCGCCCTTCTCCAGATAACGGACCACCGACGGCAGCAGCGCGCGGCCCGCTTCGTCCGGCAGCACTTCGGGCACGCTGTTGCGCACGGCCGCGACGAGCGAGTTCGTCGTGCCGAGATCGATCCCGACAGCGAGTCGCCGCTGGTGCGGCGCCGGCGCCATGCCCGGTTCGGAAATTTGCAGTAAAGCCATCTTGGTTCGTTCGGGCGCTCGGCCCGTTTGCTGCGCGTGCCGCGAGGCACGCGGTTAAGTTTCGAGGCGCTCGATCTGCGCGCCCACTTCCGACGCGACCCGTTCGATGAACATCAGCTGGCGCACGGCCTCGGCGGCGGCCTGGTCGGCCGCGCTGTCGAGCAGCGTGCCGAGGCGCTCGAGGCGCACGCGCTTTTCGTCGCGCAGCTCGGCGAGCAGCGCATCGAGCGCGTCGACGTTGCGGGCAGCCGCGGCATCCTCGATGCCTTCGCGCCACTCCATCTGCTGCATCAGGAACGCGGGCTCCATCGCGGTGTTGTTTTCGGCACCGATGTCGACGCCGCGCAGCGACAGCAGATAGGTCGCGCGCTTCAGCGGATCGCGCAGCGTGCGGTAGGCTTCGTTCGCACGGGTCGCCCATTGCATCGCGATGCGCTTTTGCGCGTCGCCGGCCGCCGCGAAGCGGTCCGGGTGCACCTGCGTCTGCACCGTGCGATAGGCGCTGTCGAGCGCCGTCTCGTCGAGCGCGAATTGCGCCGGCAGGTGAAACAGATCGAAGTGGCTGTCTTTCAGCGAAACCATCGTCGCGTTCAATTCCGGTTCGTCGCGCGGCAAACGCCGCACATTAAAAAGGCGGCCCGTGCCGCCTCTTGCCCGCATCGCGCGGAAACCCGCGTCACACGCGGAACGATTCGCCGCAGCCGCACTCGTCCTTCACGTTCGGGTTGTTGAACTTGAACCCCTCGTTCAGGCCTTCGCGTGCGAAGTCGAGCTCGGTGCCGTCGATGTACGCGAGGCTCTTCGGGTCGACGACGACCTTCACGCCATGGCTCTCGAACACCTGATCCTCGGGAGCCAGCTCGTCGACATACTCGAGCTTGTACGCGAGCCCCGAGCACCCGGTCGTGCGAACGCCAAGCCGCAGGCCCACACCCTTGCCGCGACGGACGAGGTATTTCTGGACGTGCTGTGCTGCTTTTTCGGTCAGTGTAATTGCCATGATGTCCTTGCCGCGGCGCGCCACCCGGGCCCGCCGCGATCCTTCACAAGCCGCTCGATGCCGCTCAGGCTGCTGCCTGATCGCCTTCCTTGGTGTCGTGGCGCTTCTTGTAGTCGGCCACGGCTGCCTTGATCGCGTCTTCCGCGAGAATCGAGCAGTGAATCTTCACCGGCGGCAGGGCCAGCTCTTCGGCGATCTGCGTGTTCTTGATCGACAGTGCCTCGTCGAGGGTCTTGCCCTTCACCCACTCGGTCACGAGCGAGCTCGACGCGATGGCCGAGCCGCAACCGTACGTCTTGAACTTCGCGTCTTCGATCACGCCGTCCGCGCCGACGCGGATCTGCAGCTTCATCACGTCGCCGCAGGCCGGCGCGCCGACCATGCCCGTGCCGACCGCGTCGTCGTCTTTCGCGAACGAACCGACGTTACGCGGGTTTTCGTAGTGATCCAGAACCTTGTTGCTGTATGACATGACTCAAACTCCTTGACTCGTTACGTCTGCGTGCGCAAATCCGCCCGCGAATGTATTCAATGCGGTGTTCAGTGTGCGGCCCATTCGATCGTCGACAGATCGATGCCTTCCTGGTGCATTTCCCAGAGCGGCGACAGTTCGCGCAGCTTCGCGATCTTGCTGTTCAGCAGGTTGATCACGAAGTCGACGTCCTGCTCCGTCGTGAAGCGGCCGACCGTGAAGCGGATCGAGCTGTGCGCGAGTTCGTCGTTGCGGCCGAGTGCACGCAGCACGTACGACGGCTCCAGCGACGCCGACGTGCAAGCGGAGCCCGACGACACCGCGACGTCCTTGATCGCCATGATCAGCGACTCGCCTTCGACGAAGTTGAAGCTGATGTTCAGGTTGTGCGGGACACGGTGCTCCATGTCGCCGTTCACGTACGTTTCCTCGATCTGCGACAGGCCGCGCAGCAGCTTGTCGCGCAGCATGCGGATGCGCTCGTTCTCGGTCGCCATTTCTTCACGCGCGATGCGGAACGCTTCGCCCATGCCGACGATCTGGTGTGTCGCCAGCGTGCCAGAACGCATGCCGCGCTCGTGGCCGCCGCCGTGCATCTGCGCTTCGATGCGCACGCGCGGCTTGCGACGCACGTACAGCGCGCCGATGCCCTTCGGGCCGTAGGTCTTGTGCGCCGAGAACGACATCAGGTCGACCTTCAGCTTCGCGAGGTCGATCTCGACCTTGCCGGTCGACTGTGCGGCGTCCACGTGGAACACGATGCCCTTCTCGCGGCAGATCTCGCCGATCGTCTCGATGTCCTGGATCACGCCGATCTCGTTGTTCACGTGCATCACGGATACGAGGATCGTGTCCGGGCGCAGCGCGGCCTTGAACACGTCGAGGTCGATCAGGCCGTCTTCCTTCACGTCGAGATAGGTGACTTCGAAGCCGTCGCGCTCGAGCTCGCGGCAGGTGTCGAGCACGGCCTTGTGCTCGGTCTTCACCGTGACGATGTGCTTGCCCTTGCCCTTGTAGAAGTTCGCGGCACCCTTGATCGCAAGGTTGTCCGATTCCGTTGCGCCGGACGTCCAGATGATCTCGCGCGGATCCGCGTTCACGAGCGCAGCCACCTGTTCGCGCGCTTCCTCGACCGCGCGCTCGGCATCCCAGCCGTACGCGTGGCTACGCGATGCCGGGTTGCCGAACTGCTCGCGCAGGTACGGCACCATCTTGTCGACCACGCGCGGGTCGACCGGCGTCGTCGCGCTGTAATCCATGTAGATGGGTAGGTGGAGAGTCTCTTGGGTCATCTGTCGCTCCGGGTATTCTGTGCAGGGACTATGTGCGTTATGGGGTGTGCGGCGCGTTCGCGCTCACGAACTCGCGATGTTGAACACCGAATTGGGACCGAGCGGCATCGTGCGCACCGGTTCGGCCGGCGCCGCGGCGGGCTCCGGTGCGCGCCGGTCGCGCAGCACCGCGGGCGCGCCCTCGCGTGCGCGCTGCTGATCGACGAGATCCTGCAGCGATACCGAATCGAGGTATTCGACCATTTTCTGGTTCAGGGTCGACCACAGCTCGTGCGTCATGCAATGGCCGTCGGGCTGCTTCGAGCCGTCGCACGTGCCTTTGCCGCCGCACTGCGTGGCGTCGAGCGGTTCATCGACCGCGATGATGATGTCGGCGACGGTGACGTCCTGCGCGCGACGCGCGAGGTTGTAGCCGCCGCCCGGGCCGCGCACGGATTCGACGATTTCATGCCTGCGCAGCTTGCCGAACAGCTGTTCGAGATACGAGAGCGAAATCCGCTGGCGCTGGCTGATGCCTGCAAGCGTCACCGGGCCCTGCTCCTGGCGCAGTGCCAAGTCAATCATCGCCGTGACGGCGAAACGGCCTTTGGTGGTGAGTCTCATGGTGTCTAGGGGACTGCAATCTTGACGATTTTGGTCAAGTATAAATATTTGACGTTTTTAGTCAAGTATCCATGTCTTCGACAGGGTATTCGCAGACCGCTGAATACCCCGCCACGATCAGCGTGCGGTACCGCTCCGGAGGGTGTCCAGCAGGCCCGCGCACGCGCGCTCGACCTGGTCGAGCACCTGTTCGAAGCCCTGCGCGCCGCCGAAATAAGGATCGGCCACTTCGGTCCCGGCCGCCCCCGGCGCGAATTCCATCAGGAGGCGCACCTTGTCGCGATGCCCGGGCGGGCAGCGCCGCCGCAATTCCGCGAGATTGGCTTCGTCCATCGCCAGCAGCAGGTCGAACCGCTCGAAATCCGCCGCGCTCACCTGCCGCGCCCGCAGCGCCGACAGGTCGTAGCCGCGGGTGCGGGCCGCCGCCTGCGCGCGCGTGTCGGGCGGCTCGCCGACGTGCCAGTCGCCGGTACCGGCCGAATCGACCTCGATCCGGTCGGCCAGCCCGGCCGCGTCCACCTGGTGGCGCATCACGCCTTCTGCAGTGGGCGAACGGCAGATATTGCCGAGACAGACGAAACAGATCGCAACGCGGGTCATCGCACTATCGGAAAGCCGCGGCGAGCCGCGCGGGAGAACAACGCGCCATTATACAAAGGCGCCCGGAATCGCGCCGCCGCGCAAAGCGACGGCGGCGTGCCTTACAGCGCCTTGGGTGCGGCGAGCACGACGTCGCCAGATGCGGCCGGCAACGGTGTCGCCGCGTCGTCGACCAGCCCGAACGACACCGCGCGCGCGAGTTCCGCCGATGCCTGATGAACGGCGATCGGTCCACTCGCCGGCGCGTCGGCCATCGCGTGCAGATAAGCGGCCGCGGCGAGCGGAACGACGATTGCCAGCGGCCAGTACATCGATATTGTCTTTTTCATGATGCGGCTCCTTGACCTCATGCCCCGAAACCCGATTCCGGGGACTACAGGCAGGATTCTATAGACCGCACCTATCAAGATAAATACATGAATAGCGAACGCACTGTTGCCACCCGATGAACAGTCGTCAGCCCAGGTGGCTTTGCGAGGCCGCGTACAGTTCGCGGAACGTCCGGCCGGTCGGCGTCGGCATGTCGCGCGTGTCCATCCAGCCACCCATCATCGGCAGGCGCCGCAGCGTGCCGCCGTTGCCGCCCAGCCGCTCGAGGATCCGTACCGCGAGCTTGGTCGTCAGCGCGTAAAGGAGCGGCCGGCGCGCGACAAAGCCCCACGCGGCGAGCGCGGCGCGCTCGCGCCACGGCCGCAGGTGCCGCTCGACCTGTTTCTCGCGCAGCGTGCGCAGCAGGTGCGACAGCGGGATTCCGGCCGGGCACACGCTGTCGCATTCGCCGCACAGCGTCGCGGCCTGCGGCAGGTCGAGCGCACGGTCGATCCCGACGTAGCTCGGCGTCAATACCGACCCCATCGGGCCCGGATAGACCCATCCGTACGCGTGCCCGCCGACCTTCTGGTACACCGGGCAATGGTTCATGCACGCGCCGCAGCGGATGCAGCGCAGCATCTCCTGGAATTCGCCGCCGATCAGGCCCGTGCGGCCGCCGTCGACGAGCACCACGTAGTTGTGTTCCGGGCCGTCCTCGTCGCCGGGGCCGCGCGGCCCGGTCAGCACCGAGAAGTAGTTCGAGGTCTTCTGGCCGGTCGCCGAGCGCGGCAGCAGACGCATCGCGGTCGCGAGATCCTCGAGCGTCGGCAGCACCTTCTCGATGCCCGTCACCGCGACATGCACGCGCGGCATCACCGTGCACATCCCTTCGTTGCCTTCGTTCGTGACGAGCGCAACCGACCCCGTCTCGGCGATCACGAAGTTGCCGCCCGTCACGCCCATGTCGGCCGACAGGAAATGCGGGCGCAGCACCTCGCGCGCCTCGCGCGTCATGTCCGGAATCTCGGTCAGCCGCTCGCGGTGGTGCGTGCGCGCGAACAGGTCGGCGATCTCGTCCTTGTCCTTGTGCACGACGGGCGCGATGATGTGGCTCGGCGGCTCGTTGTCGTTGATCTGCAGGATGTATTCACCGAGGTCCGTCTCGATCGACTGCACGCCCATCTCGGCAAGCACCGCGTTCAGGCGCATTTCCTCGGACACCATCGACTTCGTCTTGATGACCTTCTTCACGTCGTGGCGCCGCGCGATGTCGGCGACGAGCCGCGCGGCGTCCGCGGTCGTTTCCGCGAACAGCACCGTCGTGCCGCGCCGCGTCGCTTCGCGCTCGAACGCCTCGAGCCACACGTCGAGGTTCTCCAGCGCACGGTTGCGGCGCGCCTTCAGCGCGGCGCGCGTCGCCTGGAAGTCGATCGCGGTCATCGCATCGGCGCGCGCGGACACGAACTTCGTCGACAGCTTCTTCAGGTTCTGCTGCAGGCGCTGGTCGGCCAGCTTCTGGCCGGCGCGCGCCTTGAAATGCATCGATTGAACTTGCATCGCGGTATCGAGGAAAAGTAAGCGGGAACCGGGCGTCAGACGTCGCCCGCCAGCACCTGCGCGACGTGCAGCACGCGGGTGTCGCGGTCGCCCGTGCGGCGCAACCGCCCTTCGATGTTCAGCATGCAGCCGAGATCGCCGAGCACGACGGCGCCCGCACCGGACGCGCGCACGTTCGCGCACTTTTCGTCCGCGATGGCCGCCGAAATGTCGCCGTACTTGACCGCGAACGTGCCGCCGAAGCCGCAGCAGTGCTCGCAGTCCTTCATCTCGGTGACGGCCACGCCGCGCTGCGCGAGCAGCGCGCGCGGCTGCGCCTTCACGCCGAGCTCGCGCAGGCCCGAGCATGAGTCGTGATAGGTAACGGGCCCCGTGAATTCGCCGGGGGCGAGCGTCACCTTCGCGACGTTCGCGAGGAAATCGGTCAGTTCGTAGACTTTCTGCTGGAGTCGCGCATAGCGCCCCATCAGTTCGGGGTCGTCGCGGAACAGGTCGCCGTAGTGCGCGCGGATCATGCCGCCACACGAGCCCGACGGCGCGACGACGTAGTCGAACTGCTCGAACTCGCGCAGCGTCTTTTCGGCGAGATCCCGTGCGAGCGCGCGGTCGCCCGAGTTGTAGGCCGGCTGGCCGCAGCAGGTTTGCGCGGGCGGCACGAACACTTCGTAGCCGGCTTCGCGAATCAGTTTCAGCGCGGAAAAGCCGATTTCCGGACGCATCAGGTCGACCAGGCAGGTCACGAACAAACCGACTCGCATACGCGCTCCTTCGAGAAAACGGCTCTCATTATCCGCCGTTTGGCCGGCAAGACCAACGCCGGCACGCGCGCAAGTGCGCGATGCCGGAAACGAGGACTTCCTCGAACGGCGTTCGCTTTTTTCACGATACGAGATACAATCGACGCAACACCGCTTGACGCGTCAACCGATTCTCCCCCGACATGAGCCAACCCACCCCGGATTCCAAAACGTCGATCCAGGTGATCGAACGCATGATGCGGCTGCTGGACGCGCTCGCCGCGCACAGCGACCCCGTCAGCCTGAAAGAGCTTGCGCAGCGCACGGAGCTGCATCCGTCGACCGCACACCGCATCCTCAACGACATGGTGACCTGCCGCCTCGTCGACCGCTCCGATCCCGGCACCTACCGGCTCGGCATGCGGCTGCTCGAACTCGGCAACCTCGTGAAGGCGCGCCTGTCGGTACGCGACGCTGCGCTGATGCCGATGCGCGAATTGCATCGCCTGACCGGCCAGACCGTGAACCTGTCGGTGCGTCAGGGCGACGAAATCGTCTATATCGAGCGCGCGTATTCCGAGCGCTCGGGGATGCAGGTCGTCCGCGCAATCGGCGGCCGCGCGCCGCTGCATCTGACGTCGGTCGGCAAGCTGTTTCTCGCGGTCGACGAAACCTCGCGCGTGCGCGCCTATGCGACGCGCACCGGGCTGTCCGGCCATACGCAGAACAGCATCACCGACATCGCGAAGCTCGAGCGCGAGCTGACACTCGTGCGCCAGCAATCGTGCGCGCGGGACAACGAGGAACTGGAGCTGGGCGTGCGCTGCATCGCGGCCGGCATCTACGACGACTCGGGCAAGCTCGTCGCGGGCCTGTCGCTGTCGGCCCCGGCGGACCGCCTGCAGGACGCGTGGCTCGGCCAGCTGAGCCGCACCGCGCTGACCATCTCGGAATCGCTCGGCTACCGGCCCGCGCCCACGAAGGACGCCGAAGGGCTGCAACGGCACGCGTGAGCCGCGCCGCCCGCCGCACGGCGCCAGATGAAAAAAAGCCCCGCATCGCGGGGCTTTTTCTTTGCGGCGATCGGCACGGCGCGAACCGCCGTGACACGCTCAGGTGCCGCCGTTCGCCGTATTGGCGGCCGTCAGGCGCTCGCCGCCGCCGGCGTCGAGCCAGTTGCGCAGGCGTGCCGCGTCGGCGAAGCGCGAATACTTGCCGAACGAATCCAGCAGCACCATCACCATCGGCCGGCCATGGATCGTCGCCTGCATCACGAGGCATTCGCCCGCCTCGTTGATGAAGCCCGTCTTCTGCAGACCGATGTCCCACGAGCCGTTGCCGCGGATCAGCGCGTTCGTGCTGTTGTAGACCAGGTTGCGCTTGCCCGTATTGACGTCGTACGTGCGGTCGGTCGAGAACTGCCGGATCATCGGGTACTGGTACGCCGCGTTGACCATCTTCACGAGGTCGCGTGCGCTCGACACATTCGAGCTCGACAGGCCCGTCGAATTCTCGAAGTGGGTGTCGTTCATGCCCAGCGACTTCGCCTTCGCGTTCATCGCGGCGATGAACGCCGGACGGCCGCCCGGGTAGTAGCGCGACAGCGCGGCGGCCGCGCGGTTTTCCGACGCCATCAGCGCGATGTGCAGCATGTCCTCGCGCGACAGCACCGAGCCGACCGACAGGCGCGAACCCGTGCCCTTCTCGTAGTCGCGGTCTTCGTCGGTGACTTCGATCTGGTCGGTCATCGGTGACTTCGAGTCGAGCACGACCATCGCCGTCATCAGCTTCGAGATCGATGCGATCGGCACGACGGCGAGCGAATTCTTGTCGAACAGCGGCTCGCCGGTGTTCTGGTCGACGACGTACGCGACGCTCGAGCGCAGCGCGAGCGCGTCCGGCGTGTCGTGCAGGCCGAATGCCTGGCCGACCGTCGGGCGGCGCGGCTGGAACGCGACCTTGCGCACCGCGCCGCGATGGCCGTGCACGTTCGACGCGAGCGTCGCGCGCTTGCGCGATGCCTTCGGCGCATCGGCCGACGCGACGTTGGCGGATTTCGCGGAGGCGGCCTTCACCGTCCGCTTCTTTTCCGAAGAAGTGGAAGCGGCTTTCTTGGCGGCCTGGTGGGTCTTCGCAGTGGCGGCAAAGGCGTCAGCGGGCGCGACGGACGCGGCGGTCGCCAGCAAGGCGACGGCGACCGACACAGCCGTGCCGAGCGTCATGCTCTGCAACAATCTGCGCGGTGAAAACGATTCGGCTTTCATTGGGGTCTGGACAAAGCGGGCGGGGTTTCCGCAAGTGTAGTTAAAGCTGAAAAAAAGAGCAATATTAGGCACTTACCGATCGTCGTTAAACCGGAATGTAAGGGTCGACCAACGATGACTCGATCAACCCTCGCGCTCCCATCGAAAAAATTCATGGGATGCGCCGCCCGACAGTACCCGTCTCCCGAATTACCACGCGGTTAATTGAGATAACGTCACTTTGGCGACGAATTAAAGCGGGGAAAGTACGTATCCGGCGTTCGGTGTATCAGGCACCGGTCTTGACCGCGGCGGCGGCACATCGCCACGGCATGCGCATCGCGAAACGGCGCGCTTTTCGACAGGAACAGAAGCATAACGTTCCACATGCCTGTCAGGTTTACCTGTGCATGATCACGGTGCGGCGCGCCTGCCCCGGCCAAGTGCGCACCATGTGGGAACACGTCTGAAACCGATTCCGAACCGGCCGTGATAACCCGTTGTTTTATCGATAATTTGTCGTGATTGTGCAATGCACAAAAAGTGCTTGACAAGACTTTTCTCTGCCCTAAAATATGACTCATTGCTGCGTTGCACAAAGCACGCGGCGCCGAGGTTCCCCATCGTAGTGCCCTTTATCCCTGCGATCGACGTGATCGCTTTTCAGGAGCTTGACATGTCCTTGCTGACCCCCGAGCAAATCGCCGCCGCACAGAAAGCCAACCTCGAAAGCCTGTTCGGTCTGACGACCAAGGCGTTCGAAGGCGTCGAAAAGCTGATCGAACTCAACCTGCAGGTCGTGAAGTCGACGCTGACCGAAAGCCAGGAAAACGCGCAGCGCCTGCTGTCGGTGAAGGACGCACAGGAACTGATCGCGCTGCAAGCGAGCCTGTCGCAGCCGGTCGCGGAAAAGGTGCTGTCGTACAGCCGTCACCTGTATGAAATCGCGTCGTCGACGCAAGCCGAGTTCGCGAAGGTCGCCGAAGCGCAATTCGAAGAGCAGAACAAGAAGGTCCAGGCACTCGTCGACAACGTCGCGAAGAACGCTCCGGCCGGTTCGGAAACGGCTGTCGCCGCACTGAAGTCGGCACTGAACGCTGCGAACACGACGTACGAAACGGTCCAGAAGGCTGCCAAGCAAGCCGTCGAGATCGCCGAAACGAACTTCAACGCGGCTGCCGCTGTCGCGACGAAGGCTGCGAGCGCTGCTGCATCGCGCCGTTCGAGCAAGCCGGCCGCGTAAGCGTCCCCTGCTCCTGAAAAAGCCGCGCACTGCGCGGCTTTTTTGTTTCCGGCGACGGAACATCCGGGCATCCGGGCGGCGCCGGTGCGGTGGCGCGGCACGGACCGGGCACTGCCGTCGGCCGCGGGCAAAAGAAAACGCCGCCGTCCGGGTACCCGGGCGGCGGCGTTTTTCGTGGCCGGCGCGAGGCCGGCCGAGCCGATCGCGTTACTTCTTGCGTTGCGGCGGCAGGTCCGTACAGACGCCTTCGTACAGTTCCGCGGCCATGCCGATCGATTCGCCGAGCGTCGGGTGCGGATGGATCGTCTTGCCGATGTCTTCCGCGTCCGCGCCCATCTCGACGGCGAGACACACTTCGCTGATCAGGTCGCCCGCGTTCAGGCCGACGATCCCGCCGCCGATCACGCGATGGGTTTCCTCGTCGAAGATCAGTTTCGTGAAGCCTTCGTCGCGGCCGTTCGCGATCGCGCGGCCCGATGCGGCCCACGGGAACACGGCCTTGCCGTACTTGATGCCTTCGGCCTTGCACTGGTCTTCGGTCTTGCCGGCCCACGCCACTTCCGGATCGGTGTACGCCACCGACGGGATCTGTAGCGCGTCGAAGTACGCCTTTTCGCCGTGCGCGGCTTCCGCTGCGACGTGGCCTTCATGCACGGCCTTGTGCGCGAGCATCGGCTGGCCGACGATGTCGCCGATCGCGAAGATGTGCGGGACGTTCGTGCGCATCTGCTTGTCGACGTCGATGAAGCCGCGGTCGGTGACCGCGACGCCTGCCTTGTCGGCACCGATCTTCTTGCCGTTCGGGCTGCGGCCCACCGCCACCAGCACGAGGTCGTAGCGCTGCGCTTCTGCCGGCGCCTTCTCGCCCTCGAACTTCACGTAGATGCCGTCTTCCTTCGCTTCCGCGCCGACCGTCTTGGTCTTCAGCATCACGTTGCCGAAGCGCTTCGCGTTGTACTTTTCCCAGACCTTTACGAGATCGCGGTCCGCGCCCATCATCAGGCCGTCCATCATTTCGACGACGTCGATCTCGGCGCCGAGCGTCGCATACACCGTCGCCATTTCGAGGCCGATGATGCCGCCGCCGATCACGAGCATGCGCTTGGGCAGCTGGCGCAGTTCGAGGGCGCCCGTCGAATCGACGACGCGCGGGTCTTCCGGCATGAACGGCAGCTTCACCGCCTGCGAGCCGGCGGCGATGATTGCCTGCTTGAACTTGACGACCTTCTTGCCGTTCTCGCCCTGCACTTCCATGTGATACGGATCGACGAACGCGCCGACGCCGGTGACCACTTCGACCTTGCGCGCCTTCGCCATGCCGGCGAGGCCCGTCGTCAGCTTCTTGACGACGCCGCCCTTGAAGTCGCGCAGCTTGTCGAGATCGACTTCCGGCTTGCCGAACGAGATGCCGTGCGACGCGAGCGCCGCGGCTTCGTCGATGACGAGCGCCGTGTGCAGCAGTGCCTTCGACGGGATGCAGCCCACGTTCAGACAGACGCCGCCGAGCGTCGAGTAACGTTCGACGAGCACCGTCTTCATGCCGAGGTCGGCTGCGCGGAATGCGGCCGAGTAGCCGCCGGGGCCGGCGCCGAGCACGAGCATGTCGCATTCGATGTCGGCGGAGCCGCTGTAGCTGCCTGCTTGCGGAGCGACGGCCGGGGCGGCGGCGGGCGCGGCGGCCGGAGCCGGTGCTGCGGCCTTTGCGGGTTCGGCTGCTTTCGCGGGCGCGGCTGCGCCTGCCGCTGCTTCGACGATGGCGATCACGGTGCCTTGCGAGACTTTCTCGCCGGCCTTGACCTTGACTTCCTTGACCGTGCCGGCGACGTCGCTGGGCACTTCCATGGAGGCTTTGTCCGATTCGAGCGTGATGAGCGTCTGCTCTTTTTCGATCACGTCGCCCGGCTTCACGTTGACTTCGATGACATCGACGCCGCTGAAATCGCCGATATCCGGAACCTTGACTTCGATGAGACTCATTACTGTCCCCTTCTTGATTAGCTGCAGACAGAGGGGGAGAAACCCGCAAGAACCGACTACGGCCTGACAAAAGAACGCGAACCTGGGCAGGACCACCTTTGCCGTCCGCCCAAGGACGCGCCTTTCTTTTGGTTACTTTTCTTTGGAAGACGACCCGAAGGTAGTCCCTGTGGGACAAAGAAAAGTGACCGCCGCCCCGCGCAGGGGCGACGCTAGCAGACCATTAGCGAAACAGGTTCAACGACAGGGCGAGGATCACAGACATCAACCCCACGCCCCCGCGAGCCACTCCCACGCTCATCAAAGAATGATGCGACGGAAATCGGCCAGCAACGCGCCGAGATACGCATTGAACCGCGCGGCTTCCGCGCCATCGATGACGCGATGGTCATACGACAGCGACAGCGGCAGCGTGAGCCGAGGCACGAACTGCTTGCCGTCCCACACCGGCTTCATCTGCCCGCGCGACAACCCGAGGATCGCGACTTCCGGCGCGTTGATGATCGGCGTGAAGTTGGTGCCGCCGATCCCGCCGAGCGACGAGATCGAGAAGCAGCCGCCCTGCATCTGGTCCGGCTTCAGCTTGCCGTCGCGCGCGGCCTTCGACAGCTCGGCCATTTCCTTCGCGATGTCGACGAGGCCCTTCTTGTCCGCGTCGCGGATCACCGGCACGACGAGGCCGTTCGGCGTGTCCGCGGCAAAACCGACGTGGTAGTACTGCTTGAACACCAGGTTGTCGCCGTCGAGGCTCGCGTTGAAGGTCGGGAACTTCTTCAGCGCGGCGACGACCGCCTTGATCACGAACGCGAGCATCGTGAACTTCACGCCCGCCTTCTCGTGCTCCTTGTTCAGCTGCACGCGCAGCGCTTCGAGCTCGGTGATGTCCGCTTCGTCGTTGTTCGTGACGTGCGGGATCATCACCCAGTTGCGATGCAGGTTCGCGCCCGAGATCTTCTTGATGCGCGACAGCGGCTTCGCCTCGAACGGGCCGAACTTCGAGAAGTCGACCTTCGGCCACGGCAGCAGGTTCAGCTCGCCGCCGCCTGCCGGCGCGGCTGCCGCGGCCGGTGCCGCGCGCTGGCCCGTCATCACGCCCTTCACGAAGCCGGTGATGTCGTCCTTAGTGATGCGGCCCTTCGGACCGGTACCCTGAACGCGTGCGACTTCCACGCCGAGCTCGCGCGCGAACTTGCGCACGGACGGCGATGCGTGGCTCGCGCGGTACTCGCCCGACGTTGCGGCGGCCGGCGCGGCAGCAGCCGGAGCCGGTGCAGCCTTCGCGGGTGCCGGTGCGGCGGCGGGTGCCGGCGCGGCAGCGGCCGGAGCCGGCGCGCTCGCCTGCGGCGCGGCGGCAGGCGCGCCGCCAGCGGCGTCGAGCAGCACGATCAGCGTGCCTTCGGACACCGAATCGCCCACCTTGACCTTGATTTCCTTCACGACGCCTGCGGCCGGGCTCGGCACGTCCATCGTCGCCTTGTCGGACTCGAGCGTGACGAGCGATTGCTCCTTCTCGACCGTGTCGCCGACCTTCACGCCGATCTCGATCACCGGGACGTCCTTGTAGTCGCCGATGTCCGGCACCTTCACCTCGAGCGTGCCGCCCGACGTGGCCGGCGCGGCAGCCGGCGCTGCCGCAGCCGGCGCGGGTGCGGGCGCTGCCGCCGGAGCCGGTGCGGCTGCCGGCGCGGCCGCACCGTTCACCTGCGCCGCGGCGCCGCCTTCGAGCAGGACGATCAGCGAGCCTTCCGACACGGAATCGCCCACCTTGATCTTCACTTCCTTGACCGTGCCGGCTGCCGGGCTCGGGACGTCCATCGTCGCCTTGTCCGACTCGAGCGTGACGAGCGACTGCTCGGGCTCGACCGTGTCGCCCACCTTCACGAGCACCTCGATGACGGGCACGTCCTTGTAATCGCCGATATCCGGCACCTTCACTTCGATCGCTTGACTCATCTTTTTGTGTCTCCATGGCCGCGCGCGCCCCTCCCGGAAGCGGCGCGCGGCATCACACGGCGCGTGTGCGTTAAACGGTCATCGGGTTGGGCTTGGACGGATCGAGGTTGTACTTGGCAATCGCGTCCGCGACCACCTTGCGCTCGATCGTGCCTTCGTCGGCCAGCGCGTTCAGCGCGGCGACGGTGACCCAGTGACGGTCGACTTCGAAGAAGTGACGCAGCTTCTCGCGGGTGTCCGAACGACCGAAGCCGTCCGTGCCCAGCACGACGAAGCGGCGGTCGATCTGGCCGCGGATCTGGTCGACCAGCGCGCGCACGTAGTCGGTCGACGCGATGACCGGACCCTGCGTGTCCTTCAGGCACTTCTGCACGTGCGACAGGCGACGCTCCTCGGTCGGATGGAGCAGGTTCCAGCGCTCGATCTCGTGGCCTTCGCGCGCGAGTTCGGTGAAGCTCGGCACGCTCCACAGGTCGGCCGCGACGCCCCAGTCGTTCTTCAGCAGGTCGGCGGCAGCGATCACTTCGTTGAAGATCGTGCCCGCGCCGAGCAATTGCACGCGCGGCGCCTTCGCGTCCGCGTCGGCCTTCTTGAACGCGTACATGCCCTTGATGATGTCGGCCGCTACGTGCTCGCCCTGCGGAATCGCCGGGTGCTCGTAGTTCTCGTTCATCACCGTGATGTAGTAGTACACGTCTTCCTGCTCCTGCACCATGCGGCGCAGGCCGTCCTGGACGATCACCGCGAGTTCGTAGCCGAACGTCGGGTCGTAGCTGATGCAGTTCGGCACCGATGCGGCCCACAGGAGCGAGTGACCGTCTTCGTGCTGCAGGCCTTCGCCGTTCAGCGTCGTGCGGCCCGCGGTACCGCCGAGCAGGAAGCCGCGCGAGCGCATGTCGCCCGCCGCCCATGCCAGGTCGCCGATCCGCTGGAAGCCGAACATCGAATAGAAGATGTAGAACGGCACCATGATCTCGCCGTGCGTCGAATACGACGTCGCTGCCGCGATCCAGTCGCACATGCCGCCCGCTTCGTTGATGCCTTCCTGCAGGATCTGGCCGGTTTCCGATTCCTTGTAGAACATCAGCTGGTCGGAATCTTCCGGCACGTACTTCTGGCCTTCCTGGTTCCAGATACCGATCTGGCGGAACAGGCCTTCCATGCCGAACGTACGCGATTCGTCCGGGACGATCGGCACGACGCGCTTGCCGAGCGCCTTGTCCTTCAGCAGGATGTTCAGGATCCGCACGAACGCCATCGTCGTCGAGATCTCGCGGCCTTCGCCCGTGCCCTTCAGCAGCGGCTCGAATGCGTCGAGCGCCGGCACCGGCAGCGACGTCGCCTTCTCGCGGCGATGCGGCAGGTAGCCGCCGAGGTCCATGCGCTTCTGGCGCATGTATTCGAGTTCCTTCGAGCCTTCCTCGAACTTCAGGTACGGCACGTCGGCGATCTGCTCGTCGGTGATCGGCAGGCGGAACTGGTCACGGAACTTCTTCAGTTGCTCGACCGGCAGCTTCTTCTGCTGGTGCGTGATGTTCATCGCCTGGCCCGACTCGCCCATCCCGTAGCCCTTGATGGTCTTCGCGAGGATGACGGTCGGCGCGCCCTTCGTGTTGGTCGCTTCGTGGAACGCCGCGTAGATCTTGTGCGGATCGTGGCCGCCGCGGTTCAGCGCCCAGATGTCGTCGTCCGACCAGTCGGCGACGAGCGCCTTCAGTTCAGGCGTGTTGAAGAAGTGTTCGCGTACGAACGCGCCCGACTCCGACTTGTACGTCTGGTATTCGCCGTCGACGACTTCCATCATGCGGCGCATCAGCGCGCCCGTCTTGTCGCGGGCGAACAGCGCATCCCAGCGGCTGCCCCAGATGACCTTGATCACGTTCCAGCCGGCGCCGCGGAATTCCGATTCCAGTTCCTGGATGATCTTGCCGTTGCCGCGCACCGGGCCGTCGAGACGCTGCAGGTTGCAGTTGATCACGAACACGAGGTTGTCGAGCTTCTCGCGGCTCGCCATGCCGATCGCGCCGAGCGATTCCGGCTCGTCCGTCTCGCCGTCGCCGAGGAACGCCCAGACCTTGCGGCCGGCGGTCTTCGCGATGCCGCGCGATTCCAGGTACTTCATGAAGCGTGCCTGGTAGATCGCCATGATCGGGCCGAGACCCATCGACACCGTCGGGAACTGCCAGAAGTCCGGCATCAGCCACGGGTGCGGGTACGACGAGATGCCCTTGCCGTCGACTTCCTGGCGGAAGTTGTCGAGCTGCTCTTCCGACAGGCGGCCGAGCAGGAACGCGCGCGAGTACACGCCCGGCGACGAGTGGCCCTGCACGAACACGAGATCGCCGCCGTGCTGGTCGGACGCCGCGTGCCAGAAGTGGTTGTAGCCGACGTCATAGAGCGTCGCGGCCGATGCGAACGACGCGATGTGGCCGCCGACGTTCGTGTCCTTGCCGGCGCGCAGCACCATCGCCAGCGCGTTCCAGCGCGTGTACGAACGGATGCGGTGCTCGAGGTCCTGGTCGCCCGGAATCTTCGCCTGGGCTTCGACCGGGATCGTGTTGATGTACGGGGTGTTGGCGGAGAACGGCAGGTGTTCGCCGTGCATGCGGGCAAACTCGATCTGCTTTTCGATCAGGTAATGCGCGCGGCCGGTGCCCACCGAGGAGATCACGCCGTCGAGCGACTCGAGCCATTCAACGGTTTCTTGCGGGTCGTCGTCACGTTCGGCGGCGACATATTTCATCACTTCGTTCGGTACAGCGGACATTCTCGTCTCCTGGGTCCTGGAATGTGAGGATCGCTCTCGTGCAGACGACGCGGCGCGGCCTGCGGGCAAGCTCCGACGGATTGTAATGAGCGTCGCCGGCCCCGCGCAACAGAATTTTCGAATTATGAGATCTTTTCTCGTAATGCGGAATATTGCTGCGCTGCACCCTTGCGGCGGGCCTCTGCGGCACGCGCCGCGGGCATAAATCCGTTTCCGTTCAACATATCCGGTATAGGTTTTCCATGTATTGCGCTGCGCTACAATCCTGCCATGTTGACCGATCGGCTTTTCGCACGCTCGGCGCGACCGTCGGGCCCGCCGGCGGAGTCGCAGCCGTCCCGCTGGCACCACGGACCGTGGTGGTCCAATTCCTATTTGCTGACGCCGCTGCTGTCGATCCTCGTGTTCCTCGTGGTGATGAGCCTCATTCTATGGAGCCTCAATCGCCGCGAACAGCAGCAGCAGGAAGACACCCTGTTCCGTAACGTCGCGTGGGCGCAGCAGCAGATCCGCCTGTCGATGACGGGCGCGCAGGAGCAACTGCAGGCGCTGTCGCGCGATCTCGCGTCCGGCCGCCTCGACCAGAACGCATTCCAGATGGCCGTCGCGGACGTGATGCAGACGCATCCGGAAATCCTCTATCTGAACTGGTACACCGCGCCCGGCGTGCAGCGCTGGCCGACCGTGCATCCTCCACTGCTCGGCCAGCGGCTCGCGAAACCCGGCGACGCGCAGATGCAGGACGCCGTGCGCGGCGCGTACGACGAAGCGCGCAGCACGCGCCGCCAGGCCTATTCGCCGCTGATCTACGACGACTTCGGCAACGGCTTCATCACGCTGCAGACGCCCGTGATGCGCGGCGACCGCGAATATCTCGGCTCGCTCGCCGCGGTGTTCTCGGTCGAAGGGATCCTGAAGCACGACATCCCGCAGGAGCTGTCGTCGAAGTACAAGATCTCGATCACCGACTCGAACAACCGCGAGCTGTCGTCCACGTCGACGCGCCCGCGCCTGCCGCGCGACTCCCACTACGACCTGCCGCTCGACCCGCCCGGCCAGGGGCTGACCGTGCGCGTGTACGCGTTCCCGCAGCTCACGAACCTGACCAACAACACGCTCGTGTGGCTCGTGGCCGGCCTGTCGTGCTTCGTGCTGTGGAGCCTCTGGAGCCTGTGGAAGCACACGCGCCAACGCTTCGAGGCACAGCAGGCGCTGTACGCGGAGGCGTTCTTCCGCCGCGCGATGGAGAATTCGGTGCTGATCGGCATGCGCGTGCTCGACATGCACGGCCGCATCACGCACGTGAACCCCGCGTTCTGCCGGATGACGGGCTGGGACGAAACCGACCTCGTCGGCAAGGTCGCACCGTTCCCCTACTGGCCGCGCGACTCGTATCCCGAAATGCAGCGCCAGCTCGACATGACGCTGCGCGGCAAGGCACCGAGCTCGGGCTTCGAACTGCGCGTGCGGCGCAAGAACGGCACGCTGTTCCATGCGCGCCTCTACGTTTCGCCGCTGATCGACAGCTCGGGCCGCCAGACCGGCTGGATGTCGTCGATGACCGACATCACCGAGCCGAAGCGCGCGCGCGAGGAACTCGCGGCCGCGCACGAGCGCTTCACGACGGTGCTCGAAAGCCTCGACGCCGCGGTATCGGTGCTGGCCGCCGACGAAGCCGAGCTGCTGTTCGCGAACCGCTACTACCGCCACCTATTCGGGATCCGCCCGGACGGCCACCTCGAGCTGTCGGGCGGCGGCTTCGACCGCGCGCAGGCGTCGTCCGACTCGATCGACATGGTCGATGCGTTCGCGGGCCTTCCGGCCGCCGCGCTGACGAGCAGCACGGCAGACGCGCAGGAGGTGTACGTCGAGAGCATCCAGAAGTGGTTCGAGGTGCGCCGCCAGTACATCCAGTGGGTGGACGGCCACCTCGCGCAGATGCAGATCGCGACCGACATCACGACCCGCAAGAAGGCGCAGGAACTCGCGCACCAGCAGGAAGAGAAGCTGCAGTTCACGAGCCGATTGATGACGATGGGTGAAATGGCGTCGTCGATTGCGCACGAATTGAATCAGCCGCTCGCCGCGATCAACAACTATTGCTCGGGCACGCTCGCGCTCGTGAAAAGCGGCCGCGGCACGCCCGAGACGCTGCAGCCCGCGCTGGAAAAGACCGCGCAGCAGGCGCTGCGCGCGGGGATGATCGTCAAGCGGATCCGTGAATTCGTGAAGCGCAGCGAGCCGAAGCGCCAGCCGGCGCGGGTCGCGGACATCGTCGCCGACGCAGTCGGGCTCGCCGAAATCGAGGCCAGGAAGCGCAGGATCCGGATCGTCACGGAAATCCTCGCAAGAATGCCTATTATTTATGTCGACCCCGTGCTGATCGAGCAGGTGCTCGTGAACCTGATGAAGAACGCGGCCGAGGCGATGGCCGACGTGAAGCCGGCGTCGGCGGACGGCGTGATCCGCGTCGTCGCCGACATCGACGCGGGTTTCGTCGACATCCGCGTGATCGACCAGGGTCCGGGCGTCGACGAAGCGACCGCCGAACGCCTGTTCGAACCGTTTTACAGCACCAAGTCCGACGGCATGGGCATGGGGCTGAACATCTGCCGTTCGATCATCGAATCGCATCGGGGGCGTCTGTGGGTGGTCAACAATGTCGAACCGGACGGCCGCATTTCCGGCGCGACATTCCACTGCAGCCTGCCCATTGGGGAACCCGCTGATCTCGGCCAAGGGGGGCGCGAGGCATCGGCATCACATACCGTTACGGGAGAACTATGAATAGCCCTGTCACCACCACTCAGGAAACTGTCTTCGTCGTCGACGACGACGAGGCCGTACGGGACTCGCTGCGCTGGCTGCTGGAGGCGAACGGCTATCGCGTGCAATGTTTCTCGAGCGCCGAGCAGTTCCTCGATGCGTACCAGCCGGCGCAGCAGGCCGGCCAGATCGCCTGCCTGATCCTCGACGTGCGGATGTCAGGCATGAGCGGCCTCGAGCTGCAGGAGCGCCTGATCGCCGACAACGCCGCGCTGCCGATCATCTTCGTCACGGGCCACGGTGACGTGCCGATGGCCGTGTCGACGATGAAAAAGGGTGCGATGGACTTTATCGAGAAACCGTTCGACGAGGCCGAGCTGCGCAAGCTCGTCGAGCGGATGCTCGACAAGGCCCGAAGCGAAAGCAAGAGCGTCCAGGAACAGCGCGCCGCGAGCGAGCGCCTGTCGAAGCTGACCGCGCGCGAGCAGCAGGTGCTCGAGCGGATCATCGCCGGCCGCCTGAACAAGCAGATCGCCGACGATCTCGGGATCAGCATCAAGACGGTCGAAGCGCACCGCGCGAACATCATGGAAAAGCTCAACGTCAACACGGTCGCCGATCTGCTGCGCCTCGCGCTGTCGAAGAAGCAGGCCTGAACGTTGCGGGCGGCCGCCGGGCGCCTGCCCGGCCGGCCGCACCGCCGCGCCGCGCGATGCGGCCCACTCGCGCGGCACGGCACGGCGCCGCCTCCCGGGGCGCCGGCACCGCCGCCATGACGCTTTCCTTGTATTCGCTGTCGGACGACGGCAGGCGACCGGTATAATTCCGTGTTTTGCTGCGGCGTTTCGCGCGCCGTACGCCCGCATTCCAACTTCCCGGCAGGACCACCACCATGACAGCCCTCCTCATCGACGGCAACGCCCTCTCGAAGACCTTGCGCGCGCAGGCCGCCGAACGCGCCGCCGCCCTGACCGCACGCGGCCACCAGCCCGGCCTCGCGGTGATCCTCGTCGGCGCCAACCCGGCGAGCGAAGTCTACGTGCGCAACAAGATCAAGGCGTGCGAGGACAACGGCTTCTTCTCGCTGAAGGATGCGTACCCCGACACGCTGTCGGAAGCCGACCTGCTCGCGCGCATCGACGAACTGAACCGCGACCCGAAGATCCACGGCATCCTGGTCCAGCTGCCGCTGCCCGCGCACATCGACAGCCACAAGGTGATCGAGGCGATCGCGCCGGAGAAGGACGTCGACGGTTTCCACGTCGCGAACGCCGGCGCACTGATGACGGGCAAGCCGCTGTTCCGCCCGTGCACGCCGTACGGCGTGATGAAGATGTTCGAAGCGCACGGCATCCCGCTGCAAGGCGCCAACGCCGTCGTGATCGGCCGCTCGAACATCGTCGGCAAGCCGATGGCGATGCTGCTGCTCGAAGCCGGCGCGACCGTGACGATCTGCCACAGCAAGACGCGCGACCTCGCCGCGCACACGCGCCAGGCCGACGTCGTGGTCGCCGCGGTCGGCAAGCGCAACATCCTGACGGCAGACATGGTCAAGCCCGGTGCGACCGTGATCGACGTCGGCATGAACCGCGACGATGCGGGCAAGCTGTGCGGCGACGTCGACTTCGCCGGCGTGAAGGAAGTCGCCGGCCACATCACGCCGGTGCCGGGCGGCGTCGGCCCGATGACCATCACGATGCTGCTGATCAACACGATCGAAGCCGCCGAGCGCGCCGCCGCGGCCGCCTGAGCGCCTTCGACCCTCTCGCCCGTCCAGCCGGCGCGCATGCGTGCGCCGGCGTCCCGCCGGCCGCCCGCCGCGGCCGCGTCAGCGCCCTGCCACACTGCCGCGCTCCGCTTCATTCCGCCCCTTTCGACCCTTTCCGGCTCTGCGTCGCGCACCGCCAATCGCCTCGTTAGAAACTAACGATTGGAAAGCGCGCGTTGCGCCCCAATAATGTCGATATCGGGCGCCGCCGCATCGCGCCTCACCCTTTTCACCCCGGTTCATCCGGCAACAGACAGGGAGTCTTAATGTCCGCCAGCGCCAATTCCAATCCGCTCCTCGATTTCTCCGGCCTGCCCCGCTTCGGCGAGATTCGTCCGGAACACGTGACGCCCGCGCTCGACACGCTGCTCGATGCCGCCAACCGCGCGGTCGACACGGCGAGCGCACCCGCGACGCCGGCGACCTGGGCCGCGATCGTCGAGACGGTCGAGCAGGCGACGGAGCCGCTCGGGCGCGCATGGGGCGTCGTCGGCCACCTGAACGCGGTCGCCGATACGCCGGAACTGCGCGCCGCGTACGGCGAAAACCTGCCGCGCGTGACCGAATTCTGGTCGAGCGTCGGCCAGAACCTCGCGCTGTACGAGAAGTACAAGGCGATCGCCGCGAGCGCCGAATACGCGACGCTGTCCGCCGAGCGCAAGAAGATCCTCGACAACGCCCTGCGCGATTTCCGCCTGTCGGGCGCCGAGCTGCCCGAGGATCAGAAGCCGCGTTTCGCGGAATTGCAGGAGCAGCAGGCCGCGCTGTCGAAGGCATTCTCCGACCACGTGCTCGACGCGACCAACGCGTATGCGTATTTCGCGCAGGACGAGGCCGAGCTGGCCGGCCTGCCGGGCGATGCGATCGAAGCGGCCCGCGAGGCCGCGCAGAAGGAAGGCAAGGAAGGCTGGAAGTTCACGCTGCACTTTCCGTCCTACTTCCCGGTGCTGCAGTACGCCGAGAACCGTGCGATGCGCGAGACGCTGTACCGCGCGTATGCGACGCGCGCGTCCGAACTCGGGCCGCAATACGGCGGCGGCAAGGCCGAGTGGGACAACACGGCGATCGTCGCGGACGAGCTTAAGCTGCGCCGCGAAGAGGCGCAGATGCTCGGCTACCGCAACTTCGCCGAAGTATCGCTCGCGCCGAAGATGGCCGAATCGCCGCAACAGGTGATCGCGTTCCTCGAGGATCTCGCGACGCGCGCGCGTCCGCACGCGGACAAGGACTGGGACGAACTGCGCGCGTTCGCCGCGAAGGAACTCGGCCTGACCGAGCTCGCTCCGTGGGACGTCGCGTTCGCGGCCGAGCGGCTGCGTCAGCAGCGCTACGCGTTCTCGGAAAACGAGGTCAAGCAGTACTTCCCGGAACCGGCCGTGCTGAAGGGCCTGTTCAACGTCACCGAAACGCTGTTCGGCGTGCGGATCAAGCCGGACGACGCACCGGTGTGGCACAAGGACGTGCGCTTCTTCCGCGTGGAGAACCGCGACGGCTCGCTCGTCGCGCAGTTCTATCTCGACCTGTACGCACGCGAAGGCAAGCGCGGCGGCGCGTGGATGGACGATGCGCGTGCGCGCGCCAAGCGCGGCGACACCGTGCAGACGCCGGTCGCGTACCTGACCTGCAACTTCTCGGCACCCGTCGGCGGCAAGCCCGCCTGCTTCACGCATGACGAGGTCATCACGCTGTTCCATGAATTCGGCCACGGGCTGCATCACATGCTCACGCGCGTCGACGAGCTCGGCGTGTCGGGCATCAACGGCGTCGAATGGGATGCGGTCGAGCTGCCGTCGCAGTTCATGGAAAACTTCTGCTGGGAATGGGACGTGCTGTCGTCGATGTCGTCGCACGTCGATACGGGCGCCGCGCTGCCGCGCGAGCTGTTCGACAAGATGATCGCCGCGAAGAACTTCCAGAGCGGCCTCGGCACGCTGCGCCAGATCGTGTTCTCGATGTTCGACATGCTGCTGCACGTCGACTTCGACCCGTCCGGCACGACCGGCGTGAATGCGTTCGCGCGCGAGATCAACGAGCGCTACCACGTGATCCCGCAGGCCGCGTTCTCGCGCTGGCCGAACACGTTCAGCCACATCTTCGCGGGCGGCTATGCGGCCGGCTACTACAGCTACAAGTGGGCCGAGGTGCTGTCGGCCGACGCGTACGCGGCGTTCGAGGAAGCGGCCGCCGCCAGCGGCAGCGTGCTCGACGCGGCGACCGGCACGCGCTATCGCCGCGAAATCCTCGAAGTCGGCGGCAGCCGGCCGGCGATGGATTCGTTCAAGGCGTTCCGCGGCCGCGAGCCGGAAATCGACGCGCTGCTGCGTCACAACGGGATGGCCTCGCCCGCGCACTGAGCGCGCGCTGTCCGGCTTGTCCGGCTGCGTCGAAAGGCACCGCTGCGGCGGTGCCTTTTTTCATGGCGCGGGGGGTTTGGTGTTGGCGTCGTTGGCGGTGTTGGCGGCGTTCGCCTCGTTCGCCTCGTTCGCCTCGTTCGCGTCGGTTGCCGCGTTGGCGTTGGCAGCAGCAACATCGTCACTATCAGCCCCCTCGTCCGCATCGTCATCGAACAGCGAAAACTGCCCGTGACGCTCGGCCGTGTCCTCGTCGATGCGCACGCCCACGCCGAGCAACCGCACGGCCTGCGCGCGCCGTTGCAGCCCCTTCGCGAGCAGCGTGACGGCCGTCTGCGCGTTCGTCGCGTCGGCCACGCACTCGACCGTCGTACGCTGGAAATCGGCGAAGCGGATCTTTACGTACAGCTTGCGGATCGTGCGGGCCGCGCCCGCGCGCGCGATCCGCGCGTCGAGCTGCACGACGAGGCGGCGGATCTCGTCCGCGCATTGCTCGAGCGTCGTCAGGTCGGTCACGTAGGTCGTCTCGACGCTGACCGACTTGCGCTCCTGGTCGGCCCGCACCGGCCGCTCGTCGATGCCGCGCGCCAGCTGGTACAGCCGCCGGCCGAACGCACCGAACTCGCGATGCAGGTCGATCAGCGACCAGCCGCGCAACTGCGCGCAGGTCTTGATGCCCAGCCGGTCGAGCCGCGCGGCCGTCACCTGGCCGACGCCGTGCAGCTTGCGCACCGGCAGCGCCGCGACGAACGCATCGACCTCGTGCGGGCGCACGACGAACAGACCGTCGGGCTTGTTCCAGTCGGACGCGATCTTCGCGATGAACTTGTTCGGCGCGACACCCGCCGACACCGTCACGCCGACCGTGTCGTACACGCGCTGGCGAATCTCCCGCGCAATCAGCGTGGCGCTGCCCTGGCACAGCTGCGAACCGCTGACGTCGAGGTATGCCTCGTCGAGCGACAGCGGCTCGACGTCGTGCGTGTAGTCGCGATAGATCGCCATGATCTGCCGCGACGCCGCACGGTATTTGTCCATCGCGGACGGCAGGATCAGCAGGTCCGGACACTTGCGCATCGCGAGCGCCGACGACATCGCGGAATGCACGCCGTAGCGCCGCGCCTCGTAGTTGCAGGTCGCGATCACGCCGCGCTGGTCGGGCCGGCCGCCGACGGCGAGCGGCCGGTTGCGCAGCGACGGGTCGTCGCGCATCTCGACCGACGCGTAAAAGCAGTCGCAGTCGCAGTGGATGATCTTGCGCACGCGCGACGGCGCGTCGCCGGGCGGCGACCCGCGCGGATCGGCAGGCGGGATGATGGTCGGATTCACGGTGCCGATACTGTACAAAAACACAGTGGCCGTTTCAACTGTCGCGTGCTGCCGCGTTCGGCCGACGCCCGGCGCAGCCGGAACGCCTCGGATCGCCTCCACCCGCTCGCCGGCCACCCCCGACCGACAATGCCGTACCGGTCCGCTTCGCGCGGATCGTACCGCCGCGCGCCCGGGCCGCCCCCTATACTCGTCTGCCACGACATATGAAACGCACAGGTGACGGATGAAAACGATCGGACTCATCGGCGGAATGAGCTGGGAATCGTCGGCCGAGTACTACCGGATGATCAATCGCCATTCGAAGGCGCTGCACGGCGGCCATCACAACGCGAAGAGCGTGCTGGTCACGGTGGATTTCGCGGAGATCGAAGCGCTGCAGCGCGCGCAGGACTGGGCCGCGCTCGGCGAACGGATGGCCGATGCCGCGCGTCGGCTCGAAGCGGCCGGCGCCGATCTCGTCGTGCTGACGACCAACACGATGCACCGCGTGCACGGCGCGATCGAGGCTGCCGTATCGCTGCCGTTCCTGCACATCGCCGATCCGACCGGCACCGCGCTGCGCGCCGCCGGCGTCGAGCGCGTCGCGCTGCTCGGCACGCGCTACACGATGGAGCTGCCGTTCTATGCGGAGCGCCTGCGCGACAAGTTCGGCCTCGACGTGCTGGTGCCGGACGAATCCGCACGCAACGACGTGCACCGGATCATCTACGACGAGCTGTGTCACGGCGTGATCGATGCCGGGTCGCGTGCGACCTACGTGTCGATCATCGGGGAACTGGCGAAACGCGGCGCACAGGCTGTGATACTCGGCTGTACGGAAATCACGCTGCTGATCGGCGCGGACGACGCGCCGCTGCCGGTATTCGATACGACCGCGCTGCATGCGAAGGCGGCGGTCGAGTGGGCGGCGGGCTGAAAACAAAAAACCCGGCACGGGGCCGGGTTCCTGTCGACGAAGCGCGCATCGGTCACTTGCGCTGCACATCGCCTGGTGTGCTTGGTTGCGGGGGTAGGATTTGAACCTACGACCTTCGGGTTATGAGCCCGACGAGCTGCCAGACTGCTCCACCCCGCGTCAGAGAAATAAATTATAGGGTGATGAAGCACTCACGTCAATACTTTTGTCACAAATTCTTCGCAGGCCGTCGATATCGACACGCACGGCACCGGCTTCGCATCGTGTGTCGCGCGCGTTCGCGCCCCGTGCTCGCGGTAAGATGGCGGCCTTCGCATTCACCCCGCACGCATTCCCGTTCATGAAAATCGCCACCTGGAACGTCAACTCGCTCAACGTCCGCAAGCAGCACGTGCTCGACTGGCTCGCGCAAAGCGGAGCCGACGTGCTGTGCCTGCAGGAACTGAAGCTGCCGGATGAGAAATATCCGCGCGCCGATCTCGAAGCGATCGGCTACCGCAGCTGGTTCGCGGGCCAGAAGACCTACAACGGCGTCGCGATCCTCGCGCGCGACACGCTCGCCGTCGACGAATCGGACGTCGTGCGCAACATCCCCGGCTTCGACGACGCGCAGCAGCGCGTGGTCGCCGTGACGGTCGAAGGCGTGCGCATCGTGTCCGCATATTTCCCGAACGGCCAGGCACCCGACTCCGACAAGTTCGTCTACAAGATGCAGTGGCTCGACGCGCTGCAGGCGTGGCTGGGCACCGAGATGCAGCGCTACCCGAAGCTCGCGCTGCTCGGCGACTACAACATCGCGCCGGAAGATCGCGACGTGCACGACCCGGCGAAATGGGAAGGTCAGAACCTCGTGTCGCCGCAGGAGCGCGCGCATTTCGCGAAACTGATCGAACTCGGCTTCGTCGATGCGTTCCGCCGCTTCGAGCAGCCCGAGAAGACCTTCACGTGGTGGGACTATCGGATGTTCGCGTTCCGCCGCAACGCGGGGCTGCGCATCGACCACATCCTGCTGTCGCCGGCGCTCGCCGAAACCTGCACGTCGTGCGAGGTCGATCGCGTGCCGCGCACGTGGGAACAGCCGTCCGACCACACGCCCGTGATCGCGGTCGTCAGCTGAACGCCCTGCCCGCTCGCGCCTGCGCTCAAGCGCGCGCGGGCGCGGGCCCGAGATGCGCCCACAGGAAGCCGAATTCCGCCGCATCGGATTCGGCACGCTCCAGATCGTCGGCGCTGCCGTGGCCGCCGTCGGTGTTCTCCCAGTACCACACCCGTTCGTGTCCGAGCGCATGCATGCGCGCGGCCATCTTGCGCGCATGCGCGGGATGCACGCGGTCGTCGCGGGTCGACGTCGTCAGCAGCAGCGGCGGATACGCAACGCCTTCGCGCACGCGGTGATACGGCGAGTAGGCGGCGAGCGCCGCGCCCTCGCGCGCATCGTCCGGATCGCCGTACTCGTCGAGCCATGCGGCGCCCGCGTGCAGCTTCGGATAGCGCCGCATGTCGAGCAACGGTACGCGGCACAGCACCGCGCCGAACAGTTCCGGGCGCTGCACCATGCATGCGCCGACCAGCAGCCCGCCGTTGCTGCCGCCCTCGATGCCGAGTTGCGCAGCCGTCGTCACGCCGGTGCGGATCAGGTCCTCGGCCACCGCGATGAAGTCGTCGAACGAGCGCTGCCGATGCTCGCGTTGCGCGTCGACGTGCCAGCCCGGTCCGAATTCGCCGCCGCCGCGGATGTGCGCGAACGCCGCGACGCCGCCGCGTTCGAGCCATGCGATGCCGAGTGCATCGCTGTAGCCCGGCAGGTTCGGAATCGCGAAGCCGCCATAGCCTGACAGCAGGCACGGCCGCGCGACGCGGGCGCTGCCGTCGGGATGCGCCAGGCCATCGAGCGCATCACGCGGCCCGATCAGCGTGTACGGCACGACCGTGCCGTCGCGCGAGCGGGCATTCGCGCGACGCACGACGAGCCCGGCCGCATCGAATCGCACCGGCGGCCGGTCGAGCAGCACGCGACGCGACGGCGCATCGGCCGCGCGGTCGGCCAGATCGGCGAGCCAGCATTCGGGCGGATCGAGATAGGTGTCGACGTCCACGTACACGTCGTCGTTCAGCGTCGACTCGACCGGCTCGACGTCGATCTGCGCGTCGCCCGGCCATTCGAACGGCCGCGCGTGCCACGTCCACGCGCCGTCCTCACCCTGGCGCGGCTGCCACAGCATCGTGCGGTTGTGCACGTCGTCGAGCCAGCTCGCGATCAGCATCGTGCGCGTGTGCGTCCACGTGCATGCGGACGTCGTCGGCCGCGGCTCGAACAGCGTCGTGAGCTCGCGCGACCCGGCGAGGAACGCCTGCTCGCGGATCGCGAGCAGCGAGCCGCCCGCGTGACGCACGCCGCCGCAGTCCCAGTCGAGCCGCGGCTCCAGCATCAGCCAACCTTCCCAGAAACCGACCTCGACGTGCGTCGGCACGTCGTAGCGCGCCCACTCGCCCGCGTCGGTCAGCCGGTATGCATGCGCGTCGAAGAAATCGACGCTGCGCCACGCGACGTGGCGGCCGTCGATCGGATCGAACCCCGCGCCCGCGCTGATGTCGTCGGGTTCGCCGCGGAACACCACCGGCGCATCGGCGAGCGGCGTGCCGCGTACCCAGCGGCGCGCTTCGTACGGATAGCCGGCGGCGGTCGCATGCGCCTCGCCGCGATCCCAGCTCACGTAGACGGTATCGCGGTCGATCCAGCCTATCGTGTGATTCCCGGGCACGTCGATCGTGAAGCCGCCGTCGACGAAACGGCGCTGCACGAGGTCGAATTCGCGCACGACGACCGCGTCGGCGCCGCCCGGCGACAACGACAGCAGCGCGCGGTCGCCGTCCGGGTACAGGATCGCGTCCTGCTCGAACACCCACGACTCGCCCTCTTGCGCGCCGAGCGCGTCGACGTCGAGCAGCGTTTCCCACTCGGGCCGGCCCGCGCGCCAGTCGTCCCAGCGCGCGCGGCGCCACAGACCCTTCGGATGGAGATCGTCCTGCCACAGGTCGTACGCCCAATCGCGCCAGCGGGTCGGAATCACCGGGCGTTCGCGCGGCAGATACGCCTGCGCGAGCCGCGCGGTCAGCGCGCGATACGCATCGTCGTCGCGCAGCGCGACCCGTGTGCGCGCGTTCTGCTCGTCGACCCACGCACGGGCACGCTTGCTGTCGAGCGCTTCGAGAAAACGGAAGGGATCGGCGCCGGCGGGCCAGCGGAAGGAATCGGACATGACGGGAGCGCACGTAACGGCAAACCGCGATTATGTCCGATCGCGGCATGCGCGACGCACGCGCATGCCGCGACAGAGGCTTTACGGCTCCAGATGCAGTTCCTGGATCTTGCGCGTGATCGTGTTGCGGCCGATGCCGAGCCGCTCCGCCGCCTCGACCTTGCGGCCGCGCGTGAAATCGAGCGCCTCGCGGATCACGGCCGCCTCGAAGCGGCGCGCGAGCTCGTCCATCACGTCGGCCGAATTCTCGCGCAACAGCCGCGCGACTTCCGTGCGCAGCCCGCTTTCCCACATCGGATAGCCGGCCGGCGCGCCGTTCGGCGCGGCCGCGACGGGGGCTGCCGTCAACGGCGCACCCGCCGCCGGCTGCACGCGCGCGATGTCGCCACCTCCCATGCCGGTGCCGGCGTGCGCATCCGCGCCATCGGCCGTCGCCGTCACCGGCGCGCCTGCCGGCACGAGGTCGGGCGGCAGGTCCTTGATCTCGACCGTCTGCGCGGGCGCCATCACGGTCAGCCAGTTCGCGAGATTCTCGAGCTGACGCACGTTGCCCGGAAACGTGAGCGACGTCAGATACGCGAGCGCTTCGTCGGACACGCGCTTCGGCTCGACGCCGAGATCGCGCGCGCTCTTCTGCAGGAAGTGGCGCGTGAGCAGCGCGATGTCCTCGCTGCGTTCGCGCAGCGGCGGCAGCCGCAGCCGGATCACGTTGAGCCGGTGGTAAAGGTCCTCGCGGAACAGCCCCTGCCGCACGCGCGACTCGAGATTCTGGTGCGTCGCGGCGATCACGCGCACGTTCGCGCGCAGCGGGTTGTGGCCGCCGACCCGATAGAACTGGCCGTCCGACAGCACGCGCAACAGGCGCGTCTGCAGGTCGAACGGCATGTCGCCGATTTCGTCGAGGAACAGCGTGCCGTTCTCGGCCTGCTCGAAGCGGCCCTGGCGCGTCGTCTGCGCGCCGGTGAACGCGCCGCGCTCGTGGCCGAACAGTTCGGATTCGAGCAGGTCCTTCGGAATCGCCGCGGTATTCAGTGCGATGAACGGCCCGTTGGCCCGCGGGCTGTGACGGTGCAGCGCCCGCGCGACGAGCTCCTTGCCGGTGCCAGACTCGCCGGTGATCAGCACGGTCGCGGCCGAGTGCGACAGGCGGCCGATCGCGCGGAACATGTCCTGCATCGCGGGCGCCTGGCCGAGCATCTCGGGCGCTTCGGCCACACGCTCGTCCTGCGGCGCGCCGCCGCGCAGGCTCTCCTCGACCGCGCGGCGGATCAGCTCGACCGCCTTGTCGACGTCGAACGGCTTCGCGAGATATTCGAACGCGCCGCCCTGAAACGCCGCGACGGCGCTGTCGAGATCGGAGAACGCCGTCATGATGATGACGGGCAGGCCCGGCAGGCGCTCGTGCATCGCCTGCAACAGCTCGAGGCCGGAGCCGCCCGGCATCCGGATGTCGGACACGAGCACCTGCGGCGTCTCGTGGTCGAGCGCGGCCAGCGCGTCGCGCACGTTCGCGAAGCTCTTCGTCGCGAAGCTGTCCCGGGCGAGTGCCTTTTCGAGCACCCAGCGGATCGATTGATCGTCGTCTACTATCCAGATCGGCTTCATAGGTCGGTCAGGTATGGGTGAATCCGGTGAATCGCCATGCCGCCGCTCAATGATCGAGCGGCAGCAGGATCTGAAATTCGGTACGACCGGGCCGGCTCTCGACCTCGATCATCCCGTCGTGCTGCTGCACGAACGTCTGCGCGAGCGTGAGGCCGAGGCCGCTGCCGTCGTCGCGCCCGGACACGAGCGGGTAGAAGATCCGGTCGCGGATCTCCTCCGGAATGCCGGGCCCGTTGTCGACCACGTGCAAGTCCAGTGCCAGCCTGTACAGGCGCTTCGCGATCGTCACCTTGCGTGCGATACGCGTGCGCAGCTCGATCTTCGCGTCGCCCTGCGCGATCCGCTCGCGCAGCGCCTGCGCCGCGTTGCGCACGATGTTCAGCAGCGCCTGGATCAGCTGCTCCTTGTCGCCGCGCAGGTCCGGCACGCTCACGTCGTAGTCGCGCTCGATGGTGAGCCCGCGCGGAAATTCCGCGAGCATCACCGCGCGCACGCGTTCGCATACTTCATGAATGTTCACGTCGCCGACGATGTGCGGATGCCGGTGCGGCTCCAGCAACCGGTCGACGAGCGTCTGCAGGCGGTCGGACTCCTTGATGATCACCTGCGTGTATTCGCGCAACTCGCCGCGCTCGCGCCCGCTCAGTTCGAATTCGAGCAGCTGGGCTGCGCCGCGAATGCCGCCGAGCGGGTTCTTGATCTCGTGCGCGAGGTTGCGGATCAGTTGCTTGTTGACCGCGGTCAGGTCGTGGATGCGCTCCTCGCGATCGGTGCGCGACTGCCGTTCGTTCTCGAACAGCTCGACGAGCACGAAATCGGGCACGGTCTCGAGGAAGCCGACGATCGCATGCACGTGCAGCGGCTCGCGGCCGGGCCGGTCGAGCACGGTATCGAGATGCGTCGCGTGAAAGCGCTCCTGGCCGATCGCGGTGATCGTCGACGCGAGTTCGTTCGCATTGGGGAAAATCTCGCCCCACGGCCGCTGCGCGAGCTGCCGGCGCGAGATGTCGAGCATCGCCTCCGCGGACGGGTTCGCGAACGCGACCCGCAGCGTCTTGCGGTCGAGCACGATCACGGCCGTCGGCAGCGCTTCCAGCCCCGCAAGCAGGCCCGAGCGCGCGAGCCGCTCGTCTTCCGTCAGTCGCTCGGGCTGCCCCGTCTTCGCCTTGATGAGATTCTTCAGAGCCATCGTGCGTGTCGTCGCGCGTTACCGGGTCGGAAATTGGAAATTTTCGGAACAAAAAAGGGACGGCTGGACGCCGTCCCCCTTCAGACTCCGCGGTTCCCGCCGCAGGCCACGCGACGGGAACGAACCGGCATGACGGCGCTGAATCGAAGCGCCATCGCCGATTACAGCGAGTAGTACATCTCGAACTCGATCGGATGCGTCGTCATGCGGAACTTCGCCAGCTCCTGCTCCTTCAGCGCGAGGTACGCATCGATCATGCCGTCGGTGAACACGCCACCGCGCGTCAGGAACTCGCGATCCTTGTCGAGCGCTTCCAGTGCCTGGTCGAGGCCTGCGCAGACGGTCGGGATCTTTGCGTCCTCTTCCGGCGGCAGGTCGTACAGGTTCTTGTCCGCGGCTTCGCCCGGATGGATCTTGTTCTGGATCCCGTCGAGGCCGGCCATCATCAGCGCCGTGAAGCACAGGTACGGGTTCGCCATCGGATCCGGGAAGCGCGTTTCGATACGGCGACCCTTCGGGTTCGACACGTGCGGAATGCGGATCGATGCCGAACGGTTGCGCGCCGAGTACGCGAGCTTGACCGGTGCTTCGAAGTGCGGGACCAGACGCTTGTACGAGTTCGTCGTCGGGTTCGTGATCGCGTTCAGCGCACGGGCGTGCTTGATGATGCCGCCGATGTAGAACAGCGCCAGTTCCGACAGGCCCGCGTAGCCGTTACCCGCGAACAGGTTCTGGCCGTCCTTCCAGATCGACTGGTGAACGTGCATGCCCGAACCGTTGTCGCCGACGACCGGCTTCGGCATGAACGTCGCCGTCTTGCCGTACGAGTGCGCGACGTTGTGGATGATGTACTTCGACCATTGCGTCCAGTCGGCGCGCTGAACCAGCGTCGAGAACTTCGTGCCGATTTCGTTCTGGCCCTGGCCCGCCACTTCGTGGTGGTGCACTTCGACCGGGATGCCGAGCTGTTCGAGCAGCAGGCACATTTCCGAACGCATGTCCTGGAACGTGTCGACCGGCGCGACCGGGAAGTAGCCGCCCTTCGTGCCCGGACGGTGGCCCGTGTTGCCGCCTTCGAATTCCTTGGCCGAAGACCACGGTGCTTCTTCCGAGTTGATCTTCACGAAGCAGCCCGACATGTCCGTGTTCCACTGGACCGAGTCGAAAATGAAGAATTCCGGTTCCGGACCGAAGTAGGCGGTGTCGCCGATGCCCGTGCTCTTCAGGTACGCTTCGCCGCGCTTCGCGAGCGAACGCGGGTCGCGCTCGTAGCCCTTGCCGTCGGCCGGCTCGACCACGTCGCAGGTCAGCACGAGGGTCGACTCTTCATAGAACGGGTCGACGAATGCGGCGCTCGGATCCGGCATGAGCAGCATGTCCGACGCCTCGATGCCCTTCCAGCCGGCGATCGACGAGCCGTCGAATGCATGGCCGCTTTCGAACTTGTCTTCGTCAAACGCCGAAACCGGCACCGACACGTGCTGTTCCTTGCCGCGCGTATCCGTGAAGCGGAAATCGACAAACTTGACGTCCTCGTCCTTCACGAGCTGCATGACGTCGGCGACGGTTTTACTCATAACCTCTTCTCCTGATTGAACAATTCCGGCGGACTGGGAACCGCCTCGTTTATCGAGCTGCCCGGAGTCTGGCTTTGGCGCAGCGTGCCCCGGGTCGACCGAATTCTATATAGCAGCTTCCGTGCCAACCATCGCAAAACCGACGCGAATCACGCCGACCCGCGCCGTAGCGGGGCCCGGCTGCGCGATTCCGGGGCCGGGCGCCGCACCGGCGGCGGCGCCTCCGCACCGCAACGGTGCAATCCCGGGGAGGCGACGGCGTCGACGAATCTTTTTGGTGCGTTCGTGCCATTCTGCACTCTTTTGGTGAGCGCGTGGGCGGTGCATGCGCCACCGGGCACGCGGACATCCGCGCGGCGGCGCCGCGCTAGAATGTTCGTTTGACCGATACGGAGACCTCCTGCCATGAGTACGCTCGACCAGCTTTACGCGAAGGCCGAAGAACGCCGCGCCCAAGGCGCGCTCAACTATGCCGGCGCCCTGCTGCCGGCCGAGGCATTCGAACTGCTGCAGCTCGACCCGTCGGCACGCCTCGTCGACGTGCGCACCCGCGCCGAGCTCGACTGGATCGGCCGCCCGCTCGTCGGCGACGGCCAGTACCTGCACCTCGAATGGACGCGCTATCCGGGCGGCGTGCCGAACGCCGAATTCATCGATCAACTGAAAGCGGCCCTCCCGGCCGATACGCCGATCCTGTTCCTGTGCCGCAGCGCCGCGCGTTCGAAGCTCGCCGCGGTCGCGTCGACGCAGGCCGGCTTCACGAAAGCCTTCGACCTGCTCGAAGGCTTCGAGGGCGGCAAGGATGCCGAAGGCCACCGCAAGACGGTCGACGGCTGGTGCTTCCGGAAACTGCCGTGGATCGGCGCCTGACGGCGCATCCGCCCAGGCACGCCCGACTGCCACATCGTCGAGCCGGGCGATGACATCCCGATGACGGGCCGCGTTGCGCGGCCCGTGGTTTTTGCGGGGCCGTGCCACGGCCCGCATGCGCGATCGCCGCGCGCGGCCTTCAGGCCTTCAGGCGCGCGGCGCCTCCGGTTCGACCACGTCGCCGCCGAGCAGGTGCACGCCTTCGCGCAGCTTCACGAACGCGGCCGCGACTGCCTCCGGCTCGCCCTTCACGCCGAGGTCGATATGCCGGCGCGCATAGATCCCGCCGCGCTCGGCATCGCCGACGCTCGGCAGGCTGAACACGCGCACGCTCGGGAAATCGCGCTCGATCTTCTCCATCAGCGGCGTGAGCGTCGACTCCGGCAGTTCGAACACGTACAGCGAGCGCTCCGCGTGCGGCGTCGCGTGATGGAGATGCCGGTACTTCGTGTCGAGCACCCATTCGATCATCGGCCACGCCATCACCGGGAAGCCCGGCACGAAATGGAGATCGCCGACCGAGAAACCGGGAATCCGGTTATAGCCGTTCGGGATGATCGTCGCGCCCGCCGGGAACACGCCCATGTTGAAGCGATGCTGGTTTTCCGGCGATTCGAAGTCGACCGGCGTGGCCGCATCGGTGTGCGTCTCGCGAATGCGCTCCGAGATCAGCGCCTTCGCTTCCGGATGCAGCACGAGCGGCACGCCGAGCGCGGCGGCCGCGCACTGGCGCGTGTGGTCGTCCGGCGTCGCGCCGATCCCGCCCGTGGAGAACACGATGTCGCCCGACGCGATCGCGCGCGCGAGCGTCGCGGTGATCCGCGCCGGATCGTCGCCGACGTATTCGGCCCAGTCGAGCGCGAGGCCGCGCGCGCCGAGCAGTTCGATGACCTTCGCCAGATGCTTGTCCTGCCGGCGGCCCGAAAGGATTTCGTCGCCGATGATGATGATGCCGATGCTCATGCCTGCCCCATGTCGATTGCGGTGGCGCGCGAACTCGCGCGCAGGTCGTCCAGCGCGCGCAGGCAATAGTGCCCGAACCACAGCGCCGAGAAGACGAGGATGAAAGCGTAAACCCAGATCATGGCCGCCGCCACGAACGGAAACAGCACCATCATCCAGACCGACGACACCCACACGAAGGTCGGCACGGTGCCGAGCAGCCCGGTCGCGACGCCGATGCCGATCAGCGGCCAGCGATGCTGGCGCACGAGCGCGCGGCGTTCGTCGCGGCTCGCGTGCTGCGCGAGCGCGTCGTAGGTCATCACGCGGTACGTGAGCCAGCCCCAGATCACCGGCGGCAACAGCGCGAAGAACGGCGGGATCAGCCACAGCGGAATCGTGACGACGAGCAGCACGACGCCCACGATCGCCGCGCCGAGCGAATTGAACACGCTGCCGAAGAACGTGCCGCCCCGCTTCGCCTCCAGCGCGGCGAACTGCCGGTTGGACAGGTGCCTGATCACGACCGGCATCGAGATCGTCGCGATCAGCAGCAGCACGGTCAGCACGATCAGCGGAATCGCGAGCGACACGACGACGAACGGCGCGACGACCGCATGCAGCTGCGACATCCCGAGCGCGTCGAACGCGCGGTACAGCGCCGCGGTCAGCACGAAGCCGTCGAGCACGCCGCGCGCGGCGTCGATCAGCGTCTGCCACGAGAACCACAGCACGACGCCCCACAGCAGCGCGGAGACGACGAACGGCATCAGGGTGAGCCACAGCATGCGCGGGTGCAGCGCGCTGGCGAACGCCCGGACGAAGGAGCGCAGCAAGTCGTTCATGCGAACCTGTATCGACAATGAAAAACGGGAAAAGGATAAACCACACGGCCCGCAGGCGCCAAAGCGCATGCGGGCCGTGCGGGAAAGCCGTTCAACGGGAAAGTGACGCGCTCAGGCCGACGCCGCGCCGCGCTTCGCGGGAAAGAGGCGCCGGAAGATCCGCACGAACGCGAGGCCGTGCTGCGCCCAGAAGCCTTCGCCGTAGGACACGCCTTCGACCTGCTCGCGGATGCCGGTCGGCTCGACCGTGCGGTTCCACGACGCGGTGCCGAACATCATGTCCCACCACGGGAACAGCACGCCGAAGTTGCAGCCGTACTTGGTGCCTTCGTGGCCGTAGCCGACCGCGTGGTGGCGCCGGTGGAAGGTCGGGCTCACGAGCAGGCGCTCGCCGAGCCAGCCGAACGACAGCCGCGCATTCGTATGCTGGATGCTCTGCACGAAGTTCGTGACCGCGGTCAGCACGACGAACTGCGACGGCGTCACGCCGATCACGAGCGCGATCGCCGCGAAGAAACACGATTGCAGCACGTTGTCGAGCAGGTGGTTGCGGTCGTCGCACCACAACGACATCTGCCGCTGGCTGTGATGCACCGCGTGCAGCTCCCACCAGATGCCGAACTTGTGCTGCCAGCGGTGATACCAGTAGCCGGCGAAGTCGAGCACGACGAGGTAGATCGCGAACGCGACGATCGGCCGCGAGGTCACGCCCGGCCACAGATAATCGAGGTTGACGTTCGCAACGCCGTGCAGGCGCAGCCACGCCTGGAGGCGGTCGAACACCGGCTGCAGCGCGAAGAAGAAGAACAGCGTGTAGATGCCGAGCTTCGAGATCGCGGTATAGATCACGTCGACCCGCACCGCGCGGCGGTTCTTCCAGCGCTCGACGGGCGCCAGCGCCTCGAGCGGGCGCAGCAGCGCGAACATCAGCACCATCTGGAGTGCGCCGATGATCACCCAGTACAGCGCGTCGTAGGTGTCCTCGTCATAGTCCATCAGGTTGAACTTGAAGAGGAGCGGCTGCACGACGTCGACGTACAGCCAGGTCTGGATGTCCGACACGAACGCATCGATCAGGTGCAGCATCGTCCGCCTCCGCCCGTCACGCGCCGTTCGCAGCCTTCCACGGCGCGCGGTCGTAGAAGTAGATGCCGTGCGGCGAACGGCCGACGGAGATCGTCTGCACCAGCTTGCGCGAGGCCAGGTCGATGATCCCGACCTTCTTCGCGAAGCGGAACGTCACCCACAGCGTCTTCTTGTCGGCGGACAGCTCCATGTCGTCCGGGCCCGGCAGCAGGCCGGTGATGTCGCCGACCTTGGTGAGCGTGTTCTCGTCGATGATGCTGATCGTGTTCGCGACCCGGTTCGTGATCGCGACGTGCGTGCCGTCCGCGAGCGAGCGGAAGTTGTGCGCGCCCTTGCCGGTCTGGATGGTCTTCACGACCTTCTGATTGCGCCAGTCGACGACCGCGACGTAATCGGCGCCCGTCATGCCGACCAGCAGGTACTTGTCGTCCGGCGTCATCCACAGGCCCGCCGGCACGTTGCCGACCGGCATCTTCCACTTGACCGTCTGCGTCGCGAGGTCGACCGCCGCGATCTCGCCGGACACCTGCAGCGACACGAGCACGGTCTTGCTGTCCTTCGTGAACGCGATGTGACTCGGCATCACCGCGAGCGGCAAGCGCTTCACGAGATGCAGGTCGCGGCCGTCGTAGCTGTAGATGTCGAGCCGGTCGAGGCGCAGCCCGGTCGACACGAACCACTTGTTGTCGGGCGAGAAGCCGAGCTGGTACGGATCCTCGATGCCTTCGACCGTCCGCTGCAGCTTGCCCGTCTTCGGATCGACGAACATCAGGCTGTTCGAGACCGAATTCGCGACGATCAGCGACGAATTGTCCGGCGTCGCCATCAGGTGGTGCGGCTCCTTGCCGGTCGGCATCGTGCCGACGACCTGGCGGGTCTGCTGGTCGATCAGGGAAAGCGTCGCTTCGGCCGAATTGAGGATGATCACGTTATTCGCGTGCGCGGCAGGCGCCAGCACGGCGGCGGCCAGCGCAAGCGTGCGGCCGAAGGAAAGGAAAGTGCGCATGAAGACTCACGTCGTGGAACAGCAGTGATTGTAAAACGCTCGACCGGCCCTGCCGGTTGACGGAAGTCGGCCCTGCGCCACTTCGACGCACGCCGCGGCCGCCGTGCGGCCTGCCGCGGCAGGCGCCGCGCGGCCGGCCGGGCCGGCCGCCGGTGCGGGCCCGGACAACCGCCGTTACGCTAGCGCTGCATCGACTCCCAGACCTTGTGCAGACGCTTGACAGAGACAGGCATCGGCGTGCGCAGTTCCTGCGCGAACAGCGAAATTCGCAGTTCCTCCAGCAGCCAGCGGAATTCCGCGAGCCGCGGGTCGGCGACGCCGCCGCGCTGCGACACCGCGCGCTGGTACTGCTGGACGAGCGGCAGCAGCTCGCCGGACTGCTTCGCGTCGCGCGCCGGGTCGGCCTTCAGCTTGTCGATCCGCAGCGCGATGCCTTTCAGGTAGCGCGGGAAGTGTGCAAGCTGCACGTAAGGCGTGTCGATCACGAAGCGCTTGCCGACCAGCGCGGCGAGCTGCTGCTGCAGATCCGCGTGGGCCTGTGCGAACGGCTTGGCCTGCGCGAGCTTCTTCGCGAGCCCCGCGTATTCGGCGAGGATCTGCCCGACGAGCCGCGCGATCTCCTGCGCAAGCAGGTTCAGGCGGCTGCGGCCTTCGTCGCGGCGCGCGTGGAAGCTCGCGTCGTCGTCGGGCAGCGGATCCTGCAGGCACGCACGGTCGAGCGCCGTGTCGATCAGCTGGTCGCGCAGCTCGTCCTGCGTGCCGAGCGACATGTACTGCATCGCCATCTCGCGCAGCCCCGGCAGGTTCTTCTCGAGGAACTTGATCGGCTCCTTCAGCTGCAGCGCGAACAGCCGCCGCAAGCCGGCCCGGTGGATCCGCGCGGCCTCCTCCGGCGAGTCGAACACCTCGACGTCGCAATGCGTGCCGCGATCGACGAGCGCCGGATAGCCGTACAGCGTCTGGCCGCGCCGGCGGATCTCCAGCAGCTCGGGGAGCTTGCCGAAGTTCCACGTCGTCAGGTTCTCGTACAGTGCGGTCGCGCCGGCTTCCGCCGGGGCGGCCGTGTGCGGTGCGACGCCCTTGCCCGGCTTGCCGCCCTTCGCCGCCGAAGCCGCGGAACCTGCCGTGGCGGCCGGCGCCGGCGTGGCGCCCGCGTCGTCCGCGCCGGCTTCGCCGCCGGGCGCGATCGTCGACGCCGCCGCGATCTTCTGGAACTGCTGCTGCGCCTGCGCGCCGAGTTCCTGGCGCAGTTGCGCGAGATTGCGCCCCATCGCGAGCTGGCGGCCGTGCTCGTCGATCACCTTGAAGTTCATGAACAGGTGAGCGGGCAGCGTCTCGAGCTTGAAGTCGGCCGTCTTCATCGCGACTTGCGTCTCGCCGCGCACGTCGGCGATCAGCGCCTCGACGAGCCCGCCCGCGCCGAAGCGCTCGCGGCCCGTGCGCTCGACGAAGCCGGCCGCGTACTCGGGCAGCGGCACGCAATGCCGGCGCAGCTTCTGCGGCAGCGACTTCAGCAGCAGCTGCACCTTTTCCTTCAGCATCCCCGGCACGAGCCATTCGCAGCGGCGCGCGTCGACCTGGTTCAGCGCGTACAGCGGCACCGCGAGCGTCACGCCGTCGCGCGGCGTGCCGGGTTCGAAGTGGTAGGTCAGCGCCATCTCGACGCCGGCCATCGTCGCGCGCTTCGGAAACAGCTCGGTCGTGACGCCCGCCGCCTCGTGGCGCATCAGGTCGTCGCGCGACAGGTACAGCAGGCGCTGCTTGTCCTCCGCCTGGCCGCCCTTCTTCACTTCATCCCGATACCAGCGCTCGAACGCGACGCCCGTGTGAATTCCTTCCGGAATCGCCTGGTCGTAGTACGCGTAGATCAGCTCGTCGTCGACCAGCACGTCCTGCCGGCGCGACTTGTGCTCGAGCTGCTCGATGTCGGCGAGCAGCTTGCGGTTGTGCGCGAAAAACGGCAGCTTCGTGTCGAATTCGCCTTCGACCAGCGCGCCGCGGATGAACAGCTCGCGCGCCCGCGCCGGGTCCTGCTTGCCGAACGCGACGCGCCGGCGGTGGTAGATCGGCAGCCCGTACAGCGTCGCGCGCTCGAACGCGCTGACCTGCGCGGGACGCTTTTCCCAATGCGGCTCCGACAGCGATTTCTTCAGCAGGTGCGCGCCGATCTTCTCGACCCACTCCGGCTCGATCTTCGCGAGGCAGCGCGCGTACAGCCGGCTCGTCTCGACGAGTTCGGCCGCCATCACCCAGCGGCCGGCCTTCTTCGCGAGCGCGGAGCCCGGCCACAGGTAGAACTTGATCCCGCGCGCGCCGAGGTAGTGCGGATCGTCGTCGGCCTTCATGCCGAGGTTGCCGAGCAGGCCCGTCAACAGGGCCAGATGCACCTGCTCGTAGGTCGCCTCGACCTCGTTGAGGCGCCAGCCGTGTTCGCGCACGACCGTCAGCAGCTGCGAATGGACGTCGCGCCACTCGCGCAGCCGCAGGTGCGACAGGAAGTTCTGCCGGCACGCGTCGATCAGCTGGCGGTTCGACTTCTTGTGCGCGACGGCCTCTTCGAACCACGCCCAGATCTTCAGCCACTGCAGGAATTCGGAGCGCTCGTCGGCGAACCGGCGGTGCGCCTGGTCGGCCTGCTCCTGCGCTTCGATCGGCCGGTCGCGCGGGTCCTGCACGGACAGCGCGCTCGCGATGATCAGCACCTCGCGCAGCGACTGCTGGTCGCGCGCGGCGAGAATCATCCGGCCGACGCGCGGATCAAGCGGCAGCCGCGCGAGTTCGCGGCCCAGCGGCGTCAGTGCGTTGTCGTCGTCGACCGCGCCGAGTTCGTTGAGCAGCTGGTAGCCATCCGCGATCGCGCGGCCGGGCGGCGGCTCGAGGAACGGGAACGATTCGATCGCAGTCAGGTGCAGCGATTTCATCCGCAGGATCACCGACGCGAGCGACGAGCGCAGGATTTCCGGATCGGTGAAGCGCGCGCGCGCCTGGTAGTCGCTTTCCTCGTACAAGCGGATGCAGACGCCGTCGGCCACCCGGCCGCAGCGGCCCGCGCGCTGGTTCGCGGCGGCCTGCGAGATCGACTCGACCTGGAGCTGCTCGACCTTGTTCCGGTACGAATAGCGCTTCACGCGCGCGAGGCCGGTGTCCACGACGTAGCGGATGCCCGGCACCGTCAGCGAGGTTTCGGCCACGTTGGTCGCGAGCACGATGCGGCGCGCGTTCGACGCCTTGAACACCTTGTCCTGGTCGGCCGCCGACAGCCGCGCGAACAGCGGCAGGATCTCGGTGTGCGGCGGATGGTGCTTGCGCAGCGCCTCGGCCGCCTCGCGGATCTCGCGCTCGCCGGGCAGGAACACCAGCACGTCGCCGGGGCCTTCGCGGCACAGTTCGTCGACCGCGTCGACGATCGCGTCCATCAGGTCGCGCTCGGCCTCGCGCGCGGTCTTCACGCGGTCGCGCCCGCCGGTGCCTTCGGCGTTCTTGACCGCCGGGCGGTCCTCGGCCACCGGCCGGTAGCGCATCTCGACCGGGTACAGCCGCCCGCTCACCTCGATCACGGGTGCCGGGCGCTCGTCGGTGCCGAAATGGCGCGCGAAGCGATCGGCGTCGATCGTCGCGGACGTGACGATCAGCTTCAGGTCGGGCCGCCGCGGCAGGATCTCCTTCAGGTAGCCGAGCAGGAAGTCGATGTTCAGGCTGCGCTCGTGCGCCTCGTCGATGATCAGCGTGTCGTACGCCTTCAGCAGCGGATCGGTCTGCGTCTCGGCGAGCAGGATGCCGTCCGTCATCAGCTTGACGGACGCGCCCGGCGCGAGATTGTCGGTGAAGCGCACCTTGTAGCCGACCACCTCGCCGAACGGCGTGCCGAGTTCCTCGGCGATCCGGCGGCCGGTCGACGATGCGGCCAGGCGCCGCGGCTGCGTATGGCCGATCAGGCCCGTGCCGCCGGCGCCGAGGCCGCGGCCGAGATCGAGACAGATCTTCGGCAACTGCGTGGTCTTGCCCGAACCCGTCTCGCCGCAGACGATGACAACCTGATGACCGGCGATCGCGCGCGCGATTTCGTCGCGCTTGCCCGACACCGGCAGGCTTTCGGGGTAAGTGATCGGCGGAACGGGATTCGGCGCGACGGTGGCGCGCGGCGGACGCTCGCGGCGCGGAGCGCGCTCGCCGGCGGCCTGCGGTGCGCCCTTCGCGGACGGCTGGCGCGCATCGCCACGCCGTTCGTCGCCGCGCGGCGCGTGGGCCGGCTTGCCCGCCGGCTTTTCCTGCTGCTGGCGCGGCGGCTGGCCCTGCTGCTGACGCGCGTCGGCCGCACCATCCGGGTGCTTCGCCGACGGCGCTTTGGCCCGCGTCGGCGCGGGACTTTTAGGTACATTCGACATGGGGGCGCATTATAATCCCGCCCATGAATTCCCAAACCGACCTCCCTCCCGCCCAGACCGGCGCCGCGACGCCGCCGGCCGCCGACGATTCGGCCGCCAGCCACGCGCAGTTCGTCGACTGGATGCGTTCCGTCGCGCCCTATATCCACAAGTTCCGCAACAGCACGTTCGTCGTGGGGTTCGGCGGCGAGGTGGTGCAGCAGGGCCTGCTGAACGCGCTCGTGTCCGACATCGCGCTCCTGCAGGCGATGGGCATCCAGATCGTGCTGGTGCACGGCTCGCGGCCGCAGGTCGAGGAGCAGCTGAGCCTGCATGGTGTCGAATCCGAGTTTTCGCACGGGCTGCGCATCACCGATGCGCGCGCGCTCGAATCCGCGAAGGAAGCGGCCGGCGAAGTGCGTCTCGACATCGAGGCCGCGATCAGCCAGGGTCTGCCGAACTCGCCGATGGCGCACGCGCACATCAGCGTCGTGTCCGGCAACTTCGTGACCGCCCGGCCGGTGGGGATTCTCGACGGGGTCGATTTCGCGCACACGGGCATCGTGCGCAAGATCGACGCCGAATCGATCCGTCATTCGCTCGCGAGCCGCAAGCTCGTGCTGCTGTCGCCGCTCGGCTTCTCGCCGACCGGCGAGGCGTTCAACCTGTCGATGGAAGACGTCGCATCGGCCGCCGCGATCGCGCTGCGCGCCGACAAGATCATCTTCCTGACCGAAGCGCCCGGCATCGTCGACGACGAAGGCGGGCTGATCCGCGAAATGTCGCTCGACGCGGCCGCCGAGCTGCTCGATTCGGGCAACATCCAGGGCGACGACGCGTTCTTCCTGAAGCACTCGATCCGCGCGTGCCGCGGCGGCGTGACCCGGGCCCACCTGATTCCGCAGTCGCTCGACGGCAGCATGCTGCTCGAACTGTTCCTGCACGACGGCGTCGGCACGATGATCTCGTACGAGAACCTCGAGAGCCTGCGCGAAGCGACGCCGGACGACGTCGGCGGCATCCTGTCGCTGATCGAGCCGCTCGAGTCGGACGGCACGCTGGTGCGGCGCGGCCGCCACCAGATCGAACGCGACATCGACCACTTCTCGGTGATCGAGCACGATGGCGTGCTGTTCGGCTGCGCGGCGCTGTATCCGTACCAGCAGGAAAAGATCGGCGAGATGGCGTGCCTGACGGTCGCGCCGGAAGCGCAGGGCTCGGGCGACGGCGAACGCCTGCTCAAGCGCATCGAGCAGCGCGCCCGCGCGCGCGGCCTCACGCACATCTTCGTGCTCACGACGCGCACCGAGCACTGGTTCCTCAAGCGCGGCTTCGTCAAGGTCAGCGTCGACGACCTGCCGGAAGACCGCCGCAAACTCTACAACTGGCAGCGCAAGTCGCTCGTGCTGATGAAGCAGCTCTGAGCGCAGGCACGACTGCCCTCCCCCAGACCGATTACAGGAGAAGTACACGATGGCTCGAATGATCCAATGCGCGAAGCTCGGCAAGGAAGCCGAGGGTCTCGATTTCCCGCCGCTGCCGGGCGAACTCGGCAAGCGCATCTACGAAAGCGTGTCGAAGGAAGCGTGGCAAGGCTGGCTCAAGCAGCAGACGATGCTGATCAACGAGAACCGCCTGAACATGGCCGACCCGCGCGCGCGCCAGTACCTGATGAAGCAGACCGAGAAGTATTTCTTCGGCGACGGCGCCGACCAGGCGTCCGGCTACGTGCCGCCGACGGAAGGCTAAGCACCGCGCATCGCGATGGCCGGCCGTGCCGGCCTCGTCGCGCAGTCAAGCAACCGCCAGGCAAACGGCACCGTGGATCGCACGGTGCCGTTTGCTTTTGGGACGCGTGATTTGGCGCGAGTCGAGGCCATGCGGCGCGCGATCCGTCCGGCGCGCGATGTCGCCGGAGCGGCGAATTACCGCCTCACCGCCTCACCACATTACCGCGTTACCGCATTACCGAATCGCCAGCGTGCCGAATCACGTCGGCCCCCCCGTCTCACCCCGCCGGTTTCAACGCGCCGCGCTCGCCTGGCTGCGTGGTCTCGCCGGCCGGACTTTCAGCGCTCGCACTTTCGGCGCCCCACTCGGCCGCATCGCTGCGCTCGGCCGTCGACAGCTCGTCCGCGCGGTAGCCGGTGCGATTCAGCAGCGCGAGCATGCACGCGAGCGACGCGAGCGCGTACAGCCCCGACGCGATCGCGACGCCGACGATGCTGCCGGTCGCGTTCAGGATCGCCTGCGCGAGCACCGGCGTGCCGCCGCCGACGACGAGGGCGCTCAGCTGGTACGCGAGCGACAGGCCCGTATAGCGGATGTTGGCCGGAAACACGCGCGCGAGCACGCCGCCGACCGCACCGTAGAACATCGCCGACGGAATCGTCGAGATGCACATGCCCGCGACGGCGACCCAGTACGAGCGCGTCGCGAGCGCATGGAACATCACCGGCATCAGCACGATCTCCGGAATCAGGATCCAGCACATCGCGCGCCGCATGTCGACCTTCGACACGAACCACGCGCCGACCGGCTGCATCAGGAACTGCACGACGAGCGAGATCGACAGGATGCCGAGGAACGTGCCCTGCGCATAACCGAGCTCCTTGGTCGCCCACGACAGCGCGAACGTGCTGCGAAAGTACGTGACGTTGATCACCGGCAGCGTGCCGGCCGCGAGCAGCACGACGGGCCAGTGGTCGCGCACGACGTCGCGCAGCGGCAGCTTCACCGTGCGCTTGCGCGCGAGCACGCGCTGCATGTCGATCGATTCCTCGAGCCGCAGCCGGATCACCATCCCGATGATCACGAGCACCGCCGACAGCAAAAACGGAATGCGCCAGCCCCACATCAGGAACGACGGCGTCGGCAGCGCGCTCAGCGCGAAGAAGGCAGCGGTGGCGAGCAGGTTGCCGGTGGGCGAACCCTGCTGCGCGAACGCCGCATACAGGATGCTGCGATGCTTCGGCGCGTTCTCGCTCGCGATCAGCACCGCGCCGCCCCACTCGCCGCCGACCGCGATGCCCTGCAGCACGCGCAGCACGACGAGGCCCGCGGGCGCCCACACGCCGATCGACGCATAGCCGGGCAACAGGCCGATGCCGGTCGTGGCAAGCCCCATCATCACCAGCGTGATCACGAGCGCGGTCTTGCGGCCGACGCGATCGCCGAGATGCCCGAACACGATGCCGCCGAGCGGCCGCGCGGCGAAGCCGGCCCAGAACGTGACGAACGCAAGGAGCGTCGCGACGCCGGGATTCATCGTGCTCGAAAAGAACACCTTGCCGAATACGAGCGCGGCGGCGGTGCCGTAGATGTAGAAGTCGTACCACTCGATCGTGGTGCCGACGAACGCCGCGAGGGCGGCACGGCCGGGCCGCGGCTGCGCGGCGGACGGGGATTGCGGACGGCTCATCGATGTCTCCATGTTTGTGATCGGCGGCGCGACTGTCGCGCGCGTTGCCGGATGGCCGGCCTTGCGCCGCCGGCTGGCGGAGTTGCGTTACGAGCGATTGCTCGACGCGGGGCAGCGTTACGCTGCCCAACGTCGCTTTACGTCGCGATCTGTCGGTCCAGGTCACTCACCTGCAGGGCCACTCGTCCGGTCACGCCGGGTCCGGCGCGACCTTCAGCACGCCCGCGTCGAGCAGCTGCCGCTGGAGCGCGGGATCGACGCCGAGGCGGTCGAGCACCGCGCGCGTGTCGCGGCCGAGCGCGGGCGGCGGCGAACGATAGGTCGCCGGCGTGCGCGACAGCTTCACCGGCGATGCGGTGCCGCGATACGCGCCGATCTCGACGAACAACTCGCGATGCAGCGCATGCGGGTCGCGCGCGACGTCGGCGACCGTGCGCACCGGCCCGCACGGCACGCCCGCCGCCATCAGGTCGCGCGCGAGCGGCTCGCACGGATGCGCGGTGAGCCGTGCCTCGAGTTCGGCCTTCAGTTCGGGCCGGTGCGCGCAGCGGCTGCGGTTGTCGACGAAGCGCGGATCGCCGGCCAGCGCCGGCGCGCCGAGATGCGCGACGAGCCGCGCGAACTGCCGGTCGTTGCCGACCGCGAGGAAGATCGGCACGGTGGCCGTGCGATAGCTGTCGTACGGCGCGATGTTCGGGTGCGCGTTGCCGCTGCGCTCGGGCACGCGCCCCGAGCCGAAGAAGTTCGGCAGGTGCGGATGCAGCAGCGACACGCCGCAGTCGTACAGCGCGATGTCGATCGACTGGCCCTGCCCGCTCTGCTCGCGCTCCACGAGCGCGAGCAGGATGCCGGTCAGCGCGTTGAGTCCGGTGACCATGTCGACGATCGGCAGCCCGATGCGCGTCGCGTCGCCGTCGCGCTCGCCGTTCACGCTCATCAGCCCGGCCATCGCCTGGATCACCGCGTCGTAGCCGGGCAGCCCGCCGAGCGGGCCGTCGTCGCCGAAGCCCGTCACCGCGCAGTGGATCAGGCGCGGGAAACGCGGCTGCAGGTCGCGCGCGTAGTCCATGCCCCAGCGCGCGAGCGTGCCGGGCTTGAAGTTCTCGACGAGCACGTCGGCGCTCTCGAGCAGGCGCCACAGGATCGCGCGCCCTTCGTCGCGGGACAGGTCGAGCGCGACGCCCTCCTTGTTGCGGTTCACGCCCATGAAGTACCACGCGGTGTCGCCGAGGAACGGCGGCCCCCAGCCGCGCGTCTCGTCGCCGCCCGGCGGCTCGATCTTGATCACCGTCGCGCCGTGGTCGGCGAGCGCCTGCGTGCAGTACGGGCCGCCGAGCACGCGGCTCAGGTCGACGACCTTCAGGCCGTCAAGTGCGCCGCGTGTCGCTTTCGTCGCTTCCGTCGCTTCCGTCGCTTTCGTCGTGCTCATCGTTCGACCTCCGGCAGCAGGTCGAGCGCCATGTCGAGCGGTACCGGCGTGCCGCGCAGCAACGCATCGAACGCCGCTGCCTCGTCGTCGCGCGACGCCGGCGCGAGCGGATCGACCGGCAACAGCTTGTGACGCACGATCAGGTGCGCGAGCGCGAGGCGCCGGTAATCGGGCGCGAGCTGCGCGCCCTCGCATGCCATCAGCACGGCCGCGCTCGCGTAGTACAGCGCCGACGCGGCCTGCCGCACGCGCGCGTCGTCGCCTTCCGCCGCGACCCGGGCGAGCGCATCGCACGCGCGCGCGAGAATGCGCCGCAGCGCCGCGCGGCTCGCGTCGGGCAGCGGCGCCGCGCCGAGCCGGTCGGCGAGGAACGTGCGCAGCGCATCGAGCGCCTGCTCGCGCTGCGCGGCGCGCGCGACGTCGAGCGCGACGATGTTGCTGGTGCCTTCCCAGATCGAGCCGAGATGCGCATCGCGCACGAGGCGCGCATCGCTCCATTCCTCGATGTAGCCGGTGCCGCCGCGCACCTCCATCGCGTCGCCCGTCACACGGCGTGCGTCGCGGCACGCGCGGAACTTGATCAGCGGCGTCAGGATGCGCACGCAGCGCGCGGCCTGCTCGTCGCCCGCATCCGCCTGCGGCAGCAGCAGCGCGATCTGCATGAACATCGCGCGCGCGGCCTCGGCGGGCAGCAGCATCTTCATCAGCTGGCGCTGTATCAGCGGCATCTCGATCAGCTTGCGGCCGAATGCGGCGCGGTGGGCGGCCACGTGCAGCGACTCGTTCAGTGCGCGCCGCATCAGGCCCGCCGCGCGCACGCCGTTCGACAGCCGCGACATGTTGATCATGTCCGCCATCTGGTGAAAGCCGCGGCCGATCTCGCCGATCAGGTATGCCTGCGCGCCTTCGAGCGCGATCTCGCCGCTCGCCATCGAACGGCTGCCGAGCTTGTCCTTCAGCCGCACGATCCGGTAGCGGTTGCGCGTGCCGTCCGGCAGCGTCTTCGGCAGCAGGAACAACGCGAGCCCCTTGATGCCGTCCGGCGCGCCGTCGGGCCGCGCGAGCACCATCGCCAGGTCGGCGTCAGCGTTCGAGCAGAACCACTTGTCGCCGAAGAGGCGCCACACCGCCTCGCCCTGCGCGTCGGCATCGCGCACCGCGCGCGTCGCGATGCGGCCGACGTCGGAGCCGGCCGCCTGTTCGGTCATGAACATCGCGCCCTGGAACAGCGTGTCGAAATCGCGCGATGCGAGCATCGGCAGATAGCGCTCGACGAGCGCCGGGTCGCCGAAACGGCGCAGCGTGCGCGTCAGCGAATCGGTCATGCTGACCGGGCAGCACAGCCCGAATTCGGCCTGCACGAACAGGAACGTCAGCGCGTACTTGACGAGCGGCACGACCGCCTCGGGCTGGTGGCTCAGCGACGCGAGCCCGAGTTCCGCATACGCGACGCGTTCGAGCGCGATGTACGCGGGATCCTTGTCGATCCGCTGCACGGCTTCGCCGCGCCGGTTGCGGTGTTCGAGCACGGGCGGGTGCTTGTCCGCGCGCGACGCCCATGCGTCGAGCTCGCCCGACACGCGCGCGCCGAGCGCGTGCAGCTGCGGTTCGAGTTCCGCGTAGCGCGCGTCACCGAGATGCAGTTTCAGCAACGCGCCGAGATCGGGATCGGCCGTGAAGAAATTGATGCCCCGGCTATCGGGGATGTTGTTGGCCGCGCCGGTGTCCGGCGTGCGAGCGATGTCGTTCATGCATGCGTCTCCAGGATGGCGCCCGGCTATCGGCCGGCGCCGCGCGGCGGCAGCGCGGCCGGCTGATGCCAGGCGTTCAGCAGAGCGTAGGCGCGCGATCGATAAGCGTCCAATACAGGATTTATCCGGTACGATAGACGACGCTTATCGATGCCGATGCGGGAAGGAGACAGCATGGAACTGAGGCAGTTGCGCTACTTCGTGGCGGTCGCCGAGGAACTGCATTTCGGGCGCGCGGCGAAGCGCCTGTTCATCTCGCAGCCGGCGTTGAGCTTCGACATCCGCAAGTTCGAGGACGCGCTCGGCGTGCAGCTCTTTTCGCGCACCAACAAGACGGTCGCGCTGACCAACGCGGGCGCGGTGCTGCTCGGCGAAGCGCGCCGGCTGCTGCTGCAGGCGGCCGAGGCCGAGCGGCTCACGGTACGCTCGGCGTCCGGCCTCGCGGGCCGGCTGCGGATCGGCTTCGTCCATTCGATGCTGTATCGCGGGCTGCCCGATGCGGTGCGGCGCTTCGAAGCCGATTACCCGGGCGTCGAGATCGTGCTGAGCGAGATGAACACGCAGGCGCAGGTGCAGGCGATCCAGCGTGGCCAGATCGATCTCGGCTACGCGCACTGGGGCCACTGCCCGCCCGAGGTCGAATCGGCGCCCGTCTACGCGGAACCGTTCGTCTGCTGCCTGCCGGCCGCGCATCCGCTCGCGCGGCGCCGTCAGGTCGCGCTCGCCACGCTGGCCGAGGAACCGTTCATCCTGTTTCCGCGCGACGCGGCGCCGCACTATCACGACCTGATAATCGCGCAATGCGTGAACGCGGGATTCAGCCCGCTGATCCGTCACGAGGCGCGGCTGTGGCAGACGATCCTGTCGATGATCGAGTTCGGCATGGGCATCGCGCTGGTGCCGCGCGTGCTGCAGCAGGTGAAGAGCGACCGGCTCGCGTTCCGGCCGCTGAAGGATGCGTCGCTCGAATCGCGCACGCTCGAACTGAAGCGCAGCGGCACCGCCGAACCGGTCGCACTGCGCTTCGCCGACTACGTGCGCGCATCGATCGACGCGCTGCCCGCGCTCGCGGGCTGAGCCGGCGCGCCGGCATTTCGCGCCGGCACTTCCCCGTTACTTCGCTTCCGGCTGCAGCGCCGGCTGCGCGCGCCGGTACCACACCGCGTACACGACGGACAGCGCGATCAGGAACGGAATGCCGAAGATCAGCGTCATGTGGAATTCGGCCGTGAAGTAGGTCGTCACCATCACCGCGAGCATCAGCGCCGCGCCGAGCAGCGTCAGCAGCGGAAAGCCGCGCATCCGGAACGCGGGCGCCGGCAAACCGAGCGCCGCGCGACGCCGCCGGAAGCAGTAATGCGTGACGAAGATCATCATCCACGTGAACAGCGCGCCGAACATCGACACCGCCATCATGATCGTGAACGACGCGTCCGGGTACAGCACGCTCAGGACCGTCGCGAGCGCGATGCCGAGCGTCGACAGCAGCAGCGCGCCGAACGGCACGCCGCGCGCGTCGACCGCGCCGAGCGCCTTCGGCGCATAACCCGCGCGCGACAGGCTGAACATCATCCGCGTCGTGATGTAGAGCTGGCTGTTCATCGCGGACAGCGCGGCGATCAGCACGACGAAGTTGATCAGCCCGGCCGCGCCCGGCAGGTGGATCGCCTCCATCACCTTCACGAACGGGCTCTCGTCGCGCCCCGCCGCCGTCCACGGCACGATCGCGAGCATCAGCGCGAGCGTGACGAGGTAGAACAGCACGAGCCGCACGATCGTCGAGCGGAACGCGTGCGTCACCGCGCGCTCGGGATCCTCCGCCTCGCCCGCCGCGACCGCGATCATCTCGATGCTCAGGTAGCTGAAGATCGACACGATCACCGCGACCCACATCCCCCACATGCCCTTCGGGAAAAAGCCGCCGTGCCCGGTGTAATGGTGGAAGCCCGCGCGGGCCGCACCGTCGCCGACCAGTGCCGGATTGCCGAACACGACGTACGCGCCGAGCACGATGAAGCCGACGATCGCCGCGATCTTCACGACCGAGAAGCCGTATTCGACCGCGCCGAACACGTCGACGCTGCGCGCGTTGACGAACACGAGCAGCGCCGAGAAGCCGACGATCCACAGCCAGCCCGGCACGCCCGGGAACCAGTACTTCATGTACAGCGCGATCGCGGTGACTTCGGTGCCGACCGCGAGCACGATGCACGCCCAGTACGCGTAGCGCACGAGGAACCCGGCCCACGGGCTCACGTAATGTTCGGCGTATGCGCCAAACGACCCGGAGGTCGGATGCGCGACCGTCATCTCCGCGAGACAGCCCATCAGCAACAGCGAGATGAACGCGCCGATCGCGTAGCTGACGAGCACGCTCGGGCCCGCGAAGCCGATCGCGAATCCGCTGCCGAGAAAGAGACCGGTACCGATCGCACCGCCGATCGCGATCATCGCCATCTGCCGTGCGGAAAGCGTGCGGCGCAGACCCTGCTCGCGCGCCGCGATGTGCTGGAATTGCCCTTCTGGTTGCATCGAATGACCTCGTTCGAAAGCGTGTGTCCGGCCGAAACGTCGACGGCGCACGGACCGGTGCCGGACCGCACCGGCCACCGCGCGCCGCATGCTCAGAACAGGTGGCGCAAGCCGGCCGCGATGCCCGTCTGGTTGCCGCGTCCGGGCATTTCGGTGAACGCGCCGCCGGTCACCCGGTTGTAGTCGACCGTCGCGTAGACCTGCGTCGCCTTCGACAGCGCGTACTCGGCCTCGAGCACGCCCGTGTAGCGCTTTCCGCCGTTACCGGCGATGCCGTCGACGTTGCGGATGTCGTCGTAGTACGCGACGCCCGTCACCGAAACCGCCGGCGTGACCTTCACGCTCGCGCCGGTATAGAAGATCGCGTCGCGGCGCGGATTGTCGGCGAACGCACCGTAGGTCACGTCGCGGCCCGGCGCGTTCAGCAATTGCCGGTCGAGCGTGCCCGTGCGGTCGATGCCGCCGAGATAGCCCGCGTACAGCGTCGCCGCGCCGAACGCATAGCGTGCGCCCGCGCCCCACGCCTGCTGCGCGCGGCTCGTCAGGTCGCGTACCTGCTGGTAGGTCGCGCCGACCATCAGCCCGCCGAGCATGTACGACACATGCGTGCCCCAGTACGCATTCGCGCCGAGGCTGCCCGCGACGCCGCCGAAGCCGTAGCTCGCGCCGACGCTCAGCCCGCCGAACGTGCCGTCGTAGCTGGCCACGTTGCTCGCGCGGCCCTGCGTGAGGAAGTACGGCCACATGTTGGCCGTGTAGTTGCCGACCGTCAGCGGATCGAGATCGCCGAACAGGTTGAATGCCTCGGTCGCCTGCCGGCCGAGCTTCACGGTGCCCCAGTCGCTCGCCAGGCCGACATACGCGTAGCGGCCGAACAGCGCGCCGTCGAGCTGCCCGTTCTGCGGCTCGAAGCCGCTCTCGAGCCGGAAGATCGCCGTCAGGCCGCCGCCGAGCGCTTCGCTGCCCTTCAGGCCCCAGCGGCTGTTGGTGATCGCACCGTTGGTCATCTGCACGCTCGCGTCGTTCGACGCGTTCGCATGCGTCGTGTAGCGAATGCTCTGGTCGACGATGCCGTACAGCGTCACGCTGCTCTGCGCCATCGCGCCGCTCGCGGCGAGCATGCCGGCAATCGTCGGTAGTGCGAACCTATTGATACTCTTCATCTTCGTCTCCATCCTTGTCTGAATGTTTGATGTTCGTCGGGGTGTGTTGGTGCTTGTCGGTAATCGTGGGTACTGCAATCTTCGCGCGGTCGCGTGCCGGCTAGCCGCGTGCCGCCGGCAACGCCACGTATGCGACGAGTTCGACGCGCATGTCCGGGTGCGCGAAGCCCTGCACGCCCACGCACGTGCGGTTCGGGTACGGTTCGCGGAAGTGGCGCCGGTATTCGGCGTCGAATTCGGGCATCGCCTTCACGTCGGACAGGTAGACGAGCACCTGCGCGATGTCGTCCATCGTCGCGCCGGCCGCCGCGACGGCCTTCGCGAGATTGCCGAGCGTGAGGCGCGCCTGCCCCGTCATCGTGTCGCCTGCGATCGCGCCGGACGCATCGACCGGGCCGTGGCCGGTAAACATCAGCCCGCCCGCGCGGGTCGCCCACGAGAACGGCTGCGCGAGTTGCGGCAAGTCGACCGGGATCGTGTCTGCCATCGTGTCCTCCTTCGGTTCGGGATCGGCCGCTCAGGCAGCCTGGCGCGACGTGCCGCCGAGCACGTCGGCGATCGCGTACGCGACGTGCTCGACGTTCGCGTCGTTCAGGCCCGCGATGCACATGCGGCCCGAACGCAGCAGGTAGACGCCGTGCGACGCGCGCAGCCGGTCCACGTCGGCCGCGGCGATGCCCGTATAGCTGAACATGCCGCGCTGCGTGACGAGCGCGTCGAACGCGGGCCCGGCCAAGCGCGCGTCGAGCCGCGCCTTCAGCGCGCCGCGCATGCGCTTGATGCGCGTGCGCACCTGGGCCACCTCGTCTTCCCAGCACGCGCGCAGGACGTCGTCGTTCAGCACCGCCGACACGAGCTGCGCGCCGAACAGCGGCGGGCTCGAGTAGGTGCGGCGCACGCCGGCCTGCAGCTGGCTCAGCACCGTCGCCGCTTCGCCCGCGCTCGCGCAGACGATCGACAGGCCGCCGACGCGCTCGCCATACAGCGAGAAATTCTTCGAGAACGAGTTGCTGACGATCGCCGGCAGCCCGGCTTCGACGATCGCGCGCACGGCCCATGCGTCGTCGTCGAGACCATCGCCGAAGCCCTGGTACGCCATGTCGAGGAACGGAATCAGCCCGCGGCGCGCGAGCACGTCGATCACCGCGCGCCACGCGTCGCGGTCGAGGTCGAGGCCCGTCGGGTTGTGGCAGCACGGCTGCAGCAGCACGATGCTGCGCGCGGGCAGCGCGTCGAGCGCCGCGAGCATCGCGTCGACGCGCAGGTCGTTGCGCGCTGCGTCGTAGTACGGATACGTGTGCACGTCGAGGCCGGCCGCCGCGAAGATCACGCGATGGTTGTCCCACGTCGGATCGCTGATCCAGATCGCGCTGTCGGGGAAATAGCGCTTCACGAATTCGGCGCCGAGCCGCAGCGCGCCCGAGCCGCCGAGCGTCTGCAGCGTCGCGATGCGTCCTTGCGCGAGCGCCGCGCAACCGGCGCCGAACACGAGGCGCTGCACGCCCTGCCGATACGCGGCGAGCCCTTCCATCGGCAGATACGTATGCGGCGCGCCGGCTTCGCGCAGGCGCTCGGCCGCGAGGCGCGTGCTCTCCAGCACGGGGATGCGGCCCGCGTCGTCGTAATAGAGGCCGATGCTGAGGTTGACCTTGTGCGGATGGGCATCCTGCTGGAACGCCTGGAACAGCGACAGGATCGGATCGCCCGGATAGGCGGGAATGTGTTCGTACATGGCGGAATGACGGTCGGGGTTGAAGGCGGCGATACGGCCGGCGGCGTGACGGCACGTCAGGCCGTGCGGTCGAGGCATGGGGCGCATGTTATCGAGGACGAAATAGAATGAGCTTCACTTTTCGATGACGAATCCCGCCGATTGCAGTAGAGTCTGCGCCTACCATCTAAAAAATGACGGGATTCTGCGAAATGAATCTGGATCGAACCGACATGCGGATCCTCCGGCACCTCGAGCGGGACGGACGCATCAGCAATCAGGACCTCGCGAACGCGGTCGCGCTGTCGCCGTCGGCGTGCCTGCGGCGCGTGAAGCTGCTCGAGGAACGCGGCGCCATTTCCGGCTACCGCTGCACGATCGAGCCGAAGAAGGTCGGCGTCGCATTCGAGGCGCTCGTGCACGTGTCGATGCGGCCGGACGTGCCCGAATGGCACGACCGCTTCGTGGAGGCGATCCAGCAGTGGCCGGAAGTCATCGCCGCGCAGATCGTGACGGGCGGCTCGAACTACGTGCTGACGGTGCGGGCGCGCGACCTCGACCACTACTCGGACTTCGTGATCAACCGGCTGCATCGCGCGACGGGCGTGATGTCGATCAATTCGAGCATCGTGCTCGCGACGCTCAAGCGCGACGGCTCGATCCTCGATCTCGTCGAGCCGTCGACGGCCGGCTGACGCACCTTTTGCACCGGCCTGAAAAATATTTGAAGAAAGTGCTTTACGAACCCGAAAAGCTCTGACATAATTTCAGCTTCTTTGGGCGGTTAGCTCAGCGGTAGAGCACTGCCTTCACACGGCAGGGGTCACTGGTTCGATCCCAGTACCGCCCACCAAAGAATTCAAGGGCCTGCGTCTCACGACGCAGGCCCTTTTCGTTTTGTGCGTCGTCTTTCCGCGACTCGCCTCCCCTGCCCGCTTCCTTGCGCTCGCGAACGCGTTCGACGGGCAACGCCGCTTCGGCCACATGCAATCGAAGCGTCGCGACGACTCGCTACCCTGCCCGCCCGACCCGTTCCGCGGTCGCATCGAACGCGCGCTTCGCCTTGTCGACGATCTCGTCGACCTCCCCCTCGCGAATCACGAGCGGCGGCGACAGCAGCATCCGGTCGCCGGTCGCGCGCATGATCAGGTTGCCGTTGAAGCAGAAGTCGC